>CABZHY010000001.1 GCA_902525565.1 uncultured Pelagibacteraceae bacterium
AAATTTTAGAAAGTCCAAGAGACTCTCAAAACTTAGGCTTAGAAATGGTTTATCAAGATCTTGCCTTAGCTGGAAACTTACCAATAGGTGAAAATATATTTCTTGGAAGAGAACCCACTAAAAATTTAGGATTTATCAAATTATTAGACTTTAATAAAATAAAAGAATTAACAAATGCTCATCTAGATAAATTAAAAATAAATGTAAAAAGTGCAGATCAGAAAGTAGAAGAACTTTCAGGTGGTCAAAGACAAGCAGTTGCTATTGCTAGGTCTACAGCTTTTAATGCTAAAGTAGTAATTATGGATGAACCAACTGCTGCATTAGCAATTAAAGAAGTGGGTAAAGTATTAGATCTGATAAATAGTTTAAAAAAAACAGGTGTTGGAGTGATTGTAATAAGTCATAGAATGGATGATATATTTACAGTATGTGACAGAGTAATGGCTTTGTTTCAGGGAACAAATTTTGCAGAAGCCAACTTATCAAATACCTCTAGAGATGAAGTGATTGGTTGGATTATGGGAAAAAAATAAATATGGAAGATAAAGATAAAAAAATTTTAAGTCTACATTTGAAACTAATGCCATATTTAGAAAAATATGGAATTCTTCTTTTATTAGTAATTATGATTTTGGTTATGCACATTTTACAACCAGATGTTTTTTTATCTTGGAGAAATGTAACTAACGTTTTTAAACAAATATCTTGGCAATCAATGTTAGCTTTGGGAGTATTTATGGTAATTGTGACTGCTGGAATTGATCTTTCGGTTGGTTCAATCATGATGTTATCATTAATGATTTTAGCTGTTGTTGCTAAAGCTGGAGCGCCTTGGTACATTGTGGTTATTACACCTTTAATTGCAGGATTTTTATGCGGTCTATTTAATGGCCTAGGTATCACCTTACTTCGCATGCCACATCCTTTTATAATGACTTTAGGTACACTTTATATATTTAGAGGAACTGGAAATCTAATCTCTGGTGGAACTCCTATAAGTGGTTTTACAGATGAAGTTAGGTACCTTGGTCATGGAAGAATTGATCTTCAATGGTTAGGATTAGAAAAATCACAATACCTTCCTGTAAGTTTAGTTTTGATTGCAATTGTATATATAATTTTTTGGATTTTTTTAAATCATAGTAAAACTGGAAAATGGATTTACGCAATCGGAGGAAATCCAAATGCTGCTAGAGCATCTGGAATAAATGTTAACAAAATTTTAGTTATAGTTTATTCATTATGTGGATTTCTATCTGGTATTGGTGCTTTAATTTTAGCAGGTAGAACGGACTCAGGTTATCCGAATGCTGGACTTCAATCCGAACTTGATGCGATTGCTGCATGCATAATTGGAGGAGCAAGTTTTTTTGGTGGAAGAGGTACAGTTCTAGGAGTATTTGCAGGTGTAATGATTATGGGAATTTTAAGAAATGGTCTCAATTTGATGGATGTTAGTTCTTTTTGGCAGCAGGTTTTAATAGGTTCAATAATAGTTCTTGCAGTTTACATAGATGTATTAAGAAGAGATTTGGGAACTAGAAAGTAAATTATTCGTACTTACAATCCCTAGTTGTATTCAAAATTGTCTTACTACATTTATAAACAGTTGAACTCTATTCAATTTTTTTATTTAATTTAGTTTTGTAAATAACAATAGGGGAAATAAATGAAGAACTTAACAAAACAAATTGTTGTTTTTTTTACAGCAATATTTTTATCAATCAGTATAGGTTCAGTTTCTTTTGCTGATGGACATGGTAAAAAAATTCTATTCAGTATTAAAGGTCCTGGATCAGGAAATCCTTTTTGGGCATCTGTAACAAAAGGTGCTGAAGAGGAAGCTAAAAAACTAGGTGTTAAATTAATTTTAATTGCACCTCCTCAAGAAGGAGATGTTCAAGCACAGATAAACCAAGTAGAGGACCAACTGGCAAAAGGTGTTGATGCTTTAGCACTTGCACCAGGAGATCCTAATGCGTTTGCTCCGATCGTTGATGATGCTATCAAAAGTGGTGTTCCAGTAGTATTTGTTGATACAAAAGGAATAAACGAAGGAGTAACTTTTATTGGTACAAATAATATGAACGGTGCAGAGTTAGCCGCAAAATTTATTTGTGATAAAACTCCAAAAGGATCTGACGTAGCAATTTTGACTGGTATCGAGTCTCAATCAACAGCTTTGCTAAGAAGAGATGGAGCAATAAAAGGTTTCAAAAATTGTGGATTAAACATTGTTGCAACTCAAACTGCTGAGTGGGATACTGCAAAAGGTAGATCTGTAACTGAGTCGATCATCTTAAAAAATCCAAACATCAAAGCAATATTTGCTTCAAATGACAATATGGGTTTAGGTGCTATGCAGGCGCTTAAAGATGCAGATATGAATGATGTAGTTGTCGTAGGATTTGATGCTACTCCAGATGCAGCTACAAGTATCTTAAAAGGAGAAATGACAGCAACAATTGCTCAGTTTTCTTATAACATGGGTGCATATGGAGTAAAATATGCTCTTGAATTAGCTAATGGTGGAAGTATTGATCCAAATATCGATACAGGAACACAATTGGTTACAAAAGAAAACGCTAACGATTTTAAATAATCATTAGATAATAAAATATTAAAAAGGGTGGAATTTAATTCCACCCTTTTTTTTTATGTAATATAATATTTTAATGTTAATAAATATTAATCCAGTTTTAAGCCCTGAATTATTATTTCATCTAAGATCTATGGGTCATGGAGAAAAATTAATTTTAGCTGATGCGAATTTTCCTGCTAATACTTCTAATGATAAGGTAATAAGATTAGATGGAGTTGGTATTAAAGAAGCAGCCTCAGCAATCCTTTCAGTTTTTCCTCTTGATAGTTTTATTGTTACACAAGGTGGATCTCCAGCTTTGAGAATGGAAGTGGATGATCAACCAGATGAATTAACAGAGACGCATAAGGAATTTATTGATGTAGTTAAAAATGTTTCTGGAGAAAATTGGAAAGTTGGCTCAATATCTAGACAAAATTTTTATGAAGAAGCAAAAAAAGCATACTGCATAGTTACAACTACAGATGCTAGACCTTTTGGATGTTTTGTTTTAACCAAAGGTGTAATTTTACCAGATGGCAAGGTTTGGTCATAAAATTTAACAAATGAAATCTATTTCTATATTAGGAGTTTTTGTAGCAGATTTATGTTTTATTGGAGATAGAATTCCCAGTGAAGGTCAAACAATTTTAGGAAAAAAACATTTAGTAGGTCCAGGTGGAAAAGGATCAAATCAAGCGATTGCAGCTGCTAGATTAAATGGAGATGTAAGTTTTATTACCAAAGTTGGTAAAGATAGTCATTCCGAAATGGCATTTAATCTTTATAATAAAGCTGGAGTAAAAACTCATTCAATTATTCAGGATGAAAAACTTTTTACAGGAGTTGCTGGTATCATGATCGATAAAGATGGAAACAATGCAATCAATATTGTTTCTGGAGCGGCTGAACATCTAGTTGCTGAAGATATAGATAATAAAGTTGAAACAATTAAAAATTCAGAAATATTTTTGACACAAATGGAAACTCCTGATGAAATTACTATTTACGCATTAAAAAAAGCAAAAGAACATAAATGTATAACTATTTTAAATCCTGCCCCAGCACGTAAAATTGATGAGGATATTTTCAAAATAATAGATTTTTTTACACCCAATAAAACAGAAGCTGAATTTTATTTAAATAAAAAAATTGAAACAAGTGAAGATATAAAAAACGCATCTAATGAGTTGTTAAAAAAGGGTATAAAAAATGTGATTATTACTTTAGGTGAAAAAGGTGTTTATTTCGCAAACGGAAAAGAAAACTTTTTCCTGGAAGCTTATAAACTAAAACAACGTGTAATAGATACCACAGGAGCAGGAGACGCATTTAATGGTGCTTTTGCTGTTGGTTTAGCAAATGATCTAGATATAAAAGAAGCCTTATCATTCGCAAATAAAGTTGCAGGTATTTCAACGACAAGATTAGGTGCTGCTTCATCTATGCCTTTTGCTAAAGAACTAACAGATAATTAGGTTTAATTCTTTTTATTTTCAGCCATTGATAATGCAATTTTAAAAGAGTTTAAAATCGGAGCTAGATTAGCCTCATTTTTTCCAGCGATAGCAAATGCTGATCCATGCGCAGTAGTAGTTACTGGTATGGTCAATCCACCTTGAACTGTAACTCCTCTATCGAAACCAAATGCTTTAAGACCAGATTGTAACGCATCATGATACATGCCAACCATACAATCATGGTTTTTATTTTTGTAGGCTACGACAAAAGAGGTATCGCATGGCAGTGGCCCATCAACGTTGTAACCGAGTTTTTTTGCTTCCTCAATTGCAGGAATGATTTCGTCTTTTTCTTCTGTACCAAACTCTGCGTGTGGATTTAGAGCTTGAATAGCAATTCTAGGATTTTTAACACCATTCAACTCCATAACCTCATTTATTAATTTTATAGGCTTCATGATATTTTCTTTAGTAATATATTTAGCAACTTCTTTTATTGGAATATGAGAAGTTACTCTTGCTGTCCAAAAATTATCTATTACATTAAACTCACAACAAAAACTATTTACTTCAAGTTTTTCAGCCATTAACTGTAATTCATCTGAATGTTTATTACCTCCAAGTTTTAAACTTGTCTTATTCATTGGCGCAAAATTAATTGCATCTATTTTTTTTTCTTTAGCAAGAGTTAAAGCTAAATCTAAAGCTTCCAATACACTTTCGCCAGATTCTCTTGATGGTTCAGCTAATTTATATTTATGATTTTTTCCTTTAGAAATATCTAATAAAAATCTATTTGATTTATCAAAATTTACCTCATCAAAATTTTCTACAACATCAATATTATGTGAAATTCCTGTAATACTATTTCCACTTTCAAATACTTGCTTTTCACCAATTATGACGATATTTGCTTTTTTTGTCATCTCATCATTTAAAAGTTTTGAAATTAATTCTGGTCCAATCCCAGCTGGATCACCAAGTAGAAGAGCAATGTTAGATTTATTTTCAGTCATTTTTTTCTTTACGTCTTGTAGCAGATTATGTTTAAATTATTAAATATAAATTAACTAAAGAGGGAAATAATGAAAAAAAGCTTTAAACTATTTTTAGCAGCTGCTTTTCTAGTAACTGAATTTTTTGTTGTAGCTCTTCCATTAATGATCACATCAGCTAAAGCTGATGGTCATCCAATACAAGCAATTACACACGCTGGTTTTGGTGGTGGAACCGACGTTACTACTAGAATGATGTTATTAAGAGCAAGAAGAGTCCTTAAGCAAGACATGCAATTAGTAAACAAAAAAGGTGGTGGTGGAGCCGCATCTATGGATTACATGATGTCTTTACCAGCTGATGGAAATCATACTTTAACTTGGACAACAGGTCATGCTGTTTCTATGGCTTTAGGAAAAACTAAAGTTAAGATAAGTGATATGCAACCACTTGCTAGAGGAACAGACGACCCTCAATTATTTGTTGTAAATTGTAAAAATGATATCAAAGATGCTAAAAAATTTATTAGCACACAAAAATCAAAATCCCTAAAATATGGAACTACTCATACAGGTGGTATTGACGATGTTAGTGCAATTGCATTTACTAAAAAAGGTGGATTAAAAGATCCAACAATCGTTGCGTACAAAGGTGTTGCACCAATTAAAACAAACCTTATCAAAGGAGATATTGATGTAGGTGTTTTAAACCTAGGTGAAGCATTAACAGAAATTAATGAAGGTAAACTTTGTGTTTCAGTTGTACTGGCAAACAATAGAATGGCAAAAATTGGAGACTCTCCAACAGCAAAAGAACTAGGTATACCTGTTTCTTTATCTACTGTTAGAGGTTTCGTAACTAAAAAAGGCGCTCCAGCTGACAGAGTAAAACAATTAGAGGCTGGAATGATGAAAGCTATGAGCCACAACTACTACAAAAATTTCTTAACAGAAATTGGTCTTGATGAGACAAGTGTCGTAGGTGCAGATGAATGGGGTAAGCAAATGGAAGAAATGCTTGCTGAGATGACTGCGCAACTTAAAGCTTTAGGTTACATTAACTAATCTAATTAAAAGTACATTTGAATATGAAAAATGTACAAAATCAAAAAAGGGCAAACAAAAGTTTGCCCTTTTTTTTTAGAGATGAGTTTAGAGTTTCTCTTATAATTATTTTAATATCTGTAGCATTATTAATCACAACTTTTACTTTTGATATTGTTCCTCCAATCTTAAATAGAGGAATACAGCCAGCTACATTCCCAAAAGCTCTCTTGGTCTTAATAATAGTAATGACATTGTTAATCTATTATTTGGCAACTAAAAATCCTTGGAAAGTTGAAAAAAAATTACCAAGATCATTCTTTCTTACTTTATTAAGTTTTGTTATTTTTATAGTAGTTTCTAAAACACTTGATTTCTTTTTAGCAATCTCAGCTTTATCTATCTTTGTTTCCTATTGTTGGGGAGAAAAAAGATTATTTTATTTATTACTAGTTGGGATTATTTTCCCAATTATTGTTTTTATATTTTTTGAAACCATTTTAGGTTTAAGATTTCCCCCAGGAATAATTACTAACATTTACTATAGTTAAATGGATAATTTATTATTAATGCTAGCACCACTTTTCAGTTCTAAACTATTATTAGTTTTATTTTTTGGAACTTTATTTGGTTTAATATTAGGTGTATTACCAGGGTTAGGACCAACAACAGGTGGAGCATTGATCTTACCTTTCACAATGACTCTAGATCCATTATCTGCAATTGTTTTGTTAACTTCTATTTATTGTGCAGGAACCTATGGTGGTGCAATAACTGCTGTACTTATTAATACACCAGGGACCCCAGCAGCTGCTGCAACTTGTTTAGATGGCTATCCTTTAGCACAAAAAGGTGAAGCAGGAAGGGCTTTAGGGATGGCAACAGTATCAAGTACAGTTGGAGGTATTTTCAGTGTCGTTATATTAGTTTTCTTTGCTCCTATATTAGCCCAACTTGCTTATGAATTTGGTCAACCAGAATACTTTGCATTAGCAATATTTGGTTTGACTATGCTTGCTTCTATAGGTGAGGGTAGTCCAATTAAAAATTTAATCGCTGGTGCATTTGGAATATTGATTTCTACAGTTGGTAAAGATTTTATGACTTCAATTGATCGTTTTACTTTTGGGATCAATGAATTAACTGAAGGAATAGGATTTATACCAGTAGTAGTTGGACTTTTCGCAATGAGCGAGATGTTAACTCAATCAACTTTGATAAATCAAATATTTAATAGGATTGCTTTAAAAGCTATTAAATTACCAAGCAAAGAAGATTATAAAAAAACATGGAAAACAATATTACGATCAAGTGGGATTGGATCATTTATTGGAGTTCTGCCTGCAGAAGGTGGAACAGTTGCATCTTTAATTGGTTATTCTGAGGCTAAGAGGTTTTCAAAAAATCCAGAAGAATTTGGAAAAGGATCAATAGAAGGTATTGCAGGTGCAGAAGCAGCAAATAATGCAGCAACAGGTGGCGCGATGGTTCCAACTTTAGCTCTTGGAATTCCTGGTAGCGCAACAACAGCGGTTATACTTACTGGATTGATTATTCATGGTGTTAGACCTGGACCAGATTTGTTTAGAGAGCAGCCTGATTTCTTATATGGAATTTTTGGCGCTATGTTGATTGCTAATATTCTCTTTTTTATTTTTGGTTTTTTTGGTGCAAAAATTTTTGCAAGAATAACTTTAGTTCCTAATAAAATTTTATGGCCAATGATTTTTGCAGTTTCGGTTTGTGGAACGTATTCATTAAATCAATCAATAATTGATGTTTGGATAATGTTATTTTTTGGAGTACTAGGTTTTTTTATGAGAAGATATGGTTTTTCAGTTGTGCCAGTTATTATCGGATTAATTTTAGGAGAATTAGTTGAAGGAACTTTAAGACAATCTCTGGTTATATTTGATGGTAATTGGCTGATGTTTTTCACAAGACCAATTGCTTTAACATTCTTTATTTTGTCTTTAATTGCTTTGGCTTTTCCTTTAATAAGATCAAGAAAATTTAAAAAGAAATTATGATTAAGTACGATTTAAATAATCGAGTGGCAGTTGTTACTGGTGGAGCCCAGGGATTTGGTTTAGCAATAACCGAAAGATTTATTGAAGCAGGAGCTAAAGTTGTAATTTGGGATATTGATGAAAGTGCAGCCAAAGAAGCGATTGATAAAGTCAAATCAGAACACCTAAGTCATCAAATTGTAGACGTAACTAATTTTGAAATAGTAAATAAAAATTTAGAAGAAGTAGAAAAAAAATACGGAAAAATAGATATTTTCATTAACAACGCAGGTATTGCGGGTATGAATACTACTGTAGCTGAATATCCATTAGATGAATGGAAAAAAGTGATGAATTTAAATTTAAATTCAGTTTTTTATTGTTGTAAAGCAGTTGTTCCATTTATGTTAAAAAATGATTATGGAAGAATAGTTAACATTGCATCTATTGCAGGAAAAGAAGGAAACCCAAATGCTAGTGCTTATAGTACCTCTAAAGCTGGCGTTATAGGTTTAACTAAATCATTAGGGAAAGAGCTAGCACAAAAAAATATAGCTGTAAATTGTGTGACTCCAGCAGCAGCTAAAACAAGAATTTTTGATCAAATGACTGAAGAGCATATAAGTTATATGTTATCAAAAATTCCAAGAAATAAATTTGCAAAAGTTGAAGAATTAGCTTCATTAGTAACTTGGCTAGCTAGTGAAGAAAATTCATTTTCAACTGCAGCTGTTTTCGATTTAAGCGGTGGAAGAGCGACATATTAGTTATGCAAATAGGTATTGATGTAGGTGCAACTAAAATTGAGAGTGTTGTCCTTGAAGAAAATGGTAATGAAAAGCACAGATCAAGAATATCGTGTCCGAAGGAGTACACTCAAATTGTAACTGCGATAAGAGATATCCATAGAAAATTAGAACAAGAGTTTAGACAAGAACTTCCAATTGGTGTTTGTCATCCAGGAGTTCATTCTCCTCAAACTGGATTGGTAAAAAATGCTCCAAACATAACATGGTTAGAAAAAAAACCATTTCAAAGTGATCTACGTAAAGCTCTTGGAAAAGAAGTTTTTTGTGAAAATGATGCAAATTGTTTTGCTTTATCTGAAGCAACAGATGGAGCTGGCACACATTATAAAATCGTTTATGGAATTATACTAGGCTCAGGAGTCGGAGGTGGTTTAGTAATAGATAAAAAAATTATTACTGGCTCGAATGGAGTAGCAGGTGAATGGGGACATAACCAAATTCCATATTTTGCAGCTAAGAAAGAAAATTTTGACTCCAGTAACGCAAGGGAAGCAGAGATTGAAAGTTTTTTGTCTGGTTTAAGTTTAGCAAAAAGATTTAAGAAACTTTATGGAAAAAATTTAAAAACAAATGAAATTTTTGAATTAAATAGAAAACATGATTTAGATGCTGAAAGATTTATTGATGATTTTAAAGTTAATTTAGCAATGTCTCTTTCTAGTATCATAAATATTTTAGACCCTGACGCTTTTATATTTGGAGGAGGAGTTTCAAATGAAATTGATTTTTTGCATGAAATTGATTCATTGGTAAGAAAATTTGTTATTGGTAGAGAATATGAGGGTGTTTTTTTAAAACCTAGATACGGAGACGCTAGTGGTGTTAGAGGTGCCGCAAGATTAGGAAGAAGCGCGACATATTAGAAGTTCAACTGTAGATTGATTTAAAAAAAAAAATTTTTTTTAGAATTAAAAAAAACACACTAAAATAAAGAAAAAAATTAATATCAATTTTTAGTTGTATAACGTTTTTTTAGTTATCAATTGAGAATTATTCTACTTATAGTTTCGCTTTTAAAAAAATAGTTAACTAAAAAATAGAGGAAGAGAAGATATGAAAAAAATAATAATTGCTTTAATTACATTAGCCTTCACATCTACTTCATCAATTGCCGGCCCTAAGATTGAGGTATTGCACTGGTGGACGTCTGGTGGTGAAGCTGCTGCACTTAAAGTTTTAAAAGACGATTTCGCTGCAAACGGCGGTGAATGGATGGACATGCCAGTAACAGGTGGTGGTGGAGACGCTGCTAACGTTGCGCTAAAAGCAAGAATCGTTGCCGGAGATCCTCCATCAGCATCACAAATTAAAGGACCAACAATTCAAGAATATGACCAAGAAGGTGTTGTAGCTCCATATAACATTGATGCAATTGCTCAATCTGAAGGTTGGGATAAACTTTTAGATCCAATGATTGCTGCTGTACATAAATGTGAAAATAACAGCGGACCATATTGTGCTGCACCAGTTAACATTCACAGAATTGATTGGATGTGGGCAAACAAAGCTGTATTTGATGCTAATGGTATTTCAGTTCCAACAACTTGGGATGAAGTAAATGCTGCTGCAGAAAAGTTAAAAGCTGCAGGAATAATTCCATTCGCTCATGGAGGTCAAGCTTGGCAAGATGCTACAGTTTTTGAAGCCGTTGCTATGGGTATAGGTGGAAATAACTACTATAAAAATTGTTACGTTGATCTTAAAGAAAGTTGTTTAAGAAGCGAAACTACAGTTAAAGTTTTTGATCAAATGAGAAAACTTCAAAGCTATACAGACGAAGGTAGTCCAGGAAGAGACTGGAACGTTGCTACAGGTATGGTAATTGAGGGTAAAGCTGGTTTCCAAATTATGGGTGACTGGGCTAAAGGTGAATTTACAGCTGCTGGAAAAGTCCCAGGCGTAGATTACTACTGTGCTCCTACTCCTTCTAATAATGGATATTTATACAATGTAGATAGCTTTATATTCTACAAAACTAGCGATCCAGAAAAACAAGAAGGTCAAAAACTATTAGCAAAACTAATGATGGGTAAAAACTTCCAAAAAGTATTTAACCTATACAAAGGTTCAATCCCAGCTAGACTAGATGTTCCAATGGATGAGTTTGATAAATGTGCAAAAACTTCTAACTCTGATATTAAAACAGCAGGTGCTAGTGGTGGATTAGTTCCAAGTTTTGCTCATGGTATGGCTCAAGGAAATACTATGAAAGCTGCCCTACAAGATATCATTACAGAGCACTTTAACTCTGATATGTCATCTGTAGATGCTGCTAACGCTTTAGCTGACTCCGTTCTAGCTAATATGTAATACATAAAAATTAAAAGGCCACTTTTGATTAAGTGGCCTTTTTTTTAAATCTTAAAATAAAAAAACATTTATAATGTTCAGGTGGTTAGAAAAAAATTTACCTAAAATAGTAATGGCTCCAGCTGTTGGTTTGATTGGCTGGTTTGTTTATGGGTTTGTACTTTGGACTTTATATATATCATTTACAAATTCTAAAATTCTACCAAAGTATGAACTTTGGGGATTTGGACAGTATGAAAAACTTTGGGCATCAAGAAAATGGCTTATTTCAGTAGATAACTTGCTTATTTTTACAGCACTATTTTTAATCTTCTGTGTTGTAATAGGAATAATTCTGGCAATTTTTTTAGATCAAAAAATCAGAGCAGAGGGTTTGTTAAGAACTATTTATTTATATCCAATGGCACTATCTTTTATCGTCACAGGAACTGCTTGGAAGTGGATATTAAATCCAACTTTAGGTATCCAAAAAATGTTTAGAGACTGGGGTTTTGAGAATTTTACTTTTGACTGGTTGGTAGATAGAGAGATGGCCATTTATACCATAGTTATCGCAGGTGTTTGGCAATCTGCAGGGTTTGTGATGGCGCTATTTTTAGCTGGATTAAGGTCGGTAGAAGATGAAATTGTTAAGGCAGCAAAAATAGATGGCGCAAGTTTATTTACAGTTTACTGGAAGATTTTACTCCCAATGATGAGACCTGTATTTTTTACGAGCTTTGTAATTTTAGTTCATATATCTATAAAAAGTTATGATCTTATCGTAGCACTTACACAAGGTGGGCCAGGCATATCAACAACTATGCCCGCATTATACATGACTCAAACTGCATTTCATAAAAGCCAAGTTGGTTTATCTGCTGCCAGCGCGATGATGATGTTTATGGCTGTAGCAGCTGTGATTATCCCATATTTATATTCAGAATTAAGGAGAGAAAATGCAAGATAGTCTCAAATCCTCTTCTTATCAGCAGTTAGAACAAAAATCTAAATATACAAATATGTTTTTAAGATGGTTTTTGTATTTTATTTTAATTCTTTTTGCTTCTTATTTTATTTTTCCACTTTACGTGATGGTTGTTACCTCGTTAAAAACAATGGAAGAGATCCGTCAAGGAACACTTTTAAGTTGGCCAAGCGGATTAAATTTGGAGTCTTGGGCAGTGGCATGGGGAGGTAGAGGATACGGAGCTGGCGATACTTTTTTAAGACCATATTTTTGGAATTCAATCAAGATGGTTGTACCAGCAGTATTTTTTTCAACATTTATTGGTGCGATGACAGGTTATGTTTTAACTAAATGGCGATTTAAAGGAGATCAATGGGTTTTCCTGTTTTTATTATTTGGATGTTTCATACCTTTTCAGGCAATATTACTTCCAATGGCTAGAACCCTTGGAGTATTAGGAATTTCAAATTCAGTAATTGGATTAGTTTTAGTTCATACTGTCTATGGAATACCTTTTACGACATTATTTTTTAGAAATTATTATATTTCTGTTCCAACAGAATTAGTTAAAGCTGCCAGAATAGATGGAGCTGGTTTTTTTAAAATATTTTTTAAAATTTTACTTCCAATATCAGCACCAATTATTGTCGTAACTGTAATTTGGCAGTTTACACAAATATGGAATGATTTTTTATTTGGATCAACTTTTTCATTTGGAGAAGCAGCACCTATACAAGTAGCATTAAATAATATGGTTTTATCAAGTACAAGTGTGAAAGAATACAATGTAGATATGGCCTCAGCTATTATAGCCGGAATTCCAACACTTATAGTTTATGTATTAGCGGGTAAATATTTTATTAGAGGATTAACTTCAGGAGCAGTGAAAGGATAAAAATGAAAACGTTAAAAATTGAAGAACTATCTAAAAACTTTGGATCGACTGAGGTTTTAAAAAAGATTAATTTAGAGATAGATGAAGGAAATTTCCTAGTTCTTTTAGGACCATCTGGATGTGGAAAATCAACTTTATTAAATATTATTGCAGGATTAGAAACAATTAATGAGGGTGATGTTTTTATTGATGATTATAATGTTAGCAAAGTAGAACCAAAAGACCGTAATATTGCTATGGTTTTTCAATCTTACGCTCTGTATCCATCTATGAATGTTAAGGAGAATATGATTTTTGGTCTTAAACAGGCAAAAACATCAAAGGAAAAAATACAAGAACAGTTAGAAAAAGTCTCAAAATTTCTACAGGTAGATCAATTGTTAGAAAGAAAACCTTCTCAATTATCTGGAGGACAACGACAACGTGTTGCTATTGGTAGAGCTCTCGTACGAGAGCCAAGAATATTTTTATTTGATGAACCTTTATCTAATCTAGATGCAAAGCTACGGGTTGAAATGAGGAGAGAAATAAAAAAACTTCATCAACAACTAAAAACAACAGTTGTTTATGTTACTCATGATCAAACAGAGGCAATGAGTTTGGGTACTAACATTGCAATTATGAATCATGGAGTAATTCAACAAAATGATACTCCTGAAAAGATTTATAATAAGCCAAGCAATACTTTTGTTGCAGATTTTATTGGATCTCCATCAATGAATCTTATTAAGGGAATCTTAAAAGAAAATTCAGGCGACTTGTTATTTACTGTGAGTGGATCAAATTTAGAAATTCCAATAAAAGATTATGATTTTAAAGATAAATCAAATTTAAATAATAAAGAAGTTTTCTTTGGTATTAGACCAGAACATATATTCTTTAAAAAATTTAATGAAAGTGATTTTGAAATTAATTTAAGAGCAGATCTTAGTGAGTACATAGGTCATGAGCAAATAATGACATTTGATTATGCAAACCAAGAAGTTTTAGCTAAATTTCCATCTACAATTAAAATAGATCTGGGAAAGGAAACAAAATTATACTTTGATTTAACACAA
The DNA here is from genome assembly GCA_902525565.1 of uncultured Pelagibacteraceae bacterium. Lineage (GTDB taxonomy): Bacteria > Pseudomonadota > Alphaproteobacteria > Pelagibacterales > Pelagibacteraceae > Pelagibacter. The sequence goes on from CABZHY010000001.1 coordinate 14,114, forward strand.
ACATCTTTGTTTGACGCTCAAACAGAGGAAAGAATATAACATGAAAGTAAAATATTCAGATTTAAAAAATAAAAGAATATTTATAACTGGTGGAGGCTCAGGAATTGGGGCATCAATCGTTGAGCATTTTTGTGAGCAAGGAAGTGAAGTTTATTTTGTAGATATTGATTTAAAAGAAACAAAAAAACTTTTAAACAAAATTAAGAAAAATAAATTTAGAAGACCTAAATTCATTGAATGTAATTTGTTAGATATCAATAAACTGGAAAAGACAATCAAAAATATTATTGCAAAAAAAGGTCCAATACACGCTTTAATTAATAACGCCGCCAATGATGATAGACACACAACAGATCAGGTGGATGAAAAATATTGGGAAAATCGAATGGCAATCAATTTAAAACATTATTTTTTTGCAGCTAAAGCTGTTGTTAAATCTATGAAAAAAATGAAAGCTGGCTCCATTGTAAATTTAAGTTCAGTTTCGTGGATGCTAGGCGAAGGTGATAAAGTTGTTTATGAAACAGCAAAATCTGCCGTAGTCGGTTTAACTAGATCTTTTGCACAAGAGTATGGGAAATATAATATCAGAACCAATTCAGTGGTCCCTGGATCTATAGCTACTGAAAGACAAATAAAACATTGGTTAACACCAAAGTACAAAAAGCTTATTTTAGACAGTCAGGCTTTAAAAAGACAATTAAAACCCAATGATGTTGCTCAAATGGTAATGTTTTTAGCATCAGATCAATCATCTGGATGTACGAAACAAAGCTTTATTGTTGATGGTGGTATAACTTGATCTAGGTGAAAGTTGAAAGCTATATAATTCAAAATAAATTTCTAAGAGTTCAAACACTTAATTATGGTGCCAGTCTTTTTGAAGTTTATCACAAGAAAAAGAAAATAAATTTAATTTTAAATTTAGGATCAAAACAAAACTATCGGTATAAACATCCAAGTGTTGGATCTACTTGTGGAAGGTATGCAGGTAGAATTTCCAATGCAAAATTTAAGATTGAGAATAAAAGATTTAATTTAAATGCAAATGAGGGAAAAAATATACTTCACGGTGGTAAAGTTGGTTTCTCAATTCTCCCATGGAAAAAATTAAATCAAACAAAAGATAAAATAGTATATCAACTTAATTCAGCAAATGACGATCAAGGCTTTCCAGGAAATCTAGTTGTCAATTGTTCTTATCAACTAAAAAATAAATTTCTTATAATAAAATATGAATACAAATCCAATAAAAGTACCCATGTTAATTTAACTAATCATAGTTATTGGAATTTAGAAAAAAATAAAAAAAAGATGATTTATAATCATGAGCTAAAATTAAACTCAGCTAAATATCTTCAAATAAATAAAAATTTAATCCCAACTGGAAGAATTAAAAATGTAAAAAAATCTATTTACGATTTTTCAAATTTTGAAAACATTGGAAAAAAATTAGATTATTTTAAAAATAAAAAGCTTAATATTAAATTTAAAGGTTTTGACACAACTTTTGTTGTAAAGAAAAATGATAGAAATTTAGTTGGAACCTTAAAAAATAATAATACTAATGTTCGAGTTGATTTTTTTTCAAATTTACCTGGTGCCCAGCTTTATTCAGCACAAAATCTAAATTACAAAAAAAAATTATTTCCCTATCAAGGCATTTGTTTAGAAACACAATACTTTCCTGATGCACCTAATAATAAAAATTTTCCAAGTACTTTAATTAAACCCAATAAAAGGTATACATGCTTTACAAAAATTAAAATTAATTAATTTATGAGTAAAAAAATTAATATTTCTATAGTTGGAACAGGTTTAATGGGCTTACAACACATAAAAGCTATTCAAAAATCAAAGAAAGCAAATCTTCATTCAATAGTAGACATTAGTAATAATGCTAAAAATTTATCAAAAAAATATAAAATTCCATTGTATTCAAATGTATCAGAGCTTTTAAATTCAAAAAATCTTGATGCTGTAATAGTTGCTACTCCTAATCAATTACATGAAAAACATACTGTAAGTTTTTTGAAAAATAAAATACCTGTTCTATTAGAAAAACCTATTTCAGATAATATTAAATCTGCAAAAAAAATTATAAATAGTGCAAACAAGAACAAAACACCATTATTGATTGGATATCATCGTCGACACAATTCAATAGTTTCTAAGGTAAAAGACGTTATTAACAAAGGTAGATTGGGTAACATTGTTTCCGTAAACGTTTTATGCTGGTTATATAAACATAAAGCTTATTACAAAGAAAAATGGAGAGTTAGGAAAGGTGGAGGGCCTTTAGGTATCAATTTAGTGCACGATATTGATATGATTTGTTATTTGTTAGGTTCAATAAAATATGTTCAAGCATTTACAACTAATAAAACTAGAAAATTTCAAGTAGAGGATACAGCTACAATAAGCTTGATCTTTAATTCAGGAGCGCTTTGTACACTTAATTTATCAGATACAATTGTTGCGCCGTGGAGTTACGAATTAACCGCTGGAGAAAATCCTGTATACCCAATTACAAACCAATCTGCTTATATGATTGGAGGCACCAAAGGTTCTTTACAGTTTCCTAATCTTAAATATTGGTTCTATAAAAAAGAACGAAGCTGGTGGAATAAAATTTTTGTTAATGAAGATAAAAATAAAAAAGATGACAATACATTAGTAAATCAAATTGATCATTTTGCGGATGTTGTTGCAAAAAAAGTTAAACCAAAAGTTAATGGTAATGATGGTTTAATTTCTTTAAAAATTTTTGCCGCAATAACTAAAAGTGCAAAAACAGGAAAGAAAATTAAAATTTAAAGATTAGCTAAAATCGAATTTGAAGATTTAATAGTATCAGCATCACCCCCTAAATCTTTAGTTCTGTTACTTTTATCATTTAAAGATTTTTCAATTGCTTCAACTATTGAATTAGATGCTTCTTTTTCTCCTAAATAATCTAGCATCATTGCTCCAGACCAAATTTGTCCTACAGGATTTGCAATTCCTTTTCCTGCAATATCAGGGGCAGAACCATGAACTGGTTCAAACAAAGACGGAAATTTATTTTCTGGATTAATATTTCCAGAGGGAGCAATTCCAATTGTTCCTGTGCAAGCAGGTCCTAAGTCTGAAAGAATATCTCCAAATAAATTCGATGCTACTACAACATCAAACCACTCAGGATTAAGTACAAATCTAGCAACTAAAATATCAATATGAAATTGATCTGTTTTAATTTCAGGATAGTTTTTTTTCATTTTGTTAAATCGTTCATCCCAAAAAGGCATAGTAATTGAAATTCCATTTGATTTTGTTGCATTTGTTAATTTTTTTCTTTTTCGTTGTTTGGCTAATTCAAAGGCAAATTTTTGAACTCTGTCTATTCCATGTGCCGACATGATAGTTTCTTGAATTGCAATTTCTCTATCGGTATTTTTATACATTCTTCCGCCCACAGTAGAATATTCTCCCTCAGTGTTTTCTCTAACTATCAACATGTCTATATCGCCAGGTTTTTTACTAGCTAGAGGAGGATTAATTCCTGGAAAAAGTTTTACAGGTCTAAGATTAATATATTGATCAAACTCTCTCCGAAATTGAAGTAAAGATCCCCACAAAGAAATATGATCCGGAACTTTATCTGGCATACCGACTGCTCCAAAAAATATAGCATCATGTTTTCCTAATTTTTCTTTCCAATCATCAGGAAGCATTTTTCCATGTTTTTCGTAATAATCACATGAAGCAAAATCATATTCTGTAAAATTTATTTTAAATTGATGTTTTAAAGCAGCGTCTTTTAAAACTTTTAAGCCCTCAGGTAATACCTCTTTACCAATCCCGTCACCAGCTATTGAAGCAATGTTGTATTCTTTCATTAGTTGATTTTTATACTCCAAAATATCACTAAATTATATTGTTAAATTAATATTAAATTTTAAACCTTCATTGTTTTGACATAATTTTTTTGCTAACTTTGCTTATGAAAAAAATAATCTTACTTGCTTTATTTAGTTTGTTATTTTTCACAAATTCAAATGCAGCATGTGATGATCCTTTAACAGAAGGTGTTGATTATTCTAATTGCAGATTTTCAGACTCTCAAGATTTGCAAGGAAGTTATCTTCCAAATTCAAACCTTTCTTTTGCAAGTTTTATTCAAGTGAACTTTGATAAAAGCATTATGATGACTTCAAATCTTTCGTTTGGAACTTTTCCAGAGTCTACTTTTGTAAGAGCCAACCTTTATGAATCTGTTTCTATCGGCGCAAATTTTGAAAAAACTAATTTTACTGGAGCTAACTTAACTAGAGTTGATTTTATGGGGGCAACTTTAATTGAAGCAAATTTTCAAAACTCTAATTTAATGGAGGCTAACTTTACCTCATCTAACATTACCAATGCTAATTTTGATGGAGCTAATTTAACCGGAGCAACGTGGACCAATGGTCAAACTTGTGGTCCAGAGTCTATTGGTACCTGTAAACAATAATTAATGAATACCTCAGTAAATACTGATGATGTTATCTTTAATTTTTTTAAACAAATTTGTGATGAAAAAGATGATCAAAAATGTATTGAGCTTGGAAACGAGTGGATAAAGGCAATGGAAACCAATTTGTCTGAAATGGAGAAAAACTTAAATGGAGCAGACAAATTAAAGCATAAAGATGATATTCAAAGTAACAGAAATCATCTGAATAGCCTAAAGAACAAAACATCATCCGAGTGGAGGGAGTATGCCACTCAATGTATGATTGAAATAATGAATCATAAAAGTCAAAAATAATTTTATAAAAAATTATAATCACTAGCTATATCGATTAATATAATATAAAGATTATAAGAAGGGGTGTCTTAACAGACTGAGATCATACCCTAAGAACCTGTCCGGTAATTCAGAAAGGGATAAAATGGATAAAACATATTTTTTAACACAGTCAACATCATTAATATTAGTTATCGCAATTAGTTTAATATTCGCTTTTTTAGGAATTTTTCATTCTAAAAAATATAAAGGCATAAATAATTATTTAACTGCAAATAGAAACATTGGTTTATTTTCGCTCACTACAAGCCTTGTAGCTTCAGCTTTAGGGGCTTGGATTTTATTTGGACCAGTTGCGGCCGCAACGTGGGGCGGTGTAGGTGCTGTAATTGGTTATGCATTAGGTACAGCTTTTCCAATGATTTTTTTAATTTATTTTGGAAAAAAAATTAGAAATGAGTTTCCAAAAGGATCTTCTTTAGTTGAGTTTATAAGAAAGAAATTTGGTAAAAGTTTATTTAAGTTAATTTTGTTATTGACAATCTTTTATATGTTCATTTTTCTTTGCGCGGAAGTAACTGCAGTGGCTGTATTAATTAATTACATATCTGGAACAGAATTGTGGATTACAGCATTCATAGTTTTGACAGCTACTTTAAGCTATACTCTTTATGGGGGATTAAGAGCATCTATATTTACCGATAACATTCAAATGATTGTAATTGGTGTTTTATTATTTATTTTGATTTCAATTATTAGTTCTTCTTCAGGAAATAATTTTTCTTTTTCTTTAATTAACGAGAGGAATCCTCAACTATTAAGTTCAAATTATATTCCAGGATACACGGCTGGTTTAACTTTCTTTATAGCAGTTGCTGCAACAAATTTATTTCATCAAGGAAATTGGCAAAGAGTGTATGCAGCAAAAGATTATCAAACTTTAAAAACTGGTTTGATAATTTCTTTCTTTATTATTGTTCCAATAGTTTTTTTAATGGGTTTTATTGGAATGGTTTCATTTTCAATTGATCCATCTGTTAGACCTGATTTAGGTTTTTTTAGTTTATTATTAAAAAATCAAACTGAAATTTTATCTTTATTGATCATTATCCTTGGTCTTGCATTAACAATATCTACTGTTGATACTTTAGTTAATGCTATTTCTAGCTTGTTTGTAGTTGATGGTAAAGCAACTTTTAACTTAGATAAAAAAACTGATTACTTAAAAATATCTAAATATTTTATTTTAATGTTGTCTGTAGTTGCATTTGGTGTTGCTTCAAATGGATTTGATATTTTATATTTATTCCTACTTGCAGATTTATTTTGTTGTGCGTTTGTAGTGACTGTTTTTTATAGTTTCTATAATAAAGTGGATGAAAAAACTGCTTATATTTCAATTATAATTGGCCTCGTTACTGGATTTTTAATGTTTCCATTTCCAGATTTTTCTAAAAGTTTATTAGTGGGAGTATTTTTTTCTAAAGACTTATTTTCACCTTTAATAGCTCAATCTTTATTATTTTTATCTTTTTTGATTGCAACTTTCTTGCCTGCATTAATTTTGAAAATTAAATTTAGATAGAAGATTTTAAAGCGTCATAAATAAGTTCTTTGGTAGTCTCACCAATACTTCTGTAAACTTCTTTATTATCTTTAAAAATTAAAAGTGTTGTTTGATATTGAACATTAAAAAATTGAGCAATTTCTTTATTTGTTACATCAAAAGCAAAGTATTCCATATTATCAAAATCTTTTTTTGCTTTTTTTAACACTTCCATTTGGCCTGCACATGATGAGCAATATTTAATCCAAGAACTCACCACAACAACTTTTCCCTCTGATAGAGCTTTATCGAACAATTCTTTACTGTAAGTAGTTTCTTTTCCAATTGCTTTGGTGCTAAATGTTAATACAAAACAGATAAATACTAAAAATTTTTTCATTGTTATAATTTAGGAAAATTAAAATTTATTGTAATACCATAAATTGTCTCTATATATGCATATCTACATGTCAAACGATCAAATAAGCATAAACAACCTATCAAAAGTATACGACAATGGTTTTGAAGCATTAAAAAACATAAACCTTAATATTAAAAAAGGTGAAATTTTTGCAATGCTTGGACCAAATGGCGCAGGAAAAACAACTCTAATAAGTATTATTTGTGGGATAGTAAGACCATCTTCTGGAAAAGTTACAGTAGACGAATTTGATATAATTGATGATTATAGAGAAACAAGGTCAAAAATTGGTTTAGTTCCACAGGAGCTTACTTTGGAACAATTTGAAACCGTATTTAATAACGTTTCCTATTCTAGAGGTTTGTACGGAAAGAAACCTGACGCAAAACATATTGAGAAAGTTTTAAAAGATTTAAGTTTATGGGATAAAAAAGATTTAAGACTCAGACAATTGTCTGGAGGTATGAAAAGAAGAGTTTTGATTGCAAAAGCATTATCTCATGAACCAACTATTTTGTTTTTAGATGAACCAACTGCTGGAGTAGATGTTGAGTTAAGACAAGACATGTGGAGAGTTGTTGAGAGTCTAAGAAAAACTGGCGTTACAATAATTTTAACCACACACTACATAGAAGAAGCAGAGGCTATTGCGGATAGAGTGGGAGTTATCAATCAAGGAGAAATAATAGTTGTTGATAAAACAAAAGAATTATTAAAGAAAATGGGTCATAAGAAACTTACGGTAGACTTACAGGAAGAAGTCAAAGAAATACCAAGTAGTTTAGAAAAATATAATCTTGAGATTGGAAAAGATAAAATATCTATTGACTATACTTATAACGTTCAAGCAAAACAAACAGGTATTACAAATTTACTTCAAGATTTAAAAGATGCAGGATTTAAACTAAAGGATCTAAAAACAGAACAGAGTACACTTGAAAAAATTTTTGTAAGTTTAGTAAAGGAAAACAATGAAATTTAATTATTATGCTTTTAAAGCAATTTATCTTCATGAGATGGATAGATTTAGACGAACATTGATGCAATCTTTGTTATCACCAGTTTTATCTACCTCTTTATATTTTATAGTTTTTGGCTCAGTAATTGGAGGATATGTTGAAAATATTGATGGTATTAGTTATGGATCATACATCGTACCTGGTTTGTTGATGCTTACATTATTAACCCAATCAATAAGTAACACATCATTTGGTATTTTTTTTCCTAAATTTAATGGAACAATTTATGAAATTTTAGCTGCACCAATTTCAACTCTAGAAATAGTTCTTGCATTTGTTGGTGCAGGAGCAACCAAAACTTTAATTGTTGGTTGTATGATATTTATTACTTCAACTTTTTTTGTTGAAGTTGAAGTACAATTTCCAATATTAATGATTTTTCTTTTAATATTAGTTTCATTTACTTTTGCATTATTCGGTTTTTTAATTGGATTGATGAGTTCTAATTTCGAACAAATGTCAATCATACCTACCCTTGTTATAACTCCGATGGTTTTTTTAGGTGGAAGCTTATATTCTTTAGACATGCTGCCAGAATTTTGGCAAATAGTTACATATTTTAATCCAGTAGTATATCTGATCAATGGATTAAGATTTTCATTTTATGGAGTATCAGATTTTAACATATGGATAAGTGTTGGTTTAATGTTAAGCTTTTTGATTGTTTGTATAGTGATTGTGACAACTCTTCTTAAAAAAGGTTATAATATAAAAGCATAAATAATGATTAAATATATTCTTCCAGCTATTATTATTTTTTTGGTTGTTTTGTTTTGGGAGAAAATTACCGAATTTGTAGAAAAAAAATTCAACATTAAGCTTAATTATATTGTCGTTAGCTCCATAATTGCTGCAATAGTGGTAATTCTTTTGCTCCTTAATTACTAGAATTTATGAAAATTTTTGATGTTTCAAATTTTGAAATAAAGGAAACGGATGGAGTTTTTACCTTTAAAAATGAAAATACAACGATAGGCTTTGTTAGATTTAATGAGATAGGAGAGGTAGAGTATATTTTTGTTAATCCAATCTATAGAAAAAAAGGATTAGCAACCAAATTATTAGAATTAGTAAAAGAAAAAACTGGAAAAGAAATAATACTTCAAGAACCGATTAGCCCTTTAGGATTGAAATTATTAAAATCATTAAATAGATGGAAATAAACTTTTTATTTTTCTTAACAGTTGTTCCTGCCATTATTTTATATGGAATTGCAAAATCAGGTCTAGGTGGCTCCATGACTTTGATTTCTGTTCCTTTAATGACAATAGTGATGCCATTAAACCAAGCTTTAGGAATTATTTTACCAATTTTAATATTTTCAGATTTTATTGCTGTTTATAAATATAGAAAGGAATTTGACTTAGGAACTTTAAAATTAATGGTTCCATTTGCAGCAATTGGGATATTTATTGGATCATTAACTTTTTCATATTTTTCAGAGGAATTATTAAAATTTATTATTGGAGTTATGGGCTTCTTGTTTGCTGGTCATTACTTTTTTTTTAAAAAAAATAAAGAAAAAAAGTCAGAAAAAAACTTTTTTAAAGGTGGTACTTGTTCAGTCGTGGCAGGATTTACAAGTTTTTGTGTTCATGCAGGTGGAACTCCAACTAGTCTTTATTTACTCCCGCTTAGAATGAAAAAAGAAATTTATGTAGGTACAAGAATATTTTTTTTCACTTTCGTAAATTTAATTAAACTTCCCTTGTATATTAGTTTATCTATGACAAACTTTGAGTCTTTTAAACAGTCAGCAACATTGTTTCCAGTTGCATTATTGGGAATATTGATTGGATATCAATTACTTAAAATTATTGAAGAGAAATTATTTTACAATATTTTATATGCTTTAATTTTTGTTACCAGTGCGAAGCTTTTGTATGATTATCTGGTATGATTTAATTGCGCATTTAAACTCTAAAATAAATGGTAGATAATTATTAAAATGAAAAAAAAATTTAACCCAAGAATTAAAGCAAGATTAAGAAAAAATAGACAGGTTTTAACTAAAAATATTGATAATTTTTTTGGGTGGGTCAAAGGCGCAAAACTTGTTGAGCTTAAAGAATGTAATACAGATGAAGATCCTGTCAGACCGGAGTTAGACAACAAGTTTAGAACAGGATATGGAAGAAAAATTTTTGGTGTTGAATATCAAGGAGAAATTCACGCCGTAATGTGTTTTGCTTATACAAATAAAATTCCAAAAAGTGTTGAAGAGTTAGAAAAGTTAAGCACTGATGCATTTTTACAAACTGCTATGAGAGATCAATCAGGTGGTCAAATAGCTGTTGCTTATACTGTCTGGTCCAAAAAAAAGGGTGGAGGAAAATTAATTGTAAAAGAAGTTTTTAAAAATATAAAAAAATCTAATCATTTAAATAGATTAGTAACCCTTTCACCATTAACAGAAATGGCAACTAATTTTCATGAAAGAAATGGTGCTAAATTAATTCAAATTAATAAAACTACACAAAATTTTGAATATAAAGTTATGTAAAAATGAGGATAATTAAATTTTATTTAATAGTATTTTGTACTTTATTTATTTTACCATATTCTACAGTTATGGCTTACGAAGAAGCAAATTATGAAGTTGTCTCTAAAAATGAAATATATGAGATTAGAAAATATTCTGATCGTTTAGCAGTAGAAACAATGAGATCTGGAATAGATAGTAATTTTAGAAAATTATTTAATTACATTTCAGGTAGAAATGATACTCAAGAAAAAATTAAAATGACAACTCCAGTTACCCAAGTTGAGAAAAATGGAAATATGAGTATGCAATTTTATTTACCCTCTAAATTTAATTCAAAAAATGTACCTAATCCAAGCAGAAAAGATGTTAAAATAGTTAATATTGAAGGAGGATACTACGCAGTATTAAGGTATTCTGGACGAGCTTCAGATGGAAATTTTCTTAAACATAAAGAAATTTTAGAAAAAGAGTTACGAAAAAATAACATATCAATTATAAGCCCACCTATTAGAGCAACTTATGACAGTCCATTTACCCTTCCAATGAATAGAAGAAATGAGGCTATGTTTAATGTGGAATTAAATTGAAGAAATCAAAATTTAAAGCGATGGTTTTATCTTGTATTGATCCAAGATTTCAATATTTAGTTCATAATCACTTAAAGAAAAAAAAATTAATAGGAAAATACAGTGCATTCACAATTGCAGGAGCAGCTGTTGGAGTTACACATAATAAATTTAAGCAATGGCATAAAACGTTTTATGATAATTTAGGAACCTCTATTCAATTACATAAAATAGAAAAATTAATTGTAATTAATCATAAAGATTGTGGTGCTGCCAAAATTGCAAATGGAAAAAAAGAATTTAGCCCAGCAAATGAAAAAAAAATTCATAAAGAGTCATTTTCAAAAGTTAAAAAACAAATTAAAAAAAGATTTCCAAAATTGAAAGTAGAATTAAATTTAATTTCTTTGGATAGTAAAATTATTAAATTCTAATTATTGATTTCTTATTAGAGGATAAACTTTAGGATTTAGGTATTTTAAGTTTGTTAGCAATATTAAAATTAAAGTAACAAAGCCAATTGAAAATCCTAAATAAATTAAAACTTTAAAGTCAAACATCCAAACTAGCTCAAAAATATTTTCCATAATAAATTTTGAACCAATTACTGCAAAAAATATTGCAATTAAAATTACAGATTTAAAAATAATGATGAACTCAATTAGCGATGAAAGAACAATTTGTTTTTTTGAAAAACCTAAAATTTTAAAGACTAAATTTTGATATTCTTTAACTTTTCCTTGAACCATAATTGCGCTCGATATTACGATTAACCCTATAACAATAGTAACTGCTGAAATTAAAGTAACTGCAATAAACACTTTATTTAAAACAGCTGTAACTTTAGATAAATAATCTGCAATTTTTATCATTGATAAACTCGGCATGATTTCAAGCATTTCGGTTTCATCAAATTTATTTGAATTAAATTTTGCAGTAGCCAAATATTCATGTGGAATATGTTTTGCAAATTGAGGATTAAATAACATTGCAAAATTGATGCTTAAATCACGATAATCCACTTCTCTAAAATTAATTACTTCACCTTCAATTTCACGTCCATAAACATTTAAAGTGAAAATATCACCTAGCTGAATGTTAAAATCTCTAGCAACTTTTGCGTCTAGAGATATTTGAAGTTGATCTGGGTTTGATAAATCCCACCATTTACCCTCTAAAATTGGATTATCTTCAGGTATATTTTCCACCCATGAAGATCTTCTTTCGCTACCAATTACCCAGTAACTATCATTATCTGGTTTAATATAAGTGTTAGGATCTATACCATTAATTTTTACAATTCCAGAGGACACCATTGGCACAATTTCAATAGATGCATTGGGATCCATATTTAAAATTCCTTGTTCAAATTTCTCTCTTTCTCCTTTTTGAATGCCTACGAAGAAATAATCAGGTGCAATTTCAGGAATAGATTTAGCAATTTCTCTTTGAAAATTTGTACCAACTAAAGCCAACGTTAATAACAAAGTAACCCCTAAGCCAAGAGACATAACTGTAATAGGAGTTATACTTTTTGTTTGAGTAATATTTTTTATTGAAACCTTTAAAGAAATTATTGGACTAAATCTGAATTTTTTTAGAAAAAAAATGATTAATTTTGAAAGTAAGAAAAATACAATTAAACACACAAAAAAAGCAGCAAAGTAACCCAAACTGTAAGAAGGCTGTTCAGATCCAATCGTGAATAACAAAATTAAGATAGATAACAAAATAAAACTTAGAACAACTGATCTCTTAGAATAAAAAAATTGAAGGTTTTGGAATACGTTTCTAAATAAATTAGACGCTTTAACTTGATCAATAGAACTAATTGTTGGAATAGAAAAAATTACAATCACCAATAATCCTACTAAAAATATTTTTAAAAAATTCAGCAATGAAAACACTGGATAAACATTCAATCCTAATCCATCAGATAAATATTTATCTGCTATTGGTACAATTAAAAAACTCGATCCATAAGCAAAAATAGTGATGATAAATAAAAGTATAAATAACTGAAGGTAATATAATGTTTTAATATTGACCGAATAAAAGCCAACTGCTTTTCGCACAGCTATCGACATGTTGTTTTGATTAATAAAAGATAGCAAAGTATTTGCTATACCAATACCTGCTATTAACATTGCACTGATAGATACAAGGGATAAAAATTGAGAAAAATTATTAATAATTCTCTTTATACCACTTGCAGAATTTTCAGGATATCTAAGTTTAACTTTTTGATCGTCTTTAAAAATTTCTTCAATTCGTTGTTCAATTTCTTCTCTTTTATCATTTTCATTAAACTTTACTTTGTATTCATAGTTTAAAAAACTTCCAATTCCATTAAGTTTTAAAATTTCTAAAGTTTGTTTACCTGCTAAAGCCCAATCGCCAAATGCAACAAACCCACTTACATCTGGTACTGATTTAATAATCCCAATTACTTTAAAATTTTGATCTTGAACTTTTACGATTTCATTAATTTTAATATTTAGAGTTTTTGATAAACTTTCATTGATAAGAATAGTATTAGCTTCTTTTTGCATTCTTTCAAAAGCACCAATTGGCTCATAAACAACATTTCCATATAAAGGATATTTTTCATCCACAGTTTTAATTCTAGTAAATAATGATTTATTTTTTTCTCTGCCAGTAATTGAAAGCATAGTACTGAACTCAATCATTTGAGAAACTGTTGCAAAATCTTTTACTTGGTTAACTAGATCTAAATTTCCCTGATTACGATTGTAATCAATCTCTAAATCTCCACCTAAAAGTGCTTTGGCATTATCATTTAGTTCTTTTTTAAGACTATCTTCAATTGTGAAAATAGCACTTAAGATAAAAAGACTTATAAATAGCGTAACAATGATACTAGAAATTTTATGATAATTTCTGCTTAAGTCTTTCAAAGCATATTTAAAAATCAAACTAAATTCTGAAGGATTATTTAATTTTTCCATCTTTAATTTTTATTTTTCTTTTACCTTTGTCAGCAAGTTTAGGGTCATGAGTTACCATGATTATAGAGGAACCTTCTTCTTTGACGTATTTAAATAAAATATTTGCAATCATGATAGAATTTTCAGTATCTAAGTTTCCTGTTGGTTCATCTGCTAAGATTAATTCAGGCTTCATTGCAATTGCCCTTGCGATAGCAACTCGTTGCTGTTCACCACCTGATAATTGACTTGGTAAATTATTAAAACGATGTTTCAAACCAAATCGATCTAATAAAATTTTCGCTTCTTTTTCTGGATTTTTAAAATTATTAAGTTCAAGCGTTAAAGCAACATTTTCAACAGCTGTATAATTAGGAATTAAATAAAAAGACTGAAATACTATTCCAATATTTTTCTTTCTTATTTCAGACACCTCATCTTCACTGAGGCCCGTTATTTCTTGATCATTAAAAATTATTTTACCAGAGGTTGGTTTTTCTAAGCCTCCAATTAACATTATTAAACTTGTTTTTCCTGAGCCACTCTCTCCAACTACTGAAACAGTTTCTTTTTTCTTAATATTTAAATCAATATTCTTTAAAACACTAATACTATCTTTACCAGTTTGGTATTTGAGATTTATTTTTTTTAATTTAAGAAGAGTACTCATGAATAAAACTATATTTATAAAAATTTTGATAATCTTTCTAGTGCACATAAATGCAAGTGCAATAGAAAAGGTACTTTTATTCGGTGATAGTTTGATGGCTGGATATGGATTACCTAAAGAACATCATTTATCAATAGTTTTAGAAAAGAATCTGAAGCAAAGTGGTTTAAACATCAAAGTCATTAATGGAAGTGTCTCTGGAAGCACTTCTTCAGGTGGATTAAATAGAGCTGACTGGAGTTTATCCGAACCTGGAATAGACTTAATTATTTTAGGATTAGGGGCTAATGATATGCTCAGAGGAATTCAACCAAAAGAAACTGAGAGAAATTTGGAACAAATTATAAATATTGTTCAGAACAAAAAAATTAAAATTATTTTAGCTGGAATGGTTGCACCAACTACACATGGATTAATTTATAAAAAAAAGTTTGATTCTATTTATCCGAAGTTATCGAAAAAGTACAATTTACCATTAATCCCATTTCTTCTTAAAGGTGTGGCACTTAATCCAAGTTTAAATCAACAAGATGGTATACACCCTAATAAAGATGGAACAATTAAAGTAAGTGAAACAATAAAAAAAAGTATTATTAATATAATTAATTAAATGAAAATCTTTCTATCGATATTTAGCTTAATATGTTGTTTTAGTTTTGCTCAAGCTCAAAATACAAATATTACTCTAAATTCTGATTTAAATTTAAATTGTAAATTTGAAAAAGTAATTTTAAAAAATCCAGACCATAACTTTGAGTCTTTCACAAAAGATCAAATTAAAAGAAAAGATATCAATAAGTTAATAATCGAGTCTAAAACACCAGACGTTCTAAATGTTAAAAATTTATCAGAATTTTTTAATAAAATTGATTTAGAGGTTAAAATTTCGAATAAGGATATATTCTTAATTCAAGCATTTGATAAAGAGAGGAATTATTCAGAGTCTGCAGTCTATACTAGAAAAACAGGTGAACTTATTCATGAAATCACAACCAATATAAAACAAGACGAGAAAGAAAAAGATATTTCTTTTTATAGTTGTAAAAATAACAACAAAGACACTTAAGACCAAAGACTCTAATTCTAATATTTGATAATATACAAATATGAAGAAGTTATTCTTTCTAATTTTGTTTTATTTATTTTCACATGTTAGCTCTTTAGCAAATGAAAGGGATATTAGACTGAACCAATTGTTAAATGAGTTAAAAACAAATAAATCGAAAGTAGCTTTTATAATTGAACAAGAAATCTGGGCATTATGGAGTACCCATCCAACAGATGAAAAACTTACTGCAAAATTAGAGGAGGGTTCTCAATTTGTGAGAGATCAAAACTATATAAAAGCAAAAGATATTTTTACTGAAGTTATTTATCTTGATAAAAATTGGGCTGAAGCTTGGAATAAAAGAGCAACTGTACTTTATATGCTTGGTGAATTTCAAAAATCTCAAGATGATATAGATCAAGTATTAGCCTTAGAACAAAGACACTTTGGAGCTTTAGCAGGGCAGGGTTTAGTAAATATTCAGCTTAAGAATTATGAAAAAGCAATAAGAAGCTATGAACAAGCTCAAGAAATTTATCCTGCTATGAGATCACCTAAAATAATGATCAAGCAAATAGAGGAATTAATGAAACAGCAAACAATATAATGTGTGGAAGATACGTAGTAAAAAACCCTGTAACAAAAACAAATAAACTCGTTAAATCTGCAATTCAGGTTGAAGATACCGAAAACTATAATGCTCATCCATATCAAAAACTGCCTGTAATAAAAAAATATAAAAATGGAAATACTTTAGAAAATCTACAATGGGGCTTGACTCCAGGATGGGCTAAAGACAAAGATTTTAAAGCTTTAATTAATGCAAGGTTAGAGACTATTGATGAAAAAATTTCTTTTAAAAAATTGATTAAAAACAATCGGTGCGTTGCAGTTGCAGACGGTTTTTATGAATGGAAAAGAGAAGAAAAAGAAAAAACTCCACATTATTTCACTCGTAAAGATACTCACCCTATTTACTTAGCAGGAATTTTTGAAGAAGATAAATTTTGTCTAATTACTGAAGATGCAAAAGACAATATTAAAGAAATTCATCATCGTCAGCCCGTAATTCTTAATCAAACTGATATAAATCGTTATTTAAATATAGAACTTCAGGGATCAACCTTTTTAAAGGAACGTAAAATACCTGATCTTATTTTTCATGAGGTTTCAAAAGATGTAAATAAACCAACTAATAATAGCGCTGCATTGGTCCAACCAGTTTAGAATGGCGTCAATTTAGTTGTTTATTGAAGGTTGTGAATAAAAAAATTAAATTATAAAATAAAGAATGTTTAGTTATATAATACCTTTCTTAATTTTGATTCTTGTTGTGGTTTTTATTCATGAATATGGACACTACTATTTCGCGAGAAAATATGGCGTGGGTGTAACAGATTTTTCAATTGGTTTTGGTAAAGAGTTATTTGGTTGGAACGATAAATCAGGCACAAGATGGAAAATATGCGCAATTCCTTTAGGTGGATATGTAAAATTTTTTGGAGATAGAAATGTTTATTCTCAGGCTGATCATCAAGAAATATTAGAAAAATACAATAAAGAAGAAAGAGAAAAATTGTTTACTTTAAAACCTTTATATCAAAGAGCATTAATTGTATTTGGTGGGCCTTTAGCTAATTTTTTGTTAGCTTTAATAATATTTTTCTGTCTTTATACTTTTGTCGGCAAAGATTTTACTCCTGCAGTAATCAGTGAGGTTCAAAAAGAAAGTCCTGCAATGATAGGAGGACTAAAAACTGAGGATATAATTCTAGAAATAGATGGAAATGAAGTTAAAAGCATTATGGAAGTTTCTAAATTTATTACTCTTTCTACAGGGGACTTTATAGATTTTAAAGTTAAGCGTTCCTATGATGAATTAATTCTAAAAGTAAAACCAAATTTAGTTGAAGGTGATGATGGATTAGGGAATAAAATAAACAAAAGAATGGTCGGTATTAAATTATCAGCTTATAATGATAAGATTAATCATGTTAAATTAGGTCCTGCTAAGGCTTTATATCATGCAGCAAATGAAGTTTATTTTGTAAGTATTTCCTCTTTAAAATACATTGGAGGAATGATTTTAGGTAAAGCAGACACTTCTCAATTGGGAGGCCCAATTAGAATTGCTAAAATTTCTGGACAAGTTGCAACTTTTGGAGTGTTGGCTTTTATTAGCATGATGGCTTATATTTCAATAAGTTTAGGACTTATTAATCTATTTCCAATACCGATGTTAGATGGAGGACATTTAATGTTTTATGCATTTGAGAAAGTTTTAGGCCGACCGCTGTCTCAAAAAACTCAAGAAGGTTTTTTTCGAATCGGTTTGTTTTTGTTGTTATCATTAATGTTTTTCACTACATTTAATGATCTAAAAGACTTGGGTTTATTTAGATAATTAATAAATTACAAAGTCTAAAAAAGTAAATAAATTCAACGTTTATTTAAGTTTTTACAAGATATTGTGTGTATTAAAAAAATAAACACTAAAAAAAAGCTTGATTTATCAACGTTTATGACAAGTATAAATATTAACCAACAAAACCGGAGCTAAAATGAACAAAAAACAACTAATTGCAAAGCTTTCTGGCTCATTAAATTTGAGCAAAGCAGATGCTGAGCGTACTTTTGATACAATTACCAACACTATTTTAGATGCTCTAAAAGGTGATGATTCAGTAAAAATTGCTGGATTTGGTACGTACAAAGTTGCTAAGAGAAAAGCAAGAGTTGGAAGAAACCCAAGAACGGGTGAGCAGATCCAAATTGCTGCTTCTCAAAAGGTAAAATTCTTACCAGCCAAAGCTTTAAAAGAAGTATTCAACAGATAATATTTTTTTTTAACAGCCCTAAACATTTTTTTTATACGTTAGGGCTGTTACTATATGCAAAAAATGCATAGCCACTTTTCCTAATCAGCGTTACTTTTAAATTTAATTAAAACTATAAGACATCACTTAAACAAGTGGAGGTCTTATGACTAAATTTATAAAAATAATGTCCGCACCAGTTCTTAGTTTAATATTTTTATTAAACATGAGTAGTGCGGGTATGGCAGAGACAACAGTTTCTGCTGAAGTACAAGCTATATTCAATTCACTATTATTTTTAATGTGTGGTTTCATGGTCATGTTCATGGCAGCGGGTTTTGCTATGCTAGAATCTGGTATGGTAACTTCTAAAAGTGTTTCTGTAATTTGTGCAAAGAACATTGGTCTTTACTCAATTGCCGGAATTATGTTTTGGTTATTTGGATATAACTTAGCGTACGGAATACCAGAGGGTGGATATATTGGAACATTCACACCTTGGTCTGATGCAAGTTCAGTTGATACTGGATATGCTGATGGATCTGATTGGTATTTTCAAATGGTTTTTTGTGCAACAACAGTTTCAATTTGTTCAGGTGCAATGGCTGAAAGAGTAAAACTTTGGCCTTTCTTTCTATTTGCAGCTATCTTATCTGGAATTATTTATCCAATCGTTATGGGTTGGCAATGGGGTGGAGGCTGGTTAGCAGAACTAGGCTTCTCTGATTTTGCTGGTTCAACACTAGTTCACTCAACAGGTGGTGCAGCAGCTTTAGCTGGTATTATGTTGTTAGGTGCTAGATATGGAAGATTTGGTAGCAAAGGTGAAGCGAAAGCTATTAGACCTTTTGCTGCTTCTTCAATTCCGCTAGTGACAGTTGGTGTTTTCATCTTGTGGTTGGGTTGGTTTGGATTCAATGGTGGATCTCAACTTGCTATAGGAACATTTGATGATGCAGTTGCTGTATCGAGTATTTTTATTAACACTAATCTTGCTGCTGCTGGTGGCGTAATGGCTGCTGCAATAATCACAAGATTAATGTTTGGTAAAACAGATGTTATTCAAATGTTAAACGGAGCAATTGGTGGTCTTGTGGCTGTAACAGCTGAACCACTAGCACCATCGCCTTTAGCAGCTATTTTCATAGGAGCTGTAGGTGGTTTAATTGTAGTATTTGGTACTAAATTACTTTTTAGTTTCAAACTTGACGATGTAGTGGGTGCAATTCCAGCTCACATGTTCGCTGGAATATGGGGAACATTAGCAGTGCCGTTAACAAACACTGATGCATCGTTTAGTGCACAATTAATTGGTGTGCTATCAATTAACATTTTTGTATTTGTGGTGTCGTACATCGTGTTCTCAATTATGAAGGCTACTTTTGGAATTAGACTAAGTAAAGAGGCTGAAGCCAAAGGTACTGACGTAACTGAAACAGGAGTAATAGCATACGCAATACGTGACTAATTGCATGTAATATAGAGGCTCTTCGATCTCCATGTCGTTATCTCATTGAAGAGCCTCTAAAATTAAAAAAATTAACTATAATCTCTCTCTAGTTAGTTAACAGAAGGCCTCGGAAACGGGGCCTTTTTATTTTTTATTAATATTTTCTAAAGTTTCTAAGACCTCTTGAGCATGTCCATTAACTTTTACATTGTTCCAAATTTTTAATATTTTACCATTTTTATCGATCAGAAAGGTAGTTCTAACTATTCCTAAAAACTCTCGACCCATGAACTTTTTTTTTGCCCAAACTTTATATTTTTTTAGTACTTTTTTTTCTTCATCAGCTAATAAATCAAATTTAATCTTGTATTTTTTTTTAAATTTTTCATGACTATTTAAATTATCTTTAGAAATTCCTAATATTTCACAATTTAATTTTTTAAATTTTGGAAGTAATTTATTAAAATCATTAGTTTCAGTTGTGCAACCTGGTGTATCATCTTTGGGATAAAAATAAATAATGACATAGTTTCCCGTAGAGTCTTTAAGAGAGTAATCTTTTTTACTTGTAGATGGTAATTTAAAATCTGGTGCCTTTGTATTTTCTTTAATCATTTATTACGTTTTCCTCCCAAAGTTTTTTATAATCAATTAATGGTGATAAGCCGTAACTTGAATTAATATTTGTTAAATGTAGTGATAAACTTTTTAAGGGAGAAATACAAATTTCTTTTAAATATATTTCATTTAAATATTTTTCAAATGGATCGTGTCTATTTAGACAATTTTTATAAAAGTTGTCCCAATATTTATCTAATAAGTTTTTAGTTGTCATGAAGGTACATAATGTTTTATCTACAGTTCGCCAATGACGTTTATTTCCAATTAATACGTTTGTTTTAGCATTACCCATGTAAAGATAAGGATAATCAGATGGACACATAAAAATATCCTTATTTAGTTGTGATGCAATTCTTTCAAAAGAAGCCACCATTTCTTCCAACATTGGTTCAAAATGCAAATAATCGTCCTCAATGAAGTAAATTAAATCTTCACCGGTATCTTTTCCAATTTCAAAACTTTGTAGCAAGCTTGCAAGATTTGCAAAAGTTTCTTTATTTTTTTGCTCTGATATTTTCTTTTCATATTTTGAGTAATCTAAATTAATTATCTCGATATTATTTCTATCAATTACTTTTTTAATTATATTGAGGTTTTCAATACTAGAATTATCATCAACAATTATTGTTTTAACTTTAATTTTAGCGTGTTTGTTTTTTAAAAAATTAATTGATTTAATAAGTGAATTTATCGATCTTTTAGTGTATTCAATTTTTGGATACTCAAATAATCTCTTTCTATTTTGATCCCAAATCTCAATATTTGTATTAACTCTAAGAATAATAAGTATTGAAATAACCTTTTTTGTAATTTTGACCTCACCTAAAGGCAAAACTATAGATTTTTCATTTAAAATTGATAGTTCTTCATTTAATTCCTTTTCTAATGTTGGTGATGAAAAATTATTTTGATCTAAAATTTCATAACCTAAGAATTTACAGATTTTAATAAAAAATTTTTTCATAATGTGGTATACGTTTATAATATTATGGTCATTAAATCATTACAAACTCTAGTAAGTGAAACTTTAAAAGAGATTAAAACAATTAATGTAGATGAAGCTTATCAAATGGTCCAAGACAAAAATTGTAATTTAATAGATATAAGAGAAAGTAGTGAACTAAAAAATACAGGAAGTGTTGAAGGAGCAAGTCATATCCCAAGAGGAATGCTTGAAGTATATTTAGATCCAAATAGCCCAGTAATTCAAAATGGTCAATTAGATCAAAATAAAGAATTTGTTTTATTCTGTGCAGGAGGAGTAAGATCAGCCTTAGCTGTAAAATCATTAAAAGAT
The DNA here is from genome assembly GCA_902525565.1 of uncultured Pelagibacteraceae bacterium. Taxonomy (GTDB): domain Bacteria; phylum Pseudomonadota; class Alphaproteobacteria; order Pelagibacterales; family Pelagibacteraceae; genus Pelagibacter. The sequence goes on from CABZHY010000001.1 coordinate 35,769, forward strand.
ATGGGATACCAAAAAGTATCGCATATTGATGGTGGTTTTGGTTCTATAGCTAGCAGCAAATTTAAAATAATTTAATTAGCATTAAATTCTTCTAAAGCATATTCAAGTCTATCTTGTCCCCAAAAAATTTTATTATTGACTATAAAGGTTGGAGTTCCAAAAACTTCTTTTTGAAAAGCATCAGTAGTTAATTTAATCAATTTATCTTTAACTGATCGTTCCTTTATAGTTTGAAAAAATTCTTCATTATCAATATTTAAATTCCTTATTAATTTAGAAATATTCTCAATATTTGATAAGTCATGATTATCTTTCCAATATGCATCAAAAAAACAATTTAAATAATCGTTTTGCTTATCCTTGCTAACACTAATATATCCTCTCATTATATTTAACGAATTTATTGGAAAATTAGAATTCCATTTAAATTCAATATTATTTTTTTCAGATACCAAATTGCAATCATTTATATTATTTTTTAATTTATATTTATTAAATGCAGGAGAATCAATTCCAGCTAGTTTATGAAGACCTCCTAAATATATTGGTTTGTAATTAAATAAGATATTTTTATTTTTAAGAATTTTTTTATGTGCGATATATGCATAAGGGCTAATTATATCGAAATAAAAATCTATATGATTACTCATATAAACTAATTCTTTTTGCGTAAAAAATCCTAATTATCCAGTATAATAATAAACCTATTGGACCAATTAAATAAGTTGCAATTAATGGTACAGCCATCAAAACTTTGTTGATAGAAAACTTTTGAGAGTCCTTAACAATCCAGCCACCAATAAATAAGTTGATTGCTATGAAATGAGTCCAAAAAATCATTATGTACAAATGGTCTTCAAATAATCTAGATAACTCGCTTAGACCTAAGTAAAGAGAGAAATTTCCATCAAAGTCGTAACCAATTAAATAAGATTTATATAGAATGAAGATATATATACCACTTAATATGAAAAAAGGAAAAATTGATGTTACAAAAATTCTACTTAAATGTGATTGAGGAAACACTATCAAGATAAACCAAAAAGGCAGAACCCCAAGGTTGATCCACATATAAAGTGTCTCAATTGTGAAATAAGTATAAATTTGTTCAATCATTTAGATATATTATATTAATTCTAACAATGATTCCTATAAGAAATAGAAAAAAAACGCTTCAAGTAACTGTTGATGAGATGCGTAATTTTGCCTTTGCTTATGTTGAAAAGTATGCTCCTTCAAAACAACAACTTAAAACTTATTTATTAAAAAAATATATGAAACTATCAGCGTCTGATGTAAGAAAAAAAGATGTAAATAAATTGATTGATATTGTTTTGTCCGACTTAGAAAAAAACAGATTTATAAATGATCAATTTTATTCTGAAAGTAAAGCTAAAAGCATGATCCAAAGAGGAAACTCAATTAACAAGATTAGAAATTATTTAATTGGAAAAGGAATTAACGAGAAATTTATTAAGGACACTGTCGAGAAAATAAAGGAAGATAATTCTGATCAAGATTTTTTTTCAGCAATAAAATTATGTAAAAAGAAAAGAATTGGGCCAGCTAGAGCAGAGGATAATAGAACTTTATTTTATAAAAAAGATATATCTCTACTTGCAAGAAATGGATTTGATTTTGAAACATCAAAAAAGGTAATGGATATAGAAAAAGATGAATATCTTAAAATAATAAATCTACTTTGAATTTTTATCTTTTTCTTCTTTAACAAGCTGATTTATTTTATTTCTTATGTAATTTTTTACGAAAACAAATACTAACAACCCAAAAATTGAAACAGAAACAATTATTATTAGTATTATTCTTAGTTGTTCATCCATTATAAAATATTTTTATTTTTCAAAATTATACTTGGATTTTTTAAATCTTTTTTACCATACAAAATTTCATTTCCTTCAAAATCAGTTACAGTTCCACCTGAATGTTCTAAAATTGCATGACCAGCAGCGATATCCCATTCATATGCCCTAGGTTCAGCAACATAACCATCATATTCACCAGCAGCAACGACACAGAATTTCAAAGAACTTTTCATTCTAATATTTTCTTTTACCCCCAAATCATCATAAATTTTTTGAATTTCAGGCTTTATTTTTGTTGAGTATGAAATAAATTTTAAATTTTCTGTTTTCTTAGCAGTTAAATTACTTAAGTTTGTTTTTTTACCGTTGCTAAACTCAAATGCATTACCTTTTTCATATGAATAAAACATTCTTTTTTTTGCAGGAGCATTTATTAATCCTGCAACCGGTTTGTTATTAATAATCAAACCAGCATTAATGGTAAATTCTTCTAAATTATTAATATAATCATAAGTTCCATCAATAGGATCAATAAGCCAGAAATCTTTTAAATTTAGTTTATCTTTATTTTCAGAGGCCTCCTCTGAAATGATAGGTAAATTGGGAGTAATCTCAGAAATTTTTTTTGATATAAATTTGTTTACTTCCAAATCACCATTACTTACTGGCGTATTGTCTGATTTTATTTTTTTTTCCAAACCCTTTTCTCTTAATTGAATAGCCAAATCTCCAGCCTCTAAAAAATTATCGATTAAGTTTTCAACAATCTCTTTTAAGTTTAACTTCATTTTCCTAGTTTTTTTAATTCAATGTTTTTTGCGTTAATTACTTTTTTTCCTGCATTTTCAAAATTAACTGTCACTTTATCGTTGATTATAGATTGTACTTGCCCAATTCCCCATTCTTTTTTTTGAGGATTAGTGACTTTGTCGCCTGGTTCATAATCTAAAATCATTTAATTTAACTTATATTGTAAATAAGTATAAATACCACCTTATGAATAAAGATTTAAATTCTATTGGTTTAGATAAAAAACCTTCAGATACTACTGTAGTTGTTGCAATGTCAGGTGGAGTAGATTCTTCCACTGTTGCAGGAATTATGAAAAAGGAAGGTTATAATGTAATTGGAATAACTCTAAAACTTTATGACGATGGTAAAGAGGTAGCTGCTTCAAAACAATGTTGTTCAGGTCAAGATATAATGGACGCTAAGCGTGTTGCACATAAATTAGGTATAGAACATAAAATTTTATATTATCAAGATAAGTTTAAGCAAGGTGTTATAGATAATTTTGTTGAGAGTTATTTAAAAGGAGAAACTCCAATTCCATGTGTTCAGTGTAATCAAACTGTTAAATTCAAAGATTTATTTGAAGTCTCAAAAGATCTCAAAGCGGATGCATTAGTTACTGGTCATTATGTAAAAAGTATTACAGAAAACAAAACTACAAACATGTATAGAGCTATAGATGAAAATAGAGACCAAAGTTATTTTTTATTTAATACAACTAGAGAACAATTAGATTATTTAAGATTTCCATTAGGAGGAATGTTAAAAGATAAAACTAGAGAAATTGCAAAAAATTTAGATTTAAATGTTGCTGATAAACCTGATAGTCAAGATATATGTTTTGTTCCAAATGGAGATTACGCTTCGGTAATAGAAAAGTTTAGACCAGACTCCTTTCAGAAAGGAAATATAAAAAATTTGGATGGTGATGTAATTGGTGTTCATGATGGAATTATACATTTTACAATTGGACAAAGAAAAGGAATTAAAGTTTCTGACAAAGAGGCTCTATATGTGTTAAAGATTGATTCTGATAAGAATGAAATTATAGTTGGACCTAAAGAAAAACTCGGAAAAAAAATTATTTCTTTAAAAGAATTAAATTTATTAACAAACAAAGAGGATTTAGACCAAAAATTATTTGTTAAGGTTAGATCTACTGGAAGTCTTTTAGAGGCAAAAGTAGATTTAATAGATAACAATAATGCTGAGGTTAATTTAGTAGTTCCAGAAAATGGTATTTCACCCGGTCAGGCATGTGTTTTTTATCGTAAAGACCAGTTTGGTCACAAAGTGCTTGGTGGTGGATGGATTAAAGAATAGTTGAAGAATTATTTTTTCTTATTTTTTCTTTTAGCTCTTCTTTTTTTAGACCCTTGTTTTCTTCGGCCTCTATGTTTTTTTGGGTAACTCATTTAGTCCTATGTTAATTTTATTGACATTTTAGTGGGATATAGCATTGTCTTAATAACATATCAAATTTATTATGGGCAATTCTTTAAAGACTTTCCTTAAACACACTGCTAAAGATTTTCATAATCAGTCAGTAAATCCTCCTGTAGTTAGAGCCTCAACTATTATCTTTAAGTCAATGCAGGATATAAAAAAAACTCAGAATAAATACTTAAAAGACCCAGTGAGTGGAAATTTTGATTATGGGAGACAGGGAACATCTACCACTTATGCATTGCAACAAATTTTAAAAAAAATTGAGGAATGCTATAAAGTTTATCTTACACCTACTGGTTTTGGTGCAATATTCCTCGGAGTATTAAGCGTTGTTAAACCAGATGATGAAATACTTGTTACAGACTCTGTCTATTCTCCTTCAAGACTATTAACAGAAACATATCTAAAAAAATTTAATATTAGGGCTATATTTTATAATCCAAATGATTTGAACGACCTTAAAAGTAAGATTACAAAAAAAACAAAGCTTATTTTTGTTGAAAATCCTGGAAGTAACACTTTTGAATTTCAAGATTTATCTAAAATAGTTGCACTGGCAAAAAAAAATAAAATTTATACAGCTATAGATAATACTTGGGGTACGCCTTATTTTTTAAAACCAATAAAGTTAGGTTTTGATATGTCGATTGTTTCTGCGACAAAATATTATTCTGGTCATTCAGATGTAATGGGTGGTAGTTTAGCTATAAGTAAAAGAGTTTTTAAATTGGTTGAACAAACAAGCAAGGTTTCAGGATTAAGATTAGGTCCTGATGATGCATATTTAATTCTTAGAGGAGTTAGAACATTAGATGTAAGATTAGACAAACATCAGGAAAATGCTTTAAAAGTTTCAAAGTTTTTATCAAAACAGAAAAAAATAATTAAAGTTTTTTATCCATATAAAAAAGATAGTCAAAATTATAAATTATGGAAAAAATATTATTCTGGAGCATCGGGTTTATTAGGATTTAAAATAAAATCAAAAAATAAAAACTCAGTATTAAAATTTGTTAATTCTTTAAAACTTTTTGGGTATGGATTTAGTTGGGGAGGTTTCGAAAGTTTAGCACTTTATCAAACACACCAAGCACTGGGTAAGAGACAATTTACACATATAAATAAAGATGAACATATAATAAGGATGCATATAGGACTTGAAGATCCTAAAGACATAATAAATGATATAAAACAAGCATTAAAATTTATAAAATGAGTTCAGAAAGTTTTACTATTAGCAAAAAAGCACTAATCACTTTAATTGCTGCTTCTATAGTTGTAATAATTTCGTTAGGAATAAGACAGACGTTTGGATTATTTTATTTTGATTTTAATACAGATTTAGATATTTCCATTTCTCATTTTGGTTTTGTTATGGGATTGCAGTTATTACTTTGGGGAGTATTCAGTCCGTTGTTTGGTGTAATTACTGATAAATATGGAGGAGCGGTTGCAATATTTATTGGTTTTGTTTTTTATTTAGTTGGGGTTTTACTTTTTTATTCTGGCTATAATACTGGAGGTTATTTTACTTTAACTATAGGGGTGATGATAGGAATTGGCTTAGGCTCCACTGCAATAGGTATCCCAGTATCAGTAGTAGCTAAACATTTTCCAGCATCTAATAGAACTATTGCAACAGGAATTGTTACATGCGCAGGTTCGTTTGGATATTTTGTATCACCTTTACTTGTAAGATATTCCTTAGTTGAAACAGGCTGGGAGAATACTCTTTTATATTTTTCTCTTCTTTTAGGACTCGGATTAGTGGTAGCTTTGTTTGTTAGTACTCCAAAAATACCTGTAGGAGTTAATCAAGATAACAATCAAACAGCAATAGATGCTCTAAAAGAGGCATTTGCAAACAAAAGTTTTATTTATCTCACTTTAGGTTTTTTTGTTTGTGGTTGGCATATTGCTTTAGTAGCAACACACATTCCTACTTATATGGCAGACAAAGGTTTGCCTGACTGGACGCCTGCAATGGTTTTAGCTTTGATTGGTGTATTTAATATGGCTGGTACAATTACCAGCGGTTATTTAGCAACAAGGTATAGTAAGAAAAAAATTTTAAGCGCCATTTATCTCTTAAGAGGAGTTTCTATAATTTATTTTATTTTCTTACCACCAAGTATATTTAACTCGGTAGTTTTTGGAGTTACTTTTGGTTTTTTATGGTTATCCACAGTCCCTCCAACAAATGGAATTGTTGCACATATATTTGGTACAAAATACGTTGGACTTTTATATGGAATAGTTTTTGTAAGCCATCAAATTGGTTCTTTCCTAGGAGCGTATCTAGGTGGTGTATTTTATGAATTAAATGGAAATTTTGATTATGCATGGTACGGATCTATCGCATTATCAATTTTTGCAGGTCTGATACATTTACCTATAGTAGAGAAAGCAATTGAAAGAACTCAGCCAGCATAAGTTTAAATTTAACCCTTATTTAGAGGATCTGTATCAATCAGATAAACCTTTAATTATTTATAAAGTAGAAGATGGCTACAATATTTATACAGATTTTTCAAAAAAAATCATTTTAACAAAAAAAAATATATATAAATTTTTTAATTCGTTACAGAAAAAAAAATATAAGAAAGAAACAGATTTATATCTTGGATTTTTTGGTTATGAAATTTTATGTAATTTGATTGGTATTAATTTAAAAAATAAAAAAAGGATAAATTTTTATAAAGGAATATTTTATAAACCTGAGACTATAATTAAAATAAGAAAAGATATTAAAGTAATATCTAATAAAAAAAAACATACATTCAATTATCACTTTAACAAAACTCAAATATTAAGTCCTTTCAAGATTAATATTTCTTATGCAAAATATAAAAAAATATTTGAATTATTCTCAAAAAAAATAAGAGAAGGTGAGACCTACCAAATTAAAATTTGTACAAAATATAAAAACAAATCATTAATTAATCCTATTAATTTTTTTTGGAAATTAATGCGTGTTAATGCGTCTCCAGAGTCATTTATGATAAAAGACAAGGATTATTCTATAGTAAGCTGCTCTCCTGAAACATTAATCGATAAGAAAAAAAACAAAATAATTACTAAACCAATAGCTGGAACTTTTAAGAAAAAACTACTATCCAATAAAAATATAGCTCTTAAATATTTTAAAAATAACGAGAAGGAAACCAAAGAACACAACATGATAGTTGATATGGAAAGAAGTGATTTATCCAAAATATGTAAACCAGGAAGTGTCAAAATACTCAAAAAAAAATATGTAGAGGAATACAAACATCTTTTTCATTACGTTACTTCAATTGGAGGGGTGATAAATAAAAATACAAAATTGATTGATATTATTAAAGCAATGATGCCGGGAGGATCTGTAATTGGTTGTCCTAAGATAAGAACATTAGAACTTTTAAATAATCAAGAAAAAGAAAGTAGAAATATTTTTACAGGAAGTTTTGGATTTATTAAATTTAATCAAGATATGAAGTTTAATATAATTATTAGATCTATTTTAAATTATAAAAATCAATCAGAGATCTCTGCAGCATCTGGTGTAGTATTAGATAGCTCACCAAAAAAAGAGTTTAATGAAAATTACATTAAGGCGAAATCTTTATTGGAGTTATTTAAATGATATACATTATAGATCATCAAGATTCTTTTACTTGGAATGTTGTCCATCAATTTTCAAAATTTGATAAAGTTTTTTGCTCAAATTATTACGAAGTAAATAATAAATTACTTGATAAAAGTGATGTGATCGTTTTATCACCAGGACCTGGATCACCAAAGGATTATCCTGCTACTTCAAAAATGTATAAAAAATATAAAGGAAGTAAAAAAATTATTGGTATTTGTCTTGGTTATCAGATGATTTTGCATAATGAAGGAGGCAAAATAGTAAAACAAAAAAAAATTTATCATGGCTTTCAATCTAAAATAAAAACAAATAATCAAAGTAAAATCTTTAAAAGCAATCAACAGTTTAAAGTTGGAAGATATCATTCATTAAAATTAATGGAGCCATTTAAATCGAATTCAATTAAAATAACTATGAGATGTAGTAAAACAAAAATACCAATGGGACTAGAGGATAATCAAAATAAAATATATGGATTTCAATTTCATCCAGAATCTTTTTTGACAGAAAATGGCAACACTCTTATACAAAAAATCTTATCAGCTTAGTAATCTTAAAGAAGTTTATTTTAAAGATCTTTGGGGGTCTAGAGGTGTATTCACCACAATGCGAATGGTTGGAAAACCTCCTAAGCTAATACTTTTAAAACCGCATATAGAGAACTTAATAAAATCTACAAAAAAATATGGAATAAGAAAAAAAAATTTAAAAAATACTATTAAAGATTTAATTTACAAAAACACTCGATACAAAGGCCCTGATAATTTATTTCGTATAGCGTTAAATAAAAAACTAATATCGATATCAATTAGAAAAAGACCGAAACCAAAAAGTAATTTTAATCTTTTATTGTTTAGATATAAAAGAGTAGAGCCAAATTATAAAAATTTATATTATAAAAAAATATTAGCAAAATTAAGCAAAGTTGACTCAACTAAATTTGATATTGCTCTAGTCGCAAAGGACAAAATTTTAGAAACTGGTACCTCAAATTTAGTTTTTGTGAAAAATGGAAAGATCTTTTCACCTAAAAAAAATTGTTATTTTGGAAATACACTTAAATTCATAAGCAAGAAAATAAAAATTAATTTTAAAGATATTTTTATTAAATCAATTAATGATTATGATGAAATAGTTCTTATTGGATCTGGTAAAGGAGTAACATCAGTTTCAAAAATAAACGAACTTAAATGGAAAAGAAAAAAGAGTAATTGCTACAATAAGTTAAATAAAATATATAATTCTCTTGTTTAAATATGAAAGATCCAAACAACCCTTGTATATTTTGTACCACCAGAAAAGAGGAGATTCAGTTTGAAAATCAATTAGCTTATTCATCTAAAGATACCTATCCTGTCGCAGAATTTCATAGTCTTATAGTTCCTAAAAGACATGTAGAGACATACTTTGATCTAACTAAAGAGGAAATTCAGGCATGTAATGAGCTCATTTTAAAAACTAAAGAGAAAATTTTAAAACAAGATTCTAGTGTTAAAGGTTTTAATATAGGCACAAATGCAGGAAAATCTGCAGGCCAATCAATTATGCATTGTCATATTCATCTAATTCCCAGAAGAGAAGGGGATGTGGAGAATCCTCAGGGCGGAGTTAGATCAGTGATTCCTAACAAACAACACTACAAACGTAAACTCTGAGTTGTTTTTAAAGACAAATTGACCAATACTTTTGGTTGAAGTCTTTAAATAACTAGATTAGAAAACTTTTAACTAATTCAAAAATTATTTTAAGGGTATTAAAATGTTTACTACAAATCCTTTTTCAGTTTTAGCGGAAACAGTTCCATCCATAGTAATGCAAGGATTTGTGGTGTTAATGATTTTATTGATTGTTACAGGGACTCTATTAGACATAATTCATAAAAAAAATGTTAAGTATTTTTTTGAAAATGCAAAAAAAGCAAAAAAAAATGCAACTAAAGAATTATCAACAAGTGAGAGGATCGCAGTTGTTTCAAAAACAATTGCATACGACATCGGAACCACATCAGAACTAGGTGCAGGAAAAAGAAGAATAGCACACGTTCTTGGTATGTATGGAACCATTCTATTTTGGGTTGGATCTGTAGTTATGATTTTTGCTTATTCATCAACAAATATAGAAACACCAGCTATATGGCCTTTGATCTGGCATATTGGGGCTTTAATGACTGTCTTGGGTGGATCATGGTTTTGGTTTTTTCTAAGAGTTGATGTTTATTCAGAGGCTCAACCTTGGTATAGAATTATTAAAGCTGATTTATTTGTATTAGCACTGATTTCAACCTCTTTAACAGGATTTATCTGGTCATATCTTCAAAGTTTAAATCTAGAGGGTAGATGGGATGCTAATTTATTTTTGATATTATTTGTAATTTCAAACTTTATTTTATTTGGAGGAGTATACTGGTCAAAGTTTGCTCACATGTTTTATAAGCCTGGAGCAGCAATCCAAAAGAACCTAGCTGAAGCAGATGGCTCTAGAGACAATTTGCCTCCTCCTGCAGATGCGCCTGAACAATTTGGTTTAGGTATTAAAAGAGAGAAACCTAAACACTATTAATTAAAATTAATTATGATAAAAACTAAAGAGGAGAAAAAATAATTATGTCAACTTTTGTTTATATGACTAGATGTGATGGATGTGGTCATTGCGTAGATATTTGTCCGTCGGATATAATGCACATTGATGAAAATATTAGACGAGCAAAAAATATTGAACCAAACTTTTGTTGGGAATGTTATTCATGCGTTAAAGCGTGTCCTAATCATGCAATTGATGTAAGAGGTTATGCTGATTTTGCTCCAATGGGTCATAGTGTGAGAGTTAGAAGAGAAGAAGAAAAAGGAACTATTTCTTGGAAAATTAAATTTAGAAATGGAACTGAGAAAAATTTTGTATCTCCAATAACAACTAAACCATGGGGAAAATTTATTCCAAAACTTGCAGATGGCGAAAAAATCAAACAGGGTGAGTTAAATTCTCAAAGATTATATACTGAGCCAGAAGGTTTAAACATTGATGGAGAACTTCCATCTGTACCTAAAGAATCTTTTAAAAAAGGAGTTTACTATTAATGGCTAGTCATAAAACACATTACGAAGATTGCGATATACTAGTTGTAGGTGGAGGAATGGCTGGAACTGGAGCAACCTTTGAGGCAAGGCACTGGGGTAGAGACATGAAAATTATTTGTGTGGAAAAAGCCAATATAGATAGAAGTGGAGCTGTTGCTCAAGGACTTTATGCTATTAACTGCTACATGGGAATGCAATGGGGTGAAAACCAACCAGAAGACCACGTTAGATATGCAAGAAATGATTTAATGGGAATGGTTAGAGAAGATTTAGGTTATGACATGGCACGTCACGTAGACTCTACGGTTCATATGTTTGATGAATGGGGTCTTCCAATGATGAAGAATGAACAAACTGGAAGATACTTAAGAGAAGGTAAGTGGCAGATAATGATTCATGGTGAAAGTTACAAACCTATTGTTGCCGAGGCAGCAAAAAAATCTGCAGATAAAATTTACAACAGAATAATGATTACTCATCTTTTAATGGATGAGTCTCAAGATAATAGAATAGGTGGAGCAGTTGGCTTTAATATGAGAACTGGTGATTTCCATGTGTTTAGAGCGAAAGCTGTAATTGTTGCTGCTGGAGGAGCTTCACATATCTTCAAACCAAGAGCAGTTGGAGAAGGAATGGGTAGAACTTGGTATGCTCCTTGGAGTAATGGATCTGCGTATGCATTACCTATTGCAGCAGGTGCAAAGATGACTCAAATGGAAAACAGAATTGTATTATGTAGATTTAAAGACGGATATGGACCAGTTGGAGCATATTTCCTTCATTTAAAAACATACACACAAAATGCTAACGGCGAAAACTATGAAAAAAAATGGTATGACCAAACTAAAGAATTAGTTGGGGAATACATTGATCATCATCCAACACCAACTTGTTTGAGAAATCATGCGTTTATTCAGGAAGTAGCTGCAGGTGGTGGACCAATCCACATGGTGACTACTGAGGCTTTCCAAGATCCACATTTAGAAACAGTAGGTTGGGAAAATTTCTTAGGGATGACTGTTGGTCAAGCTGTAGTTTGGGCATCTCAAAACATTGATCCAAAATACACAAATCCAGAGTTAACCACATCTGAACCTTATGTAATGGGTTCACATGCTACTTGTTCTGGTGCGTGGGTAAGTGGCCCTGAGGATTTATCACCTCCAGAATATTTCTGGGGTTATAATAGGATGCTGACTATTGATGGTTTATTTGGTGCAGGAGATACAGTTGGTGGAAGTGCCCATAAGTTTTCATCTGGATCTTTTACAGAAGGTAGATTAGCTGCAAAAGCTGCAGTTAAATATATTGAAGATAAAAAAGCAGAAGGGGTTAAGGTTTCAGATAAACAGTGTGAAGACTTTAAATCTGCAGTTTATAAACCACTAGAAAACTATACAGTTGCAAGAAATGAGATTACTGGTGGAACAGTTTCTCCTAGTTATATATCTCCAATCCAAGGTCTTCAAAGATTACAAAAAATCATGGATGAATACGTGGGTGGAATTACTTCTAATTATATGACTAATGGTAATATGCTGAAAAGAGGACTTGAGTTATTAGATTGGCTACAAGAGGACTTGGAGCATGTTGGAGCTGAAGATTATCACCAGCTTATGAGAGCTTGGGAGTTGAAACATAGAGCTTTGACTTCTCAGTGTGTAACAGAACATACATTATTCAGGGAAGAAACTAGATGGCCAGGGTATTATTATAGAGGTGATCATATGAAACTTGATGATGAAAATTGGCATTGTTTAACAGTTTCTAGAAGAGATCCTGAGACTGGTAAGTTTAGTATGGAGAAAGTTCCTGTCTACCATATAGTGGATGAGAACGAGAAGAAAAAAGCTTCTTAGTTGATAATTTAATTAAGTCACATGGATATTTTATCTAAATCAGATGATGAAATATATGAATTGGCTAAGCCTATTTGGGATAATTTAGTCAAATCATCTAATCTTAAAGACTATGGTGGTTTTACTAAGGATTTCTCTACACAAATGCTTTTCGGTGCTAACGAGGTAGAGCTAGGTAAACAGTGGGCTAATAATAAGTTAATTACGAATCTTAAAGAGACTTTTGAACCTTTTGGATGTCTTAGAAGAGGAGATCATGTAACTGTTCTGATCAAGCAAACAAACAAAGAGATCCCCGGAGAGTTTCTAGGAAGATTAGTTTTAGGACTGGAAGACGATATGGTTAAAGTTTTTGGCGCCACCATCTATTAAAAAAAATCTTCTGGTTGAAATAATTGTTTGACAAATTTTATTGTGGGTGTAATGACGAGTTTATGTTTCTTTCTAAAGTAAAAATTATAAACAAACTCACAAATTTCAAAACAACATTTATTAAAGCAGGAATTATAGCAAGTCTAACAGTTTACTGGGGAGTGATTTTGGTTGGAACTTTTATCACTTTTAACTAAGTTGTTTTTTTATTAACTTTTGAATTTTTATGGAAGTATTTTTACCGATAGCTCAAGTTTTTGTAAACCCTATCGAAATACTTTTATTAAGCGCAATTGTTGGAGTACTTTCAGGTTTATTTGGTGTAGGTGGTGGGTTTTTAATGACACCTTTTTTAATTTTTTTAGGTATACCACCTGCATATGCGGTTGCTAATGAGGCCAATAATATTTTAGCTACATCAGTCTCTGGATCTACCACACATTATTTAAAAAACACTTTAGATTATAAAATGGGCTCTATTATTGTTGTAGGAGGTGTGATCGGTACCTCATTAGGTATTTATATTTTTACATATTTTAAAGGGATTGGAAAAATTGATACAGTTATTTCATTAGCATACATGTACATACTAGCAATCATTGGTACTTTAATGTTAGTTGAAAGTTTAGGAGAAATAGATAAAGCCAAAAGAAATATAATAGTTAAAAAAAAATTACATGTTCATTATTGGATACATGGTCTTCCTTTAAGAATGAGATTTCCAAAATCGAAATTATACGAAAGCATATTTACTCCAATTATAATTGGTTTAGTAGTAGGATTCATTGCAGCAATTATGGGCATTGGAGGTGCATTTATTTTAGTTCCAGCTATGATTTATATAATTAAAATGCCAACAAAATTAGTCCCAGGCACCTCTTTATATGTTACTATATTTGTAAGTGTTGTTGTCACTTTTCTTCATTCCTTCAATTATGGATCTATAGATTTATTTCTAGTACTAATGTTGGTTGTTGGGTCAATTATAGGAGTTCAAGTTGGTCAAAAACTAGGTGAAAGCATTAACAGTTCTGGTTTAAGAGCTCTAATGGCAATTTTAATTTTACTTGTTGGTATAGCAATTGCATATGATACCTTTTTTGCTGAACAAATTACTAATGGAAGCAGAGTAACAATAAGTTCTGATTTAAATTTCTTTTCAAAATTTATAATTGATTTTTCAAATGAAATGCCTTTCTTCTACGGTTTATTTACAATTATGTTTGCTATTATTTTAGGAGTTGGAACAGCTTTAATAAGAAGATTTATTTCAAATTTTAAAAAAAAATTACCAGCTAAATCTTAATTAAAATAATTTAAATATAATTCAATAGTAGCAATACAAACCAAACCTACAGTTGCCATACCGATAAAGCCAACAATAAATGGTTTGTAACCCATATTTTTAATTTCCATTAAATTAGTTGAGAGTCCAATTGCTGCCATAGCCATTGTTAAAAATATTTTTGAAAAAATTTTAATACTTTCAACCACCAATAACCATTCATAATTATTTGGATACATTAAATCGCCTAAATTTCTAACTATTATCATAGCAACAAAGCCAAGGACAAAATAAGGAAAAATATTAATTATTGAGTATTTTTTTTCTACAACTCTGCCTCTATTATAAAGAAAAGCAAATAGTGGAATCATAATTATTAAAAAAGTATTTCTTATTAATTTTGTGACTGTTGCAATATTTAATGTTTCAGGACTATTAAATTGCTGATCATAAATGATCCCAGCAGCTGCAACTTGAGATGTTTCATGAATAGAAGTCCCTAAAAACAATCCGATTAATAAAGCTTCACTTTCAAAATAAAAATCGGCAAAATAAGGATAAATAAGCATTGACAGAATTCCAAAAAAGGTAATGTTAGCGATTGCATAAGATACCTCATTTTTTTTTGCTCCGATGACTGGAGCAGTAGCCATTATAGCAGTAGTTCCACACACAGTGCTGCCTATTGAAATTAAGTAAGCCATTCTTGTTGGGATTTTTAATTTTTTTATTAAAAGTTTGATTACGATTAACACACTAATTATACAAATAATGATTAATGGAATTGCTATTTTTCCAAATTCTAAAAATTCAAATGGCTTTAATTGAATACCTAAAAAAATAATACCAAGTTTTAAAATATATTTTTGTGTAAAATCTAAACCTTTTAAAAAACTTTCTCTAATTTGAAAGAAGTTTCCAAACAACATTCCTAATAAAATAGCTATCATTGCTGTAGATATTGGGCTTTTTTCATAACCCAATAACTCAATCCCAAGAATATTATTAAATCCTTGAGATAAAGTATAAAGAACGAACGCTAATATAATACCTGGTAATATTACCAGGTATTTTTTAAATTTCATGTAAGTCCGAAGTTAATTAAGCGCTTCTGTAAAGTTTAGTCATAACAAATTCTTTATGACCTAAAGCTTCAGCACAAGTTAATCTACCGTTAGCTACTCTCAGTGTTGTTTTAATTAACTCATCACCTGCTTCAGACAAATTCATTTCTCTTGAAAGAATTTTTGAAACATCACAATCAATATGCTCTCCCATACCTTTTACAGTTAATGGATTAGCTGTTAATTTAACAACAGGTTCAATTGGGTTACCTACAATATTACCTTGTCCAGTAGGAAATAAATGAATATTAAAACCAGCAGCAGCTTGCAGTGTTACACACTCTGCGGCGGCTGATGAAGTATCCATAAAATATAAACCTTTTCCTTTAGTTGGTTCTTCAGCTGGTTCAAGAACGTCAATAAATTTACAATTTCCAATTTTTTGAAAGTTACCAAATGCTTTTTCTTCAATTGTAGTTAAACCTCCAGCTATATTTCCAGCTGTCGGTTGACTTTCAGAAAGGTCATCGGTTGCTTCTTTCAAAATAAAATCATTATAAGAACTCCAAGTCTTCATAAATTTTTCAGAAGCTTCTTTTGTAGCGCCTCTAGTTGCACAAACTTGCTCTGCACCAGTTAATTCCGAAGTTTCACCAAAACATAAGTGAACTCCTAGAGGTTCAAGTTTATCCATTAAGTTTCCAACAGTAGGATTTGAAGCCAATCCTGAAGTAGTATCAGACTCGCCACATTTTACTGAAATCCATAAATCACTTAAAGGACATTCTTCTCTTTGTTTTTCTGATGCCCACATTACAAATTCTTGCGCTTTTTTAGATGCTTTCATTGTCGTACCTATGTCGCCTGTGCGCTCAATATGAAATCCTTCAACTGGTTTTCCAGTTTTAGCAATTCCATCAACAATTTTTTTTGTCCACTTCGGTTCAATACCAATGACAATAACTGCTGCAACATTAGGATTACATCCAGTTCCTATCATTGTTCTAAAATGAAGATCTAAATCTGCACCAAACTGAAGTCTTCCGTAAGAATGAGGAAGGGCGATTGTACCTTTAATATTATTAGCAACTGCTTCTGCACATGCATTAGAAATATCGTCTACAGGCAAAATAATTACATGATTTCTTGTTCCTGTTCTGCCGTTTTCTCTTTTATAACCTAAAAAACTTTTTGGGATTTCCATTATATTACCACTTTTTTGTTTTAACATTGTGAACGTGTACGTGTTCACCTTTTTTAATTGATTTTACTACTTTACCAATATCGTGACCATATTTAAGAATTGTATCACCTTCATTAAGGTCGACCATAGCAATTTTATGCCCTAAAGGAATTTCATCTACCGATTGAATATTTGTTGAACTGTCATCCTCCATTATCCAGCATGCACAGTCCTGTTTTGGAGTTATTTTTTCTATAACAACTACCCCTACATTATCTTTCTTATCGTGAATTATAATATCTGTCGTCATATTGTGTCGAATTGTTTGTTTGAAATTAGTAAAATCTTATATATTAATCGCTAAAATTAACAAATGAATTTTAAATAAATTGAATTACACTTTAGAGAGGTTCTAGTTTTATGACAAAAATGACAACAGAAGAAGCTTTTGTAAAAGTTTTACAAATGCATGGAATTGAGCATTCATTTGGAATTATTGGCTCAGCATTTATGCCTATATCAGATATTTTCCCAGATGCGGGAATTACTTTTTGGGATGTTGCTCATGAAACAAATGGTGGTTTAATTGCTGACGGTTACACAAGAGCAACTGGAAAAATGTCAATGGTTATTGCTCAAAATGGACCAGGAATTACAGGATTGGTAACACCAATTAAAACTGCATATTGGAACCACACTCCTTTATTGCTAGTAACACCACAGGCAGCAAATAAAACTATGGGCCAAGGTGGATTTCAAGAAGTTGAACAAATGAATTTGTTTAAAGATATGGTTTGTTATCAAGAGGAAGTAAGAGACCCTTCGAGAATGGCAGAAGTTTTAAATCGAGTAATTGAAAAAGCTATAAGAGGTTCTGCTCCTGCACAAATAAATGTTCCAAGAGATTATTGGTGTCAAGTTATTGATATAGATTTACCTCCGATTGTTAGATTAGAAAGGCAAGGAGGAGGAAATGATGCGATAGCTAAAGCTGCTGAATTGTTATCTAATGCGAAATTTCCAGTTATTTTATCAGGTGCAGGTGTTGTAATTGGTGATGCAATAGATGCTACAAAAAATCTTGCTGAAAAACTAGATGCTCCAGTATGTTCTGGTTATCAACACAATGATAGCTTTCCTGGAAGCCATCCATTAGCAGTTGGACCTTTAGGGTATAATGGCTCAAAAGCAGCCATGGAATTAATTTCAAAAGCTGATGTTGTGTTGGCACTCGGTACAAGGTTGAACCCATTTTCAACATTACCAGGATATGGAATTGATTATTGGCCAAAAAATGCAAATATTATTCAAGTTGATATTAATCCAGATAGAATTGGTTTAACCAAAAAAGTAACTGTTGGAATTAGTGGTGACGCAAAATTAGTTGCTGAGCAGATTTTAGAAAAACTATCTTCAAATGCGGGAGATATAGATAGGCAAGTTAGAAAAGACCTAATCCATCAAACTAAATCTGCATGGTTACAAAAGTTATCAAGTTTAGATCATGAAGATGATGACGAAGGTACAGTTTGGAATAAAGAAGCAAGAGAAAGAGATGCTGATAGAATGTCTCCAAGACAAGCTTGGAGAGCAATTCAAGCTGGAATGCCAGATGATGTAATTATATCAAGTGATATTGGTAACAATTGTGCAATTGGAAACGCATATCCTGTTTTTGAAAAACCAAGAAAATATTTAGCACCAGGGTTATTTGGTCCTTGTGGTTATGGTTTTCCATCTATTCTAGGAGCAAAAATTGGTTGCCCAGATACCCCAGTAATTGGTTTTGCTGGTGATGGTGCTTTTGGAATAAGCATGAATGAAATGAGCTCGTGTGCTAGAAAAGAGTGGCCAGCAATTTCAATGGTGATTTTTAGAAATTATCAATGGGGAGCAGAAAAAAGAAATACTACGTTGTGGTTTGATAATAATTTCGTTGGTACAGAATTAGATCCAGAATTAAGTTTTGCAAAAGTTGCAGATGCTTGTGGATTAAAAGGTGTAACAGTTAGAACTATGGAAGAAACCACTAATGCTATTAAACAATCATGTGAAGATCAAAAGAAAGGCATTACAACATTTATTGAGGTTATTTTAAATCAAGAGCTAGGCGAACCATTTAGAAGAGATGCCATGAAAAAACCTGTAAGAGTTGCAGGTATAAATAAAAAAGATATGAAACCTCAAAAATCTTTAAATGGATGACATTAAAATAAGCTCAAATCGAAGTTTTGGAATTGTTTTTTTTATAGTTTTTTTGCTTATAGCCATTTATCCATTAACACATAGTGGAGATGTAAGAATATGGTCAGCAATAATTTCCTTTATCTTTTTATTCTTGGGTCTATTAAACTCTAAAATTTTAACTCCTTTAAATAAACTTTGGTTTAAGTTTGGAATATTTTTAGGTAAAATAATTTCACCAATCATAATGGGAATAATATTTTTTTTAGTTGTAACACCAATAGGTTTAATAATGAGGTTTTTGGGAAAGGATGTGTTAAATTTGAAATATAACAAGAACAAATCTTATTGGATTAAAAAAAATGGTATAAAAAGTAAAATGAAAAATCAATTTTAGCATGAGTTTTATCAAAGAATTTTGGGAGTTTTTAAAAGTAAGAAAAAAATACTGGCTTTTACCAATTATATTTGTTTTAGTTTTATTTGGTGGTTTAATAGTGCTAACTCAAGGTTCAGCAGTAGCCCCATTTATTTATACAATTTTTTAAAGTGAGTTCTATTTTAGGCATTTCTGCATTTTATCATGATAGTGCTGCTTGTATTTTGGTAAATGGAAAAATTATTGCTGCAGCACAAGAAGAGAGATTCACAAGAAAAAAACACGATTCAAATTATCCACATAATGCAATTGAGTTTGTGTTAAAATTTGCAAATTTAAAATTAAGTGAAGTTGATCAAATAGTTTTTTTTGAGAAACCTTTTTTAAAATTTGAAAGATTATTAGAAACTTATGTAGCTTTCGCACCTAAAGGCTTTGTTTCTTTTGCAAAAGCTATGCCTTTATGGATTAAGGAAAAGCTTTTTCAAAAAAATCTTTTATTTAATAAACTTAAAGAACATGATGAAAATTATAAATCTGATGAAAATATTTTCTTTTCAGATCATCACTTAAGTCATGCAGCGAGTGCTTTTTTTCCATCACCTTTCGATGAAGCCGTTATTTTGACTGCTGACGGTGTAGGTGAGTGGGCAACAACAACAGTTGCTATTGGAAAAAATGAAAACTTAGAAATCAAAAAAGAAATTCATTTTCCTCATTCAATTGGATTACTTTATTCAGCGTTTACGTATTATGCAGGTTTTAAAGTAAATAGCGGTGAATATAAATTGATGGGTTTAGCCCCATACGGAAACCCTATTTATACAGATAAAGTAAGACAATTATTTGATTTGAAAGAGGATGGGACTTTTAGACTAGATCAAAAATATTTTAATTATGCAACAGGACTTACTATGACAAATGAAAAATTTAACAGTTTATTTGGTCACAAACCTCGTAACCCTCAAAAGGAAGAGATAACTCAATTTCATATGGATATTGCATCATCAATTCAAAAAGTTACTGAAGAAGTTATGATTAAGTTAGCAAAATCTATAAGAGAAGAATATAAAATTAGAAACTTATGTTTAGCTGGAGGTGTAGCATTAAACTGTGTTGCTAATGGAAAAATTCTTAAAGAAAAAATCTTTGATAATATTTGGATCCAGCCTGCTGCTGGTGATGCAGGAGGCTCTTTAGGTGCAGCTTTAGCATTATGGCATATTGAGCAAGGCAATAAAAGATCAGTAAATTTAAATGATGATATGAAAGGTTCATATTTAGGAACTGAGTATAATCAAGAGGAAATTGAAAAAGAATTGAAAGCTGCAGATGCTAATTTTGAAACTTTAAATTATGAGGAATTAATCGATAAAACCGCTGAACTTTTATCAAATGAAAAAGCTATTGGATGGTTTCAAGATAGAATGGAATTTGGTCCAAGAGCCCTAGGAGCAAGATCCATTTTAGGAGATCCTAGATCTGATAAAATGCAAAAAAATTTAAATCTTAAAGTAAAATATAGAGAAAGTTTTAGACCTTTTGCGCCTTCAGTACTTAGAGAAGATTTGGCAGAATGGTTTGAGATAGATGTTGATAGTCCTTACATGCTATTAGTTGCAAATATAAATCCTAAAAAAAAAGTTGAAGTGAATGATGAACAAAAAAACCTTTTTGGTATTGATAAATTAAATGTAAAGAGGTCAGAAATTCCAGCTGTAACGCATGTAGATTATTCAGCTAGAATTCAAACTGTTACAAAAAATAGCAATAAACGTTACTATGATTTAATTACTAAATTTAAGGAAAAAACAGGTTGTCCAATTATAGTAAACACTTCTTTTAATGTCAGAGGTGAACCAATTGTCAACACACCAACTGATGCTTTCAATTGTTTTATGGAAACAGACTTAGATCATTTAGTAATAGGTAATTGTTTTTTAGATAAATCAAAACAGAATCCCAAACTCAAAAAAAATTATACTAAAGAAATTTTACTAGATTAAATCAATATACATGCACATTATATATGGAGAAATAACTCTTTTTAAATTTTCAAGATTATGTTTTACCTTACGAAGTTTTTGTCTGAATTTATAAGCATTTTATCTAAAATTTTATTTAAAGTAACAATTTCTTCCTCAGAAAAATTTTCTGATAATTTTTTATATCTTCTCGCTTTTATATTTTGTAATTCATTGAAAATTTTTTTTCCTTTTTCGGTTAATTTAAAGTAGTGCCTTCTCTTATCTGATGGAAAATTTATTTTTTTAATTAATCTCATTTCAATTAGCTTTTTACTAGCTCTACTTATAAATCCTTTATCCATCCAGTGAACAGTAGTAAGATCTTTAATAGTAAGCTGATCTTTTACCTGACCAATTAAACTTAAAATAACTAATTCAGGATTTCCTATATTATACTTTCTAAAATTTCTAACAGTGTATCTTTTTACTCTTGCTGACAGCTTGTTGATTTTAAACATATAATTGTAATTATAAATTGAGTAGTCTTCTAGAGATTTTCTGGTTTTATATACACTTGCATCAAATTCAAATTTTTTACTTTTTTGCATTTATTAAGAATATCCTATTTTTTAATATTAACAATCTGATGAATTTATCTTTAATATTAAAATTATTTTAATATGATATAATTTAATGAACAATAAAACCTCAAAAGAAATTATAAATAATTTAGTACTAAAAGCTAAGAAAGCCCAATCTATTTTTGAGAATTATAATCAAAATAAAGTAGATGAAGTAGTTACAGCTGTAGCTTGGTCGATATGCAAACCATCTAATAATAAAAAGATATCTAATTTAGCTGTTGAAGCTACTGGTCTTGGAAATTCAGATGATAAAATTTTAAAAAATAAAAGAAAAACTCTTGGTTTATTAAGAGACCTTGAAAACATAAAAACGGTTGGAGTAATTAATGAAGATAAAAAGAAAGGAATTATTGAAATTGCTAAACCAGTTGGTGTTGTAGCAGCTATTACTCCTTCAACAAACCCAGCAGCAACACCGATAAATAATATCATAAATGCATTAAAAGGAAGAAACTCAATTATCGTATCTCCATCACCAGCAGGATCTAAAGTTTTTAAAGATTTATTAATATTGATTAATTCTGAATTAAAAAAAATTGGTGCACCAGAAAATTTAATTCAAACATTTGACTCCGATGTGACTAAAGAACTTACATATCAATTAATGAGAAATGTTGATTTAGTAATTGTTACAGGCTCATTGAACAACGTTAGAGAAGCTTCTAAATCTGGAACTAAAGCTATAGGAGTTGGGCAAGGAAATGTTACGTCAATAGTAGATGAAAGTGCCGATTTAGAGGAAGCTTTAACAAAAATTAAAAGTTCAAAAATTTTTGATTATGCTACAAGTTGTTCATCAGAAAATAACTTAATTCTAATTGAGGAAATTTATAATGAAGCGATAAATTTACTTTCAAAAAAAAATTCAATTTTATTAGATCATAGTCAAAAAAAAATATTACAAAAAAATTTATGGATTAATGGAAAACTAAATCGAAAAATAATCGCAAAATCGGCAAAATTTATTACAAAAGAATTAAATATTGACGTCAGTGATAATGTTGAAATTTTATTGGTGGAGGAGAGTGGAGTAGGCAAAGATTATCCTTTTTCAGGAGAAAAATTATCACCTGTATTATCAGTTTATAAAGTTAAAAATTTCAATGAGGCTAAAAAATTAGCTAATAAAATTCTAAATTATCAAGGAATAGGACATTCTGTAGGAATACATACTAAAATAGACAACAGAATACTTGAATTAGGTTTAGAACTACCTGTTTGTAGAGTAATAGTAAATCAAGCACATACATTTGCCACAGGTGGAAGTTTTACGAATGGTTTACCTTTTTCTTTATCAATGGGATGTGGTACATGGCAAAAAAATACTATTGATAATAATTTAAGTTATAAACATTTTCTTAATATCACTAAAATTTCTAAGTTAATATCAGGTAAGGAACCTAATCTTAAAGATTATTTTAAAGAATATTGTGAAAAAAACGATCCTAAAGAGTTAAAGAATTTAGATTAAAAAAAATGCAGCTAAATACTGTAAGAGATTACGTAAATTTTAATTCAAAAAAATATCCAGACATTAATTTTATTACTTGTCCACACACAAAAAACAAAATATCAAATAAAAATCTTAAAATTAATTTAGATAAATTAAATTATTATTTAACCGTTAAAAAAAAGCAAAAAAAAGGTTCATTAATTTGTACGCTTACAGAAAATTCTTTGAGTGGCATTCAATTAATGCTGGGTATCATGTACTCTGGAATGATCCAAGTTCCTCTAAATTTAGTAGCAGGTGAAGATCAATTAGCTTATATAATTCAACACTCTGAAACAAAAATATTATTTTCAACAAAATCAAATTTAGAACTGGCTAAAAAAGTAATAAAAAAATCCAATTGTGAAGTCGAATTGGTTGAAATTGATAAAGATGATTTTGTACTTAAATTAGAAAATAAGAAAACGGATTTTGTAGAGTTAGATAAATCATGCAATTGTCTGTTAATGTATACATCTGGAACAACTGGTAAACCTAAAGGTGTAATGCTTACTCATGATAATATATTAAATGGTGGTAAAAATGTTCTAATTTCTCATAAATTAAGCATTTCAGACAATGCCCTATGTGTTTTACCTCTTTACCATATAAATGGTTTAATTGTAACTGTAATAGGACCTTTAGTAAGCCACAGTTCATTGGTTTTGTCTGAAAAATTTTCAGCAAATAATTTTTGGAAACACATAGAAGAATTTAATTGCACATGGTTTAGTATAGTACCAACAATTGTATCATCTTTATTAAATAAGTATTCAGAAAATGAATTTAATAATTATAAAATTTCGTCGATTAGGTTTGGTAGAAGCGCTTCTGCAGCTTTAGCTCCAGAAACTCATAAAAATTTTGAAAAAAGGTTCAAAATAAAAATGATAGAAACAATGGGGTTAACAGAAACTTGCGCTCCAATTTTATCCAATCCACCGTCACCAAATCCAATTAAATATGGCTCACCTGGAATACCTTATGGAAATGAAGTGCAAATACTTAATGAAAAATATCAAGAGGTAAAAAGAAACAAAATCGGTCAAATTTGTGTTAGAGGCAAAAATGTTATGAAAGAATATTTTAAAAACCCACAAGAAACAAAAAAAAGTTTTTATAAAGATTGGTTTTTAACAGGAGACCTTGGTTTAATGGATGATGATAATTTTGTATTTGTTAAGGGTAGAATTAAAGAATTAATTATAAAAGGAGGCGAAAATATATCTCCAAGAGAAATAGATGATATTCTTTATAAACATCCAAATATTTTAGAGGCTGCTGCATTTGGAGTAAAATGTGATTACTATGGTGAAAAAATTGAAGCGGGAGTTGTTTTGAAAATAAAAGGTAAAACTTCCGAGGAAGAAATATTAATTCATTGTAAAAATCTTTTAGGAAAATTTAAATCACCTGATAAGATTCATTTTTTTGAAGAGCTACCAAAAGGTTCTTCAGGTAAAATACAAAGATTAAAAATTTTTGAACTTATATAAATTATACTTTAATAAATTTAGAGTTATTTTTTTTAGATTTTACGCAGGCTTGAAATAACTTTGTATTTTCCAGCACTTCATTAAGATCAACTGGAAACTTTTTGTTATATTTTATACATCTAGCGAATTCCTCAAGTTCCCTTTTTTCAATATTTTTATATTTTAAATTTAAGTGTTGTATTTTATTTTTTCCAATTTGCTGCACTATTTCTTTTTCATTAAAAATTTTTACCCATCCATTAGATCCAAATACTTTTAATTCCCAATATTTATTTGTTGCTAAGATAGTGCTTAAATATCCCATAGTTCCATTTTTGAATTCTAAAATAAGATCAGTTGAGTCATCAAGTCGTGAATTTTTTAAAAGTTTTTTACTTCTTGCCAAAACTTTGCTAACCATACCATTCAAATTGATCATGAGATCAGTAATATGAATACCTTTACCTGTCATTCCTCCCAAAGGTGTTTCAGAAATTTGATTTCTCCAACTGCTCCTATTGTCTTTGAAGCTACTTTTTCCTGAAAAACATCCTTCAATATGAGTTATTCTTCCAATTTTATTTTTTTTAATTTGTTTTTTCAAAAAAATGTATGTCTCTAAAAATCTTCTATTATGACCAACAGCTAATAAAATTTTCTCTTTTTTACATATAGAAAAAATTTTTTTTGCACTTTTTACGTTTAATGCCAAAGGCTTTTCAACAAAAATTGGTTTCTTGTATTTAGACAGATATTTAATTTGTTTTTCATGAGAACTATGAGGTGTACAAAGTACAAATCCATCAACTTTTTTACTCTTAAATAAATCATTATAATTTTTAAAAACTGAAAGATTATATTTTTTTGCCTCTTTTTTAATACGTTCTGGATTTCTTGATATCACAGTATTAAATCTAACTATACTGCTAACTTTATTAACTGATTTGACTAATTCAAGACCCCATTTACCAAGGCCTATAATAGTAAGATTAATCATTAGTTTGTTTCAAAACCGTTTTTTTTTACAGCTTCAATACAAATTTTTTCATCGTTTTCACCTTTATCTCCACTAATACCCACTGAACCGATGATTTCATTATTTTCTATTATTGGAATTGCTCCTGGATTTGGTAAAATTCTCCCTTTTGAAGTTACTGTTAAACCATTTACAAATGCTGGATTATTTTTAGCTTTTTCAGCTAAACCTCTACTAGACTCTCCCATAGCAACACAACCCCAAGCTTTACCTTTTGCAACTTTAATTCTAAAAAAACTTGCGTTATCTTCTTTTAGGGAAACTACAGTATTTCCGTGTTTATCTAATACTACTACAGCAATTGGTTTTGCATCAGAAGATCTTGCAATAGATATGCAATCGTTAGCAATCGATAACGCTTTTTCTAAATTAATCATATTAATTATCCTTATTTTGTTGATGTTTTAGTTCAGTTCAAAAAAGCTATTCATTAATACACTAAATTACTAATTATTTAAACCCATTATATTTGAATTATTTTTTAATTAAAAAATTAGTTAACAAGTCAACAAAATTTTGCTACAGTTTTTAAAATTTAAACTAAAGGGGAAATATGAAAAAAATAATAAATAAATTCTTCTTTTTAACGGTGTTTATTAGCTTGTTTTCTTTAGGTGGAATAGCCAATTCTTTTCCAACAAAACCTATTGAATTAATTTGCTCTACTAAAGCAGGATCAGGTGCTGCTGCATGGTGTGAAATGATGGCTAATGAAATGTCTCAAAAAGGAAGACTAGGAGTTCCTATAACTGTCTTATATAAACCTGGCGGAGCTAACCACGAGGGTGTTGTTTATACAGATGCTAAAAAAGCAGATGGTCACACAATTTTACATATAAATGGCAGTCACTCTGGTTACTTTAACCTACCGCATTTCACAAAAACTTTTGATGATTTTTCAATGGTAGCTAAAGTAGAGCGTCACTTATATGCAATTGCAGTTAGATGTGATGATCCTGAAATCAAATCTTGGTCAGATTTGATAAAAATTGAAAAAGCTAATCCTGGAACACTTTCAATGGGAAGCAATAAGCCTGGATCTCTTCATCATAGACAACATATTCTTATAAATAACGACCAAGGAATTAAGATGAGATTTGTCCCTTATAAAGGTACGGGTGGCGTTGTTAAAGATATTGCGGGCGGTCATTTAAGAGTTGGATTTGCTCAACCAGGAAAATGGAATAAACACATTAAATCTGGTGTTGCATGTCCACTAGCTTTATTAAATGAGACTAGACTTGACCATCCTTTATGGAAGGATGTACCAACTATTGGTGAGTTAGGTGCAAAATACACTATCCCGCATCAATTCCAAGGTTTTATGGTTAAGAAAGGCACGTCTGATAAGATTATGGATGAAATAGCAAGAGCAGCAAAGGCTGTTATTGAATCTGAAGCTTATCAAGCTTACATAAAAAAACAACCACATGTTATACCAATGTTTGAAGATGATAGAAAATCTATCAGTAGTAATTTTCAACAAAGTTTGAAAGATGCTAAGGTTTTCATGAAAGCGAACGGTATAATCTAAAAATCTTTAAACCGGAGCTATAAATTAGCTCCGGTTTTCATCATGATTAAAATAAGTAGCAAAAAAATAGTTTTGTTAATTTCAATATTTTTTTTATTTTTTTTGGTTTTTCTATTTTATGAAACAACAAACATGTCTAAATCTATTTTACCTGGATACCCCGGTGACGCTTTTTTTCCAAGACTTATTTTAATTTTTTCACTTTTTTGGACTTTAATTTTGCTAATACAAAATTTAATTAAAAATTTATCATTATTTAAATCAAGCGATGACAAAGAAACAGATATTGAAATTTATTTTAAAGATATTATTTTTTTATTTTTAATTTCAATAATCTATATATTGTTTTTAGATCTAATAGGTTTTGAAATCTTAACATTTTTATTTTTGTTCGTTTTGCTAGTTAATAGACTTGATTTAAACTTAGGAAAATCAATATTTTATTCTTCTCTAATATCTTTTGTATCAATGATAATTTTTTGGTTTGTTTTTATAATTTTTTTAAAAATACCTTTTTCTCTAAAATTTTTACCATTTTTACTTTATTAATATGGAAATATTACTCAACTTGCCCAATTTTATTTTAAATCTTTTTACATTTACAACAATATTAATAATACTCTCAGGTGTTTTTTTGGGAATTTTATTAGGTGCTTTGCCTGGATTTGGAAGCGCACAATCTCTTGCAATATTATTTCCTCTCACTTTTGTAATGAGTACAAGTGACTCTCTCATATTTCTGTTGGCAGTTTATTCTGCTGCAGAATATGGTGGGTCAATTCCAGCTATTTTAATTAAAACTCCTGGAACACCTGCTAATGCCATATCTATACTTGATGGTTATACAATGGCACAAAAAGGTGAACCTAAAAGGGCTTTACAAGTTTCACTAATATCTGGTGTGTTTGGGGGACTTACTAGCACTTTAATTTTTATAGTATCTGGAACCACTCTCGCATATTTTGGTTTGAAGTTTGGACCAGGTGAAATGTTTGCACTTGGGATTTTTGGTTTATCAATTATAGGAACTTTTTTTGGAAAAAATATTGCGAAAGGTTTTTTTGCCACTGGCTTAGGTTTACTTTTGGCTACTGTGGGAACCTCTGGTTTTGGAGGAATGAGATTTGTATTTGATCAAGCATATCTAATGGATGGAATTCCTTTAGTTGTGATAGTAATTGGTTTGTTAGCATGTCCTGAAGCTTTTAAGTTATTAGTTGACTCTAAAAATGAAAAAAACCTTGAAAAAAAAAATTTTTTTCAAAAATTAGATAAAGGTTTTAGGTTATCTTTTGTTAAAAGACTTATCCCAACATGGATAAGATGCAGCATGTTAGGAACATTAATTGGTGCAATTCCTGGTGCTGGGGCTGCAATTGGATCAATGATTGCTTATACACAAGAGAGAAAATGGTCAAAATTATCTGACAAGTTTGGAACTGGGATTGATGAAGGTATAGCTGCTCCAGAAACAGCAAATAATTCAGTGGTAGCCGGAACATTAATTCCTACTCTAGCGCTTGGTATTCCTGGATCTGGAGCTGCAGCTATATTAATTGGTTTAATGATAAGCAAGGGAGTAGTTCCTGGACCATTTTTATTTGTTGATGAAAAAAATTTAATCTCACTAATTTTTGGTGGATTAATTTTTACCAATATATTTTTATTGTGTATTGGTTTTTTTGCTACAAATTTATTTGCTAAAGTTACAAGTATTTCCAAAAAAAGATTAGGCTGCTTCGTTATGATTTTGATAATTATAGGAACATACTCTTATAGTAATTATGGAGCGCATGTTTTAATGGCTCTTATATTAGGATTTCTTGGGTATATTTTCATTAAAGTTAATATTCCACCAATACCAATTGTTTTAGGTTTTGTAATGAGCCCAATTATTGAACAGAATCTAAATAGAGCATTAACAATACATAATGGAGATTTAACAAACGTTTTATTTAGACCAATCACTTTAACAATTTTATTTTTAGCTTTGATAACAATAATCTATGGTGTAACTACAAGGAGATAATATGAGTGTATATAAATTTGAAGATTTGAAGTCAGTAAAACTAACTCCACATTTATCGTCAGGAACTTCTCCAATAATTCAGGGAAAATATGTTTATTACTGTTTAAACCAAAAAGAAGCAGGCACAGGGTCTGAATTACATTATCATCCAAATGAACTTTTAATTTTTGCGTTGAAAGGAAAAATTAATGCAGTGGTTGGCAAAGAAAGAAAAATAGTGTTCCCTGGGACTTTTATTTTAATACCTCCCAACGTAAGACATTCTATGAAAGCAACTGAAGATGAGTCATGTGCGTACTTATATATTAAGGATTGTACATGGACAGTAGTTGGAGTATCTGCTGATGAAGAACTTCCTGATAAACCTATGAGTGTAGAAGAAGCAAATCAAAAATTTGAAAAAGGTGAGATACAAGATAGAAAGAATAAGGGTGCAAATAGTACAGCTGAGACTGGTAATAAATCTATAATTATTGAGGGAGTACCAAATTGTTATTATAAAATTTTGGAAAATATTGAACAACCATATAGCGTAGGTAATAATATTACTTCTATTGAAGGTGAAAGAATGGGTTTCAAATTTTACGAATTAAGCAAAAAGTATAGCGAGGAACAATCAAAATCAGATCACGAATATTTCTTCTATATTTTAGATGGAAATATTAAATTTACTATTCAGGATAATGAATATGATGTTGATAAAGGCTCGATAGTGAAAATCCAAAAAGGAGAAAGCTATAGGTTCGTTAATCTATCTCAAAATTCTAGAATTGTTGTAATTAACTCAAATAAATTTCTAGAAAGCAAAATATCATAAACTTCTTAAAAAAGTTAGGAGTTTCTTGGTTTTTTAAATTATTTTGTTGACATGTTAACTAATTATTTTTTGTTGACATGTTAACTACTAATTTATAGGCTTTGTTAATAATTTTAGGAAGGGAATTTATGAATAATATAAAAAAAATACTTATAACTATATCAATATTTCTATTGAGTTTTGGTCAAGTTGCTAATGCAGGATGGGAACCCTCTCAAGAGGTTGAAATAGTTGCGCATGCGAAAGAAACTTCTTCAACTGTTGCGTTTGCTAGAGCAGTTATCAAGGTAATCGAGGAAGAAAATTTATTACCTAATGGGGTAAAATTAACCATTATAAGAGGTGCAAGAGGTGGAAAAGCTAGAAATTATGTTTTAAATAAAAACAAAGATCCACACGTAATGCAGGTTCTAACTCCATCGCAGATTAACAATGTTATCTTGACTGGACAAGAAGTTGGATACCAAAATGCTAAAGGTATTTCTGCACTTGTAGTTTCACCTTTGCTTTTAACAGTTAATGCAGACTCAGAATACAAATCATTAAAAGATATAATAAAAAAGGCAAAAGCAAATCCTGGTAAAGTTGTTCAAGGTGGAGGTGACTTTGGTCAAGTCGCATCTTTGGTGGGAAAAATGATGGCTGACGAAAAGGGAGTAGACATAACTTATACTCCTTTTGATGATGAAGGTGTTTTACAATTACTTGGTGGTCATATAGATTTTATTCTAGAAAACCCAGGCCAAGTATTTAAATTTGTAAAAGCAGGTAAAATGAGAATTCTTGCTTCATCAGTGAAGCTACCTTCAATGCCTGAAGTGCCTACTTTTAAACAAGCTGGATACAAAGGCACAATACTTGCTCAATATAGAGGCTTATGGTTTTCAAACGAAAACTCAAATGCTCAAGCTAATTTCTATAGCAAACTTATGAAGAAAGTTGCCAAAACGCAATCTTTCCAAGATTATGTTGCAAAAAACAACTTAGCCTCAATTTCAATTCATCAGTCTAAGTTGGATAAAATGTTAGCTGAAGAGCATGCTGCTTATTTCAAATTAAGTACTGAATTAAATTTAATTAAGAAATAAAAAATTATAATATTACCGTAACTTTTAAAAAGTTACGGTAATATATTTATGAAGTTTTTTTACAAATTATTTCTCTCAAAACAGAATTTATTAGCAACAATTTTTTTAATCACACTAATTTTATATTTTATTTCATCTTTTGATTTAGAAAAAACTATTGGAGAGGATGTCGTTGGACCTTCAAGTTTTCCAATTCTTGTTGCAACTTTTGGATTTCTTTTATTAATAATATATTTTTTAAAGAGCTTGAAGACTTTTAATGAAAACAATCCTTTAACTTTTGAGGTTATCAAAAATAAATTTACAAAAATGGCTCCAATTTTTATAACAATAATTTTTGTAGTCTTGTTTGAGTTAATTGGTTTTATTTTCTCAAGTTTTCTTTACTCTTTCTTATTTATTTTATATTTAAAAAAAACAATAAAATATTCATTTGTTTTTAGTGTAGTTATAACTTTGAGTATTTTTATAATTTTTTACTATGGATTAAATTTTCAAATGCCTATGGGTGAGTTAGTTGATACCGATAAACTTTTTCCTTTTTTAGAAGATTTAAAGAAAATGATTTACTAAATGTTTGATACAATATTTATAAATTTGATAGATGGTTTTAAAATCATTTTACAAGTTAAATATTTAATGTATGCATTATTTGGTTCTTTATTAGGCACTGTAGTTGGAGTTTTACCAGGTATTGGTTCTGCTGGCGCATTAGCAATGATGCTTCCAATAATATTGGTTCTTGATCCTTTAGGATCTGTATTTATGTTAGCAGCAACTTATACAGGTGTTATGTATGGGGGTTCAACAGCATCTATTCTATTAAGAGTGCCAGGTGATACTTCAGCAGTAATTGCCTGTTTAGATGGCCATGAAATGGCAAAACAAGGTAATGCTGGAGCTGCATTATGTATAGCGGCAATCGGATCTTATATTGCTGGCACTATAGCGGTTGTTGGTTTAATGATTTTAGGACCGTTTGTTGCTGACTTAGCCCTAAAATTTAGTGCACCTGAGTATTTAGCTCTTTACATCTTTGCAGTTACCGCAGTGTGCAGTTTAGTTGGAAATTCAATGGTTAAGGCTCTTTTAGCAATGGTATTTGGTTTAATGATATCGACTATTGGTGAAGATTTTATGGGAGTAAAAAGATTTACTTTAGGTATTACTGAACTTTGGGACGGTATTCAATTTCTATCAGTTACCTTAGGCCTTTTTGCTATTTCAGAAGTTATAATAAATTCTGAAAATATTTTATCAAATCAAAAAAGAGAAGTATTAAAACATAGGGTATTTATTAAATTAAAAGAGATAATATATAGCTTCTGGTCTATAATTAGAGGAGGTTTCATAGGTTTTGTAATAGGAGTACTTCCAGGTGCAGGAGCTGGAATAGCATCTTTTGTTTCCTATTCAACTGAAAGACAAATAAGTAAAAATCCAGAAAATTTCGGAAAGGGTGAGATAAAAGGAGTTGCTGGTCCAGAGTCTGCAAATAATGCCGCGAGCGCAGGAGCATTCGTACCTATGTTAGCTTTAGGGGTGCCTGGTTCAGCTACAACTGCTGTAATGTTAGGAGCATTCCTTATGTTAGATATTCAAGCTGGGCCAATGTTATTTATTGAAAGGCCGGATGTAGTTTGGGGACTTGTGGCAGCACTTTATGTTGGAAATATTTTTTTATTAATATTGAACCTTCCTCTCATAAGTTTATTTGTAAGAATTTTATATATCCCTATGGCTATATTACTGCCAATAATAACAATAATTTGTATGTTAGGGATTTATTCTAGCGATCAACTTACATTAAGTTTGTATTTGATGTGTTTATTTGGGATAATTGGTTATTTTATGAGATCGTGCGATTACCCCTTAGCTCCAGTAATTTTAGGTGTGGTTCTTGGAACTAGGATGGAGGAGTCTTTTAGACAGACGATGATTATGAATCAAGGTAATTTTTTTCAAATTTTTGATAGACCAATTGTTTTAATTTTCTTTGGTTTGGCGATAGTTTCTATATTAATACCTTTGATGTTTAATAAAATTAAATTAGATGCATCAGATGTTGATTAATTAGGAGTAAATTTCTTTATTAATTAATCTAGATTGGTCAATATTTCCTTTAAAAAAATTTTCGATATTAATTGCGCAATGTAATGACATTTCTGAAAGACATTCTTCAGTGTAAGCAGCTGAGTGGGGTGTAAGAATTGTATTTTTTAATTTTAATAATTCATTTTTTGATTGAGGAGGCTCAGGATTAAATACGTCTAATCCTACATAAAAATTTTTGTTTTCTTTCAAATGAAGGATTAAATCATTTTCGTTGATTAAATCGCCTCGAGAAGTATTAATTATAGCACAATCAGATTTTAATTTATTTAAAAAAGTTTTGTCAATGAGAGCTTTTTCAGAATTATTAAATGGTATATGTAAACTAATAAAATCATAAATATTTAAGTTTTCATTAATATTATTAACAATCTTAGTATTTTTAGATAAGTTTTCTAATTTCAAAAATTTATCATATACAAAAACATTCATATTAAAAAAATTGCAAATATCAGCTACTTTTTTTCCTATTCTCCCATATCCAAAAATTAAAATATTTTTTTTATTAAGGTCTCTACTACTAAAAGAATTTCTTATCTCAAAATTATTGGACCTTACTTCGGAATCGTAAAAGTTAATTTTTTTAGCAATATTTATAATCAAACCAAATGTATGTTCAGCTACTGAGGTTGAGTTGACATCCCCAACAATAAAAAGAGGTATTTTTTTTTTATTTATTACATCAAGGTTAACATTATTATAACCAACCCCATGTCTAGAAATTATTTTAAGATTTTTAGATAAATTAATAAATTCCTCATCTACTTTTGTCATTTTTAAAATCAAAGCGTCGTAAAGATTTAAATTTTTTTTATAATCATCATTTTGATCACTAGCTTCGTCAACCTGATAAGAAATCTTTTTTAAATATTTAATGCCTGCTGTATGAATTTTACCTAAAACTAAAACTTTCTTCATATATTGCTTGACCACATCTTGTAAAGTTTTAACTGATCTGAATTTTTTCCTAGTTTATTTTTTGATTTTTTTAATAATTTTAAAATATTTGATGATATTGGCGCCCTTCTAACATATTTTTTAATTAAATTATTTGCAATCGATACATCTTTAGTAAGTAAATTAAGTGTAAATCCAGAATTGTATTTTTTAATTAATATTCCATCTTTAATTTTTTTAAAATAAGGATGATTTTTACCTGTAGTTGCTTGATCGATAGCATTAATTAAATAGTTTTTTTTTATTCCAAATTTTAAAGCTGTAGTTATTGCCTCTAGGTAGGTATTTAGAACTGAGGCATTAATGAAGTTATTTAGTGCTTTAAGTGAATGTCCGCTACCTAGTTTGCCACACCAAATTATCTTTCCAAAACAGTTTAATAATCTAATAATTTCATTATTTTTCTTTGTTCCGCCAAAAAACAGAGTTAGTTCACCAGTTTTTGCAAATTTCACACCTCCAGCAACGGGACAATCATAAAATTTTATTTTTTTATGTTTTAATTTTTTTCCTATATTAAGAGTTTCTGTTGGTATTGACGTGCTCATATCAATAATAATTGTGTTTTTTTTTAATTTTTGGAAAATTTTATTCTTTTTAAAAATAATCTCATTTACTTCCTTGCTAGATGGCACCATTAAAATTACACAATCTACTTTTTCTATAGATTCTAAAAAATTAATTTCTTCAATTTTAGTATTATTGTAAAAACTTTTTAAATTATTTTTGTTAATATCATGCGGAAAAATAGTGTATTTGTTTTTAACTAAACGACTAGCCATATAATAGCCCATATTACCCAAACCTATGAAAGCAATATTTTTTATTTTCATTAAATTTTGTTAATTTGCTTCAAGAGGAATATTTAAATCTAAACCTTCTGCGTATACTCCACCTCTTTCACCAATTTTAATACTTCCCCATCTATCTATGTATTTTTCTGATAATTCTCTATCTTCATAAGCTGATATCCATAATCTTAAAAGGTGTCTTTTCTTACTCTTATCTTCATAATCTTCATACGACATTCTATCATGAAATAAAGTATGGTTGTAAATTACTTGTATATCTCCAGGCTCAAACATCATTTTCATGTATAGACTCTCATCGTTTGCATATTTATCAATTATATCTAAAGCCTCTCTTTGTTTATCAGAAATTGTTACACCTTCAAATCTTGTAGAACTTTCTAAATATTGTCTTAAAAAATATGAGGATATCTTCCCATTCTTTTCATAGTAAACAGGTGTCATCGAATAACCTTTTTGATTGCCACCTTCTTCACCTCTTCTATCAAGAGGAAACGGCTCAAATAGAATTGGAAGATATTCTGGATTGTTTTCTAAAATTTTATTAAAAATTGTCATTGAGCTTACTAACAAGGACTCACCACCTTTTTTTGCTTTATTTAAACACAGCAATGAAACTATATCGCTTCTGTCACTATGAAAAGTTTGTCTATATGTTGTTTCATATACTCTTGCAGTAAAATCTTTTGTTGTATCTTTGCCCAAGTCTTTAACATGTCCAAGTAAATGACCTTTTTTATTTTGAACTCTAAAATTGCCAAAATATGAGCATAATCCCATATATGCAGTTATTATTTTTTCTCTGCTCCATTCATTTACCGGCATCCCCCTAATTAAGGCAAAACCTCTGCCATTTTTTAATTCATCATCAATTTTTCTAAGGTACTTTTTTCCCAAATTTTCGAAATAAAAATCATCTTTATTTAATTTGGTGAGTTTTTTTTTGGAGGATATAAACTTTACAGTAAGATTTTCAATTTCATTAATATCTTCTTTATCTAACCTATATATCCAGTCAGTTTTTTTTTCCTCTTCAGGACCATACCAAGCACTTTTATCTGTAATTTTGGAAAACATAAAATATAAAATAATATATTTAGTTGATAAATCAACTAAAATTTATACTAATCCACTTGCAAATGAATTTCTTCTCACATCATAGCAATTCAAATAATTGCCAGATGAATTTTTTACAATACCTTCAACACCACCAACTATATCTGTCCATTCATCAAAAAATTTAATATTGATATTTTTATTTTTTAATATTGCATTTAACCTTTCGTATCGATTTTCTAAATATACATCCTCAAAATTATTTGAGATTTTAAATCTTGGTAAATCAATAGCTGTTTGTAAATCAATTTTATAATTTAAAACGTGTGAAAGCACTTGAAAAAGGTACTGAATTATCCCAAATCCACCAGGACTTCCAAGAGTTAAATAAGGCTCATTATTTTTAAAAACAATTACAGGAGCATGACCTATATTACATCTTTTATTTGGTATTATTATATTCGGAGAATTTTTTAATGCCATCCACCAAGTTCTATCATTCATAAATAAACCTGTGTTATCAGCAATTTCTCCGCAACCAAATTGATATCCTATTGATTGTGTTGCAGAAACAATGTTATTATTTTTATCCCAAACGCAAAAGTGTGTTGTTCCACCATCTTTTAGATTTAATTTAGTTTTTTTAATATTATTTAAAGATTTTCTTGCAATTGATTTTAAATATTTTCTACTTATCAATTCAGATTGACTAAATTTTATAAAATCAGGATCTGAACTATATTTTCTTCTGTCTCTTAATACTTTCTGTAAAATAGAAATTAGAATTTCTATATACTTATCTGACATAAATTTTATATTTTTCAAATTATAATTTTTTAATAAATTAAAGCATTGTAGTAAATTAATGCCACTTGTAGGCATTCCTGTAGTAACTAATTTAGAATTTTTGTAATCAGTTGAAAAAGGTTCTCTCTCTATTATTTTATAATTTTTAAAATCACTTTTAGAGAAAAAAGGATTTTTATTTTTACAATATTTTAATATTTCTTGTATTGTTTTGCCGTTTCTAAACTCTTTAGATTTATTTTTTGAAAATCTGTAAAGTGTTTTAGACAAATCTTTTTGAATAAAAGTTTCACCAGGTCTTATTTTTTTATTATTTTTTAATATTTTATTTGTTGATTTAAATTTTGATAATTTTTTATGATAAGCATCGAATGCCTGAAAAAGATAATTGCTTATAGGAAATCCTTTTTTTGCTAAATTTATTGAAGGTTTAATAAGTTTTTCAAATTTTAAAGACCCATATTTTTGCCACGCATAATCTAACAAAAAGGGTGTCCCTGGTATCATAGAGGTTATTATCCCCTCATTTCTAGTATTAAATGGTTCTTCTCTATCGATGAATGATTTATTTTTTAATTTAAGAATTTTTTTCAATTTATCGCTATCAATTTTATTTGGACATACAGAATAACCATCAATGTGAGATGTTTTGTTTTTTTTATTATTATAATAAAGCCAAACACTATCACCTGCTAGACCTGACCAATTAGGACTAGTTACAGCTAATGTTGAAGCAATTGAAATTGATGCATCAATTGCATTTCCACCTTTATTTAAAATATCAATACCTATCGCTGTTGAAATAGGATCCATCGTACTTACTCCACCCTTAGATCCCCAAATTTCATGCGAAGGTCTATTGTTAAGAAATTTATTTCTGATTTTAGTATCTATTTTCAAGTTTATTTTGGCTCAAACCCAGGCATATATCTTGGACCATCCATAGTTCCATCTGTTGCCTTGCCAATTATACCGTGAGAAAGATCTTTGATAGCAATAAATATCACATCCTCTTCAGGAGTTGCAACCATTGAATGTTCCATATTTGCTGGCACATAAACTACACTCCCTGCTTTAGCTAAAAATTTTTGTCCATCAATTTCAACATCAAGAGTTCCTTGTAAAATGTAATTAAATTGCTCATTGGGATGACTGTGTGGTCTTGAACCAGTGCCTTTTGCTTTATTTATGTAACCTACAAGCATTCTTTCGCCTTCAATCACACCACCTTTTGAAGTAGAGTATCCTGTTCCTGCAGGTACTACATCCAAAGATTTCATAGGAAAGCAATATTTACCTGAGCCTGCTTTAGTCGCGCCTTCAGTTTTTGTTTTTTTCTCACTCATTATATTTAGATTAGATTATTACCTAATAATGTCAACAGATTAATGTAGCAAGTTTAGTTGACTAGTTAACAAATTATTTACTTTTGATAAAAATTATAATAAATGTATAAATTCTTTAATACAAAAAAAAAACATACACTTTATGAGCAATATAAAAATTATAAAAGTTGGAAAGTTAATTGATGGAAATGGGTCATCTGTAGATAATGGAGTTATCGTTGTAGAAAATAAAATCATCAAAAAAGTCGGAAGTGAAAAAGAAATTAATTTAAAAGAATATAAAAACTTTAAGTTAATTGATTTAGGAAGTGATGTAAGTGCAATCCCAGGTATGATGGACTGCCATATTCATTTATGTATGTATAATAATTTAACTTTTAAAAATTATAGAGTAGCTCAATGGGAAATAACACCAGAATTACAACAAATGTACATGTTATTCCATGCTCAACTTTGTCTGGATAGAGGTATAACTACCTTAAGAGATTTGGGTTTAATGTCAAATAGAGGACTCTTAACTGCTCAATCAACAGCAGTTAAAACATCAATTGAAAATGAAATACTAGCAGGACCCAGATTAAAAACTGGAGCTTTTACAGTTGGAACAGGTTCACATTTGGACTTAATAAATCCGAGAGGTTCATTAAGAAATCCAAAAGCAACTGCTGATGGTCCTGATGAAATGAGGAAATTAGCAAGATTAAACTTATTAGAAGGAGCCGATTGGTTAAAAACCTGTGCGTCTGGAGGAGGAGGCACCGACAAAGAAGAGCCAGATGTAAGAAATCATACTCAAGAAGAATTAGATACAGTTTGTGATGAGGCACATGCTTTACATGCATATACTTCAATTCACTGTTTTACACCTGATGCGCATAGAATGGCACTTAAAGCAGGAGCAGATACTATTGAACATATGGTTTTTCATGATCAAGACTCGTTAGAAAAATTAGTAGAGTCCCAAGTACCAGTTACACCAACTCTTTCTCATAGGACAGATCATGCTATTGAAATTAGAAGAGAGATAGGAACACCTTCATTTACATTAGAAAAAATGAAAAGAATTCAGCCTGACTGCTTTAAGACATTTCAAGCTTTTTATAAAGCAGGTGTAAAAATTGCTATGGGTACAGATATGGGGTTTGAACCTGATATAGGATCTAATGCAGATGAATTAAAAATTTATGTTGATTTAGGTATGAAGCCAATGGATGCAATCATAACAACAACAAAAACTGCTGCTGAAGCACTTCACATAGATGATGAGTTAGGTACACTAGATGAGGGTAAATTAGCTGATATTGTTTTAGTAAAAGGTAACCCTGCAGAGAATATTGAAGTTTTAGGGAAACGTGAAAATATCTTAATGGTTTTAAAAGAAGGAAAAATTTGCGTAGATCGATCTGCAGGTAACGATGTAAAACCGTTCCCAACTGATTACAGGGAATGGAAAGTGATGGACTAAAATTGTCAAAAAAAATTCCAACTTCAATTATAACCGGTTTTTTAGGTAGTGGTAAGACGACTATTCTAAACGATATAATAAATTATAAAGAATTTAAAAATACTTTATTAATCATAAATGAATTTGGCAAAATAAGCATTGATCATCATTTAATAAAAAAAAAAAGTGATGATAAAATTGTGCTAAATAATGGATGTTTATGCTGCTCATTTTCAGGAGACTTAGTAAAGACTTTAGATGACACTTTAAAACTTAAGAAAAAATTTGATAGAATTATAATTGAAACTAGTGGATTAGCTGATCCAATACCTATTGTTCAGACTATAGTATCAGATCAAATAATCTCTGAAAAAATAAAATTTAAATCATTAATTACAGTTGTTGATACTGTGAATTTTCAAAACGATTTACATAATCATTTAGAAAATTTTAAACAAATTACTTCAGCAGATATAATTTTTCTAAGTAAAACAGATATTAGTGAAAATAATAAAAAAAAAGAAGTCATTAAAGAATTAAAAAAATTAAATCTACACGCAGAAATTTTAGATAAAAACTTGCTTAAATTGCATGAAATTAAAAAAATATTTACAGATTTTAATATTAAAAAGTTAACAATCCAAAAAATAGATAATACCTTAAAAACTAAATCGAATTTTTTACATAAAAAAAACTTTGTCAATGAAACAAAAAAAGTTAAGTCAATATCTATTAACATAAAACATAATATAACTAAAGATGGACTTAAATTATGGCTTAACGCGTTGGCGAGGTTTAAAAGCAACAACCTTTTAAGAATGAAAGGTATTATTAAAGTAGAAAAAAAAGTTCTCTTAATTAATGCTGTACAAAAAGTATTTCACGAACCAATCAAATTAGACAAGTGGCCATTTGATGACAAGCAGTCAAAAATTGTATTTATTACTAAAAATTTAGATAATGTAGATTTAAAAAAAACTATAAATGTTCTTAATTTTAAAAAAGAGAGAAAAAACAAAATAAATAAACTTTCTTTTTCACAAAAAGATTATTCAAATTTTGTAAATGCAATGTCAAAATTTGATGCCCTTACCACACTAGATCGTTAATTAGAAAAATTATAAATTTCGTAAAAGGCTCTCAGAGAAATGATAATTAAAGTAATTCCATATATTTTATTCAACATTTCCTTTTTAATTTTAGATGTGGTGATCGCACCTATTCTTGCCATTAACAAAGTTGCTGGAACAAAAATTAAGAAACTTAATATATTTATGTAGCCTACGGTATATGGTTCGTCAACTTTTGCAATGTAATGCCCACTTATTAACATTGATAAAAAGCCGGTAAAAGAAATTATAATTCCAAAATGAGCAGATGTGCCGATGGCAATTTTTATCGAGTAATTATAAAATCTCATTATAGGAACCATAATCGATGCTCCTCCTATCCCTAGTGGCACTGACATAAATCCTGTAATTAAACTATAAATTATTTTGTATGGATTTGAAATCTCATTTTTAAATTTGTTTAATTTATCTTTTTTAAATAAAAGAAACACACCAGAAATAAATGTGTAGCTAGCAAATATAAAAAGTAAATTTAATGTATTCACATTTGAAGTGAAAAATGTACCAAGAATAATACCCAAAAAAATAAATACTCCACAGAACTTAAAAAAATTTTTATCTAAATTTCCATTTTTATAATGAGTATAAGAAGATATAATTGATGTTGGAAAAATAATTGCTAATGAAGTACCAACCGCAATATGCATTAATAAGTCACTGCTATATCCATATAATTTAAGAGCAAAAAAAAGTGCCGGCACTGTTATCATGCCTCCCCCAGCACCTAATAATCCAGCAAAAAATCCAGAAAGGCATCCAAATAAAATCAAAATAAAAATTATATTTAAATCAAACATAAAATGAACTTTATCTTAAATTTAAAGTTTTAATGAATTTATTTTTATATATGATTAGTTTTATCCCTGACACAGAGTGTCATTTAATATTGGTAAATTTGAAAACTTTATCTTAGTTGACAAGTCAACGCAACATATATTTAATTTATTAATATAAATATTGAACAAAGGAGGGGTAATTATGATTAAATTATTTATTAAAAAAATAATTTTAATTTTATCTGCAGTCT
The DNA here is from genome assembly GCA_902525565.1 of uncultured Pelagibacteraceae bacterium. Lineage (GTDB taxonomy): Bacteria > Pseudomonadota > Alphaproteobacteria > Pelagibacterales > Pelagibacteraceae > Pelagibacter. The sequence goes on from CABZHY010000001.1 coordinate 77,634, forward strand.
CTTTTTTGATATCTTCAGCAATCGCTGCTGATTTCCCTAAAGGTCCTGTAGAATTAGTTGTTCCATGGAAAGCTGGAGGCGGAACAGATAGAAGTGCAAGAATATTTGCACCTTTTTTAGCAGAGGAGCTTGGTGTACCTGTAAATGTTGTGAACATTTCAGGTGGTGGAGGCTGGGTTGCTTGGGGGCAAATGGCTAAATGGGATCCAAAAAAAGATGATCATAAAATTGGATTAGTTAATTTACCACATGTATTTGCTTACTTGGATCCTAAAATGAAAAGAACCGAAACTGTTGGAAATTTTAATTTTATTGGAGGCCAAACTTACGATCCTTGTCTATGGTTAGTAAGAGCTGACGATGAAAGATTCACTGGTGGTTTAAAGGATGTATTAGCTTATACTGAAAAAAATCCTAATAAACTTATTGTAAGTACAACTGCTATAGGTTCAGATGACTATCAAGGTTTGGCTTTTGCTGAGAAGAAACTTAAAGGTTTTAAAGTAGCAAAAGTTTATGCAAATAATGATGCTAAAAAAATCCAAGAACTATTAGCTGGAACAAGTGATATGGTTGCAGGAAATGTTTCTTTTTATGTAAATTACATTAGAGAAGGTAAAATGAGACCAGTTGCTGTTCTTGATACTGTAAGATCGGAGTATTTACCTTCAGTTCCTACGTTTGGAGAGGTGACTGGTGTTGAGAATCTTGGTTTTGCAGCAAGAACTTTAATAGCAGCCAATGGTTTACCACAGGATAAATACGATGTGTTCAAAAATGCTATTAATAAAGCACAAGCTAACCCTGGTTATCAATTAGCTGAAATGTCTAAATCAAGTAGAATTTGGACTGCAGCAGGAGGTGACTTGAAAGACTTTATAGCTAACACAGAAAAAATGGTAAAAGTTGTTGAATATTGGAATCAATAAACTTTAATTTCAAATTAAGAGGCTGACAATTAATATGTCGGCCTCTTTCTTTATATTTGATGATAAATATCCATTTAGTAAGAAATATTTTTATTTTTTTTATTTCATTAGCTGTAATTTTTATTTCAACAGAATATGCTAATTATGCAAATTTACTTCCAACTTTTTGTGCAATTTCAATCATTATATTTACTATATTAGATTATTTTCAAAATAAAGAAAATTATAAATTAAAAAAGAGTATTAATATAAATTTTAGGCCTTATATAATTTTAATAATTTCTTTCTTTTATGTTTTATCAATTTTAGTTTTAGGTTTTTTTGTTTCAACAATAATATTTTTTATTTTATCAAGTTATTATTTAGGAGTAAAAAATTTTAAACATATTTTTTTAACGTTAATTATACTCATTCCATTCATGTATATTTTTTTCAGTCTTTTTCTAAAGACTAATTTGCCAAAGGGGTTTTTGATTTAATGTATATTTTTGAAGCTTTAAGTTATTTTGGCAACCTGTTCACAGTGAGTGTTTTATTTTGTCTTATTTTGGGGGTTTTAATTGGATTAGTAATTGGTGCTATACCTGGTTTAAGTCCTCCAATGGCGATTGCTCTTTTAATACCTGTTTCTTTTAATTTTCCACCAACTGAAGCTCTAATTCTCATGGTATCTTGTTATGCTGCTGGTATGTATGGAGGATCTTTTTCAGCAATCTTAATAAGAGCACCTGGCACATCTGCATCTGCCGCAACAGCTATTGAGGGTTTTGAATTAACAAAAAAAGGAAATGCAATTCAGGCTATAAGAATCTCAACTTTTGCAAGTGTCTTAGGTGGGTTAATTAGTGGTTTGGTTTTACTTTTGTTAGCACCTCCTTTAGCTGAAGTAGCTCTATTATTTGGTCCTGCAGAATATTTTTTAATGGCAATTTTAGGTTTAACTGCAATAGCATCAATATCTTTTGGACATATTTTTAAAGGTTTAATTTCAGGTTTTTTTGGAATTTTTTTGTCGACAGTTGGTATTGATCTTTACTCTGGAATACCAAGATTTTCATTTGGTTCAGCTACTTTATCATCAGGCATAGGCATTATGCCAGCTATAGTTGGATTATTCGCTTTTGCACAAGGTTTGGAATTATCATTATCAAAAGCACAAGACACAATTGGTGGTAATTCTAAACTTAGCTGGAATATTTGGCCAAAATTTAATGAAATAAAAAAAGTTAAAAATTCATTATTTAGAGGTTGGGGGTGTGGTTTAGTTTTAGGAATAATACCAGCTGCAGGTGGTAGCATTGCTCAATGGATTGCTTATGCATGGGAAATTCAAAAAAGTAAAATAGGCGATCAATTCGGTAAAGGTGAAATAAAAGGATTAGCAGCCACAGAGGGATCTAATAATGGATCAACTGGCACCTCCTTAATACCGATGTTTACACTTGGAATTCCAGGAGGTATTTCTGCAGCAGTTATTCTTGGAGCACTTGTTATTCATGGTTTGCAGCCTGGTCTTAGTTTATTTAAAAATAATCCACAAATTGTTTACACAGTAATGTGGGGTTTTTTAGCTGCAAATATATTAATGGGTTTTATTGCAGCTATAATGGCTAGAGGTATGGCTCACTTAACAATTATGCCAAAAGGTCTATTGGCACCTTTAATAATTATTTTTTCGATAGTTGGAACATATGTAAATACAAATAATATTGCTGATGTATGGATAATGATGGTTTTTGGAGTTTTAGGTTATTTGATGACTAAATATCATTTTTCTACAGGTGCAGCTTTGTTAGGCTTAATATTAGGTCCTATAGCAGAGAATGGTTTAAGGGACTTAATGGTTGTATCAAGAGGGGATCCAATTCTTTATACCTTACAAAGACCTTTGTCTATTAGTCTACTTATATTGACCTGTATAATCGTTTTTTATTCTGCAAAGCAATTTAAATGGGAAAAGAAAAATAAAAAAATTATAAACAAGTGAAAGAAAAGATCTTTAAAAAAATTAAAATTAATGGAGTTACACTTAAAAATAGATTTGTAGTTTCACCAATGTGTCAATATTCGTCTTCTAATGGTAGTCCGGTTAGTTGGCATTATAAACATTTAACAAGTCTTGGAAATTCTGGAGCAGGATTGTTAATGATTGAAGCAACAGCCGTTGAAAAAAGAGGGAAGATCACTCATTCAGATATGTGTTTAGAAAATAATACTCAATATAAAAAATTAAAAAAACTAGTTAAAAATATAAAAAAAAACTCAGATATTAAAATTGGATTACAAATATCGCATTCTGGTAGAAAAGGCTCAACCGAATTACCTTGGATTAAACCCAATTCAACTCTGAAAAAGAAATCTTGGAAAACAATATCATCCTCATCAATTAAAAGGGAACTTGATTGGCCTCATCCAAAAGAGATGAATGATAACGACATAAAAAATGTAAAACAGAAATTTATAAACTCCACAAGACTTGCAAAAAAATTGGATATACATTGTTTGGAATTACATATGGCCCATGGATATTTGTTACATCAATTTTTTTCTCCAATTTCAAATAAAAGACAAGATAAATATGGCGGTAATTTAAAAAATAGATGCAGATTTTTATTAGAAGTAGCTCGATTAGTAAGAAAAAATTGGCCCAATAATAAAATCTTAGGCGCAAGAATTACAGGGAAAGATTGGATTAAAAATGGAATAAATTTAGAAGATTCCATTTATTTAAGTAAAGAATTAAAAATAATTGGTTTTGATTATGTATGTGTTTCAAGCGGTGGATTAATTTCAAAAACCGATTTTAAACCAAGACCAAATTTTAATTTTAATTTAGCAAGATCTATAAGAAAAAACTGTAAGATAAAAGTAAGAGTTGGAGGTATGATTGATGACATAAATTTTGCAAAAAAAATAATAAATAATAATGATGTAGATTTAATTTCTAATGCAAGAAAATATATTTATGAACCAAACTTTATTTTAAAAGAATTATCTAAACTGAACCCTAAAAATAAAATTGTTCCAAATCAGTACAGAAGATGTTACAAAATATAAATAATGAAAACAGTGTTAATTACAGGTGCTAATAGAGGAATTGGACTTGCTACAAGCAAACTATTAAGACAAAAAAAATATAATATTATTGGAGTTGCAAGATCTAAAGTTAAAAACTTTCCAGGTAAATTTTTTGAATGCGACTTATCAAATTCAAATGAGATTGAGCTATTGATAAAAAAATTAAAAAAACTTGATGTTACTTGTATTGTAAATAATGCTGGTGCATCATTTGGGCAATCTATTGAAAATTTAGATTTAAAAACATTCGATAAATCAATTAAATTAAATTTAAGACCAGCTATTCAATTATCACTTGGCTTAGTAAATAATATGAAAAAAAGAAAATTTGGTAGAATTGTAAACGTTGCAAGTAGAGCAGCTTTAGGAAGAGAGCTAAGAACAAGTTATTCTTCAGCAAAAGCTGGTCTATATGGTTTTGCTAGAACTTGGGCTTTGGAGCTTGCAAAATACAACATTACAATTAATACAGTTTCGCCAGGACCAATTTTAACAGAATTACAAATTAAAAATAATAGTCAAAATAAAACCTATCAAAAAAAATATATGGCTCAAAATCCTATGAGAAGATTTGGTAAACCTGAAGAAGTAGCAAGTGCAATTTCTTTTTTTGTTTCAGATGAAGCTTCTTTCATAACAGGTCAAACTTTATATGTTTGTGGAGGAATGAGTGTCGGTCATGCTCCTATCTAATCTAAAGTTAAAGCTCTAATAATCATTATAATACTCCCTGACAACATGAAAAACTCAATCAAAGTTTGATGCACTTTTTTTCCAATTTTATCGACTATTTTTTTTCCAATATATGTACCCAATAAACACATGATTCCTAAAAAACTACCTATTGTAAAAATTTCCATATCAATCACACCAAGCTTATAAAAATGAATTGATCTAACAATTATTGTAATTAAATCAGCAACAGAGCTTGAACCAACTAAATTAGAACCAACCAAACCATTTGCAGATAATCCTGTCAGAATCATTAAACCTGGTCCCAAAATAACCCCTAAGGATAAACCTGTAAAAATTGCATAAAGCGCTAATAATTTATTATTTAAATAAATATTTAAATTAAGAAAAAATTTTCTTAAAACTACCAATGCAAAAATAGAAAAACCGACAATCAATGTTAGAGTTTTTGTTGAGGCAACTGAAAAAAAATAAGTACTAAAATATAAGCCAGGTGCTGCAAAAATTGAAAAGTAAATAGATTTTTTCCAATTAATGTGTTCCCAATATAAAATTATTCTCCAAAAATTTATATAAAAAGTAAGAATTGTTACTATTGGGACAATTTTTTTTACACCAACCATGGGCATCAAAACAACACCAATTAGTATACCAGCACCATATCCCGACATTCCAGCCACGATTGACCCTATTAATGTTAAAGCTATAATTAAAATCAATCCAACAGTGTCAAAAGATGCTATAAACGAACCTAGTATAGTTATTATTTCATGCATAAAATAAAAGATGCTGTTATTTTACAGTTAATTTAATTAAATAATGAAATCAATTAAATATTGTTAACTAGTCAACTTATTATATAAAATTAAATTGATAATTACTATGGAAAACAAAATTTTTGAAAACTTATCCAAAATTTGTAAAACAATAAATTGTATAAATGATGAGCTAGATATAATTAAATATAGCAAAGATTGGCGTGGACGAATTAATGAAAAAGCTTTGTGTGTAGTATTTCCAAAAAATGAGGATGAGGTTTCTAAAATACTAAAATTTAGTTATGATAATGATATTAAAGTTATACCTCAAGGTGGAAATACAAATCTTGTAGCAAGTGCTTCTCCTACTAAAGAAAAAAAAGAAATAATAATTAACATGGAAAAAATTAACCAAATCCATCATGTTGATATTCTAAATAAGTGTGTTGAGGTTGATGCAGGAGTAAAAATTGATGATTTGAACACAAGACTTGAAAAGGATGGTTTTTTGTTTCCTTTAGAAATGGCTTCTACAGGATCTAGCCAAGTTGGAGGAGTAATATCAACTAATGCAGGTGGTATAAATGTTTTACATTATGGTTCTGTAAGAAATAATTTACTTGGTCTTGAAGTAATTTTATCAAATGGCAAAATATTGAGACTTGGCTCAAAAGTCGTCAAAGATAATACTGGATATAATTTAAAAGATTTATTTTGTGGATCTGAAGGCACACTAGGAATTATAACTCGAGCAACATTAAAAATTTATCCTAGAGCCCAAAATTATTTTACATTTATAGCTTCTTTTGAAAATTTAAAAAATGTAATTGATTTTTATAAACATATTTCTAAAGAATTAAGATTTCCTATAACAGGATTTGAATTGATACCTCAAATTTCATTTGATTTATGTATTAAACATAATTTTATGAAAAAAAGTTTTTTTGAAAATTTAAAAAATTATTATGCTTTAGTTAAAATACAAATAGATAATTTAGATGATCAAATAATAAATTTATTGCAGGAAAAATTATATGAATGTTCAAATCTTTATAGTGAAATAATTATTGCTCAAAATGAAAAGCAAAATAAAGAATTTTGGAAATTTAGGGAAGATTTAACAGAGGCACAAAAGTTAGAGGGTAAATTAATTGGATTCGATATATCAGTTCCATTAGACAAATTAGATCAATTTTTTATAAAAGGAAAAAATGAAATAGATAATATTTTAAAAGGAATTAAATTTCATACATTTGGACATTTAGGTGACTGCAATATTCACTACAATTTAATTGAGCCTGATAATTTAAAGTCTAATTTTTATGAGTATGAAATGGATCTTAAAAAAATAGTTAATAATCTTATAAATGAACTTTCTGGATCAATTAGCGCTGAACATGGTATAGGTTTATTAAAAAGAGATGATTTTTTAGAAACAAAGAGTCAATTAGAGATTGAACTAATGAAGAACATTAAAAAAACTTTTGATCCAAAAAATATTCTAAACCAAAATAAAATTTTTAAACTGTAAAACTAAAATGGAAAATATATTTAAAAAAAATTTATTAGAAAAAAAACAACAGATTGGTTTATGGTCTAATTTATGCAGTGAAATAACTGCTGATATAATTGCTGGAGCTGGTTTTGATTGGATTTTGTTAGATATGGAACACTCTGCAAATGATGTAAGAGGTGTGTTATCTCAAGCTCAAGCAATCCAAGCTAAAAACAAATCAGAAGTATTGGTAAGACCTCCATGGAATGATCCAATTAAAATAAAACCATTATTAGATTATGGTTTCAACTCTCTTATAATTCCTATGGTTAATAATGAGGAGGACGCAAAAAAGGCTGTCATGGCTTGTCATTACCCACCAAAGGGGATCAGGGGAGTTGCTATGTCACAAAGAGGAAACGATTACACTAGAGATAAAAATTATTTTAAGTATATAGATGATAATATTTGTCTTATTCCACAATTAGAAACAGTAAATTCAATTACTAACATTTCAAGCATAGCTAATGTTGATGGAATTTCAGCATTATTTGTAGGTCCTGCTGACTTGTCAGCTGATATGGGTATACTCGGTCAATTTGATGATAAAGAGTTATGGTTATTAATTGAAAAAGCAGTGTCTGAAATAAAAAAAAACAATAAATCGGTTGGAACTTTAATTGGCAGAAAAGACCTAGTTCAAAGATCAATTGATATAGGTTTTGATTTTGTAGCTTGTGGTACTGACTCAAATTTACTTGCTAAGGGATCGGATGATTTATTAAATTTTTTTAAAAAATAATTTTTTATATATTACAAATAAATTTTCTTGACCATGCAAATAATTAACGACACTTCATGTAGTTGGATTAATGATTTAACACCGAGATCAGAAATTAAAACTATTTCTAATGACATAAATTGTGAGTGGTTAATAATTGGGGCTGGTTATACAGGGTTATCAGCAGCAAGAAAACTTGGAGAATTGAATCCAAATCAAAAAATTGTTTTAGTTGATGCACAATTAGCAGGTGACGGTGCTAGTGGAAGAAATTCTGGTTACTTAGTTGATACAACTTTAAATGATGGTTTTATATCAAACAAAAAATTAGAAAATTATAAAAAAAAAGTAGACATATATGCATTAGGAATTGATGTAGTAAAAAAATTTATCAAAGAACATCAAGTTGATTGTGATTGGAATGAAAGTGGTAAATATTTTGCTTCCTCAAAAATTAGAGACAAAAAAATTTTAGATAATTTTTCAAATACATTAGCTAAATTAGGATTTGAACATAGCATATTAGGAAATAAGGAATTATCTGTAAGACTAGGTACTACTTTTTATAATATTGCACTTTATACAAAGGGTGGAATTTTGCTTCATCCAGGAAAATTAGTCAGAGCAATGATTGATACTCTTCCTTCAAATGTTATTTTGTATGAAAATTCATGTTTATTAAATTGGGAAAAAAATAAACACTTTGTTTCATGTAATTTTAAGAATGGAATAATTAAATCAAATAAAATTATTTTTACTACAAATGGTTTCTTGAGGTCATTAGGAATAAAATCAAATTATAATTTTCCTATTACTTTGACCGCCAGTATGACAAGAAGACTCTCTGATGAAGAGTTTAAATCTATTGGAGAACCAAAAGAATGGGGTATACTACCAGTAAGACCGATGGGTGCAACCGTTAGAATGACGAACGATAGAAGAATTTTGATAAGAAATACAGCTGAGGTTCACAGCCCATTCAATATGTCTAAGTCAAATCTTAAAAAAAGATCGATAAATCAAAAAATTGGATTACAAAAAAGATTTCCACAATTACCCATTGATATTATTGAGTCATCTTGGTCTGGTATTGTATCAAGAACAAGAAATAGTTCTCAAATTTTTGAAAAAATAGATGAGAATATATTTGTTGCAGGTTGTTATAATGGCTCTGGTATTGGAGTTGGTACTTTATTTGGAGAACAAATAGCAATCAAAGCAAGCAATGAAAATACAAAAGAGATAGAAGTTATTGAAGCAAGAAATAAACCCACTCGGCTTCCTCCTAATCCAATTTTAAATTTAGGAGTTAGAGCCAGATTGATTTATGAACGCTTCAGAGCAAAATCTGAGATTTAGTCTAAAACAGACATTGGATCTAGTCGTGTTTGAAACCAATTAACTCTGAAGTCTAAGTGAGGTCCAGTTGATCTCCCAGTAGAACCTACAGTTCCAATTATGTCTCCTTGATTTATATGATCACCAACTGAGACCAAAACATTTTCTAAATGAGAATATATTGTAGATATCCCATGACCATGATCCATTATAACTGTGCCACCAGTATAGTATAAATCATCTTCAGCCATAGTAACGACACCCGAACCAGATGATTTAATCATCGTTCCTTGTTTAGCCGCAATATCTATTCCATAGTGAGGCCATCTTGGTTTACCATTTAAAATTCTTTGACTTCCATAAACACCGCTAATTATACCTTTAACTGGCATGATGAATGTTTCTTTAAAAAATTGTAGATCAGAATTTATTGCTCTTGCTTCTCCAATTGCATTATTTTCTTTTTTAATTCTTTTATAAACAGATTCTGGTGGAGTAACTTTACTCTCAGCCAAACCATCAATTCTTTGTATATTATATTTTCTCTTTAAAACTTTTTTTGTGGTTATTGATTTTTTTCCATCAATAATTTTTGTAAATATTAAATCATATTTTTGATCACGATCTATACCAAAGACAAAAAAACCTTCTTTTGAAACTTTTACTTCTTTCTTTCCAACTAAAATTTTAGCTTTAGGATCAGTTTTACCTAATATAAAATGACCTTGTAGAAATTTACCCTGGAATTCAATAGCTTTAACCGGTGATATAAAAATTAAAAAAACAAAAAAAAGCTTATAAATTATTGAGCTGTCCATCCACCATCTATAATTATTGATGTTCCAGTTATCATTGAAGAAGCTGATGAAGCTAAAAAGCATACTGATGTAGCTATATCACTCTCAGTAGCTGCCTTTCCCATAGGAATATTTCCCAGGGCTAATTTTTTAAATTTTTTGTTTTTAAAAAAATTTTTAACCATCGGCGTTTCAACGAAAGTTGGAGCCACTGTATTAACTCTGATATTTTTTTTAGCTAATTCGACACCCATCCCTTTGGTTAATCCCTCAATTCCAAATTTAGTCATATTATATACGTTTCTACCACCCATACCAACATGACCTAGTTGAGATGACATATTAATAATTGATCCTGGTCTTTTTTTATTTTTAAGCATTTTTTTTACAACAAGTTGCGCTACGTTAAATGCCGCCTTTAGATTTAAATCCACAAGGTAATTCATACTTTTTTGTTTTATTTTTTCAAAGGGCTCTGGAATATTAGTTCCCGCATTATTTACTAATACATCAATAATTTTAATTTTATCTATTTTTTGTTTTAAATCTTCATAATTCATTACATCACATGTAATCTTAATAATTTTTCCTTTAACCTTTTTAATATCTTTTTCTAATTTATTAAGATCTGAAGATGTTCTGCTTAAAGCTATAACAGTTGCACCTGCCTCAGCTAATGCGATTGAGCATGCTCTTCCAAGTCCTTTTCCCGCACCAGTAACTAATGCATATTTGTTTTTCAAATTTATTTTTTGAAGATACATTAAAAGAATAATATTTTAATATCTGTGTAAATCAACTCAACAGCCACTATTAAAATAGCAAATAACCCAAGCCAGGCTATCCATCTATATTTTTTAATCCATCCAGAAATTAAAGTTGCTGCAGTTGCCATTAAAACAATTGATAAAACTAACCCAAAAACAAGAAGCCCGTAGTGATCACCAGCTGCACCAGCAACACCCAAAACATTATCTAAACTCATTGTAAAATCTGCTAGTAAAACAGTCCAAATAGCTTTTAGAAAACTTGAACTATCTACTTTTACATCTTCTTCTGCATCTGAACCTTTGATTACGTCTACATAAAGTTTATAAACAATATAAAGTAACAGTAACCCACCAAGTAATCTTAAACCGGTGATTTGTAGTAGATAGGCTGTAAGTAAAGTAAGTATAATTCTTAAAATTACAGCACCACCAATTCCCCAAAAAATAACTTTTCTTCTTTGTTCTACTGGAAATTTAGATGCAACCATTCCAATTATTATTGCATTGTCACCTGCTAAAACTAAATCAATAAGAATTATTTGAGTTACTATCGCTATTTGCTCTGGTGTAAAAAATTCTGCAAACATTACTGCTGTAGTATCATGTCTGCACCTTTTTCTGCAATCATTATTGTTGGAGCATTAGTATTTCCCGAGGTGATATAAGGCATTACTGATGCATCAATCACTCTTAAGTTTTTGACTCCATGAACCTTTAACTGATCAGATACTACTGCATTTTCATCTTTACCCATTCTGCAAGTACTAACAGGATGGAAAATTGTATTAGCATATTTTCCCGCTTCAACTGCTAACTGCTCATTGTCAGTAATATTTATACCTGGTCTTAATTCTTCTGGTCTATAATCTTTATAGGCTTTGGACTCCATAACTATTTTTCTTACTATTTTAAGAGACTTACCTGCTATTTCTCTATCTTCATCCGTAGATAGATAATTCATTTTAATCTTTGGAGGAATTCTTGTATCGGAGGATTTAAGTTCAATAGATCCTCTGCTAGTAGGTCTTACATTAGTAATGGTTGGTGTGAAAGCAGGAAATTTGTGTAAAGATGATTTTCCTAAGAAATCTGTACTAGCAGGAGAAACATGAAATTGTAAGTTAGGAGTTTCTAAATGTGGATCACTTTTTACGAAACCACACAAATAACTAGCGCCAACTGTAAGAGGACCAGTTCGTGTTAAAAAAAACTTTAATCCAGTAAATATTTTTTTAGTAAAGCTATAATAAATATCATTTAATGTTTCTAAATTTTTTATCTTATATACAGGTCTTAACATTAGATGGTCAGTTAAGTTTTGGCCTATATTTTTATTATCCATTAATACTTCAATACCGTTATCTTTTAATAATTTAGATGGCCCCAAACCTGAGGCTTGGAGAATATGCGGAGATCCAATAGTACCAGCACTTAAAATGATTTCACCATTTGCTTCAACAGTATTTAACTTATCGCCAGTCCAAAAATTTACTTTTTTGGCAATTTTGTTTTCAAATTCAATATTTTTGATATGAGCCTTGGTTATAATTTTTAAATTACTTCTACTTTTTACAGGATTTAAATATCCAACTGCTGTGCTACATCTAAAACCATTTTTTACTGTTAAAGGAAAATATCCCATTCCCTCATTATCACCGTTGTTAAAATCATCAGTTTTTTTATATCCAAATTCTTCTGCAGCTTCTAAAAACAAGTCTAAAACTTTGAATGTAGATCTAATTTTTTCTACCTTTAAAGGTCCGCCAGAACCATGAAATTCATTTTTTCCAAATTGGAAATCTTCAGATTTTTTAAAATAAGGAAGCACATCATCCCATGACCAGCCTACATTTCCTAATTGTCTCCAATAATTATAATCATTTGATTGCCCTCGAATATAAAGCATTCCATTAATAGAAGAACTTCCTCCAAGTGTTTTTCCTCTTGGGTAAGTCATCTTTCTATTATCACAGTAAGGCTCTTCTTCTGTGTTAAAACACCAATCAGTCTCAGGATTATGCATTGTTTTAAAATACCCTCCAGGGATATGTATCCATGGATTAGTATCTTTACCACCTGCCTCTAAAAGTAATACTTTATACTTTGGATTAGATGAAATTCTATTAGCAAGAACACATCCAGCTGATCCAGCGCCAATTATAATATAATCAAAATTATCCATTACTTAGAACTCTTATAAATTAAAATTTTTTAATTATAACATTTCTGTACACAAAAAAATTAAAATAATCCAATATTAACACTTGTTTTAGATTTCATTCTTTGACAAGATTTTGTTTTTAAAAATAAAGAGAGGGAAAACGATATGAAAAAAATCATTTCAATGTTATTTGCAGTTGCTATGGTATTTGGATTTATTTCAAATGCTAATGCTGCAAAAACACTAAAATGTCAGACAGTTCTTAATACTAAAGCTGATGAAGTTAAGATGTTAAAGGACTTTACTGATACAGTAACTGAATTAACTGGTGGATCTTTAAAATTCGAAATCTTACCTGCAGGAGCGGTTGTTGGAGTTAAAGAGACTCTAGATGCTGTTGACAAAGGTTTGATTGACTGTGGATTTGCATGGACTCACTATTGGTCAGGTGAACACCCTGCTGCAATGCTATTTGGTTCTCCAGTAGCTGGTGGTGGAATAGGTATAGATAATTTAGCGTTTTTATCATGGTTCCAATATGGTGGTGGAAAAGCGCTTTATGATCAATTATGGAAAGAGATGAACAGAGACATTAAAGGATTTATGCTTCAACCTGTTGGACCAGAGGCTTTAGGTTGGTTTCCAAAACCAATTAAAGATATGGCTGATTTTAGAAAATATAAATTCAGAACTCCTCCAGGAATTCCAGGACAAACTTATAAAGACATTGGTATAGCATCTGTTGCTATGGGCGGTGGAGACATTCTACCAGCTTTAGAAGCAGGAACTATTGATGCTGCTGAATGGTGTTGTCCAAAGCCAGACTTAACTTTTGGTTTCCAAAAAGTTTTAAAGCACTATTATTTACAAGGTTTACACCAAGTAGTGGTAAATGCTGACTTTTATATTACTGGAAAAACATATAATGCTATGACTGCACACGAGAAGAAGTCTCTTGAAGTTGCAGCTGATGCGTCTTTGATAAAATCTTTAAGTTATAGAATTTTATCAAATGGTGAAGCTTTACAAGAACTTACAACAAAACATGGAGTGATTTTAGAAGATACTCCATCTGACTACTTCACTGAGTATATGGCAGCTGCTAAAGCAACTTTGAACAAAAACGCTGAAAAAAATGCATTTTTCAAAGAAGTTTATGACTCTATGAAAGTATTTGCTGATAAAGCAGTTCCTTTCTGGAGTGGTGCTCAAATGTCTAATGCGAAGCTAGGAATGGCTCACGCAGCGACATTAAAGTAATCATCAAATAATTAGAATATTAGAGCGGACTTATTAGTCCGCTCTAATTTTTTTTAATAAAAATTTATATGGCTGAAGAACCAAGTAAATTAGATATTTCAGATGAAATGATTGCCGAAAGGCGAGGTGGTTCGGGAAAAATGCCAGAAGATATGCCATCTTGGATGGCAAAGTCCATAATTAACATAGATAAATTTAGTAAGTGGATTGGTAGTGTGGTTTGTTGGATATTAATGCCACTTATTTTTGCTATGACGTATGAGGTACTAGCAAGAAAATTATTTTTAGCACCAACAATATGGGCTTATGATATAAGCAGATTTTTATATGGAGCTCTTTTTATGCTGGGTGCAGGTTATGCACTTTCAAGAGGAGTTCATATTAGAGCAGATTTCTTATACAGAAATTTTAAAACCAAAAATCAAGGATTAATTGATTTTTGGCTGTATCTATTATTTTATTTCCCTGGTCTTATTGTCTTTTTATATATGACTTTTGGATTTGTTTTAGAGTCTATCCAAAGAGGTGAAAGAGGAATGGATACTACCTGGATGCCATATATGTGGCCAATTAAAACATGTTTGTTAATTGGAATTATATTTTTACTTATCCAAGGATTTTCAGAATTACTTAAAAGCTATTGGGCAGCTAAAAAGGGTGAGTGGCCAGGAGAAGATAAATGATTGCAGAATTAATTGATCCAGCTATTTTAGGTTTTATTTTAGTTGGAGTAATGCTGTTTGCAATTTTTGTTGGATTTCCAATTTCTTTCACTTTAATTTTTTTAGGTTTTGTATTTGGTTATTTAGGATTTGGAAAATTAGTCTTTTATTTAATGACGCTCCAATTTTCGATGGTGATGACAGAACAAACCCTTGCCGCCGTTCCACTCTTTGTGTTTATGGGAATTATGATGGAGCAAGCAGGTTTAATGGAAAGGTTATTTTCAGCCTTTCAGATGATGTTAGCAAAAGTAAAGGGCTCATTATATTACGCCGTATTGTTTGTTTCTGTTATTTTTGCAGCTGCAACTGGAATAGTTGGTGCTTCAGTTACTATTTTGGGAATTATGGCTGCAAAATCAATGAACAGATCAAATTACGATGTAAAACTTGCTGCAGGTACAATTACAGCTGGTGGAACTTTGGGAATTTTAATTCCACCCAGTATAATGCTTGTTGTAATGGGACCGATAATGGAAATTCCTGTTATTGATTTGTTTGCTGCAGCAATTATTCCAGGAATACTTCTTGCAAGTTTATACGCAGGCTACACAACAATTAGATGCATGATTAACCCAAAACTTGGACCTGTGCTACCTGAGGAAATGCGTGCAGCTAGTATGAAAGAAGTTTGGATTGAATTTTTCTTAGGTCTAGTTCCACCCGCAGCATTAGTTTTTGCAGCATTAGGAAGTATTTTATTTGGTTTTGCTACACCGACGGAGGCTGCAGGGTGTGGTGCAATGGGTGCATTGCTACTTTCATTAGCTTATAAAAAATTAACTTTATCAAAACTTCAAGAAGCTTTAGTTAAAACTTTAGAAATCACAGCTTTGATTATGGTTTTAGTTGCTGCCTCAAATTTTTTTGGAGCAGTATTTGCTAGATTGGGAACACCAACTTTATTAACAGAATTTTTATTAGGTTTAGAAATGAACAAATATCTAATCTTAGGAATGATTATGGTCATGATATTTTTGCTGGGTTGGCCATTAGAGTGGGTACCGATAGTTATGATTATTGTCCCAATAATTTTGCCACTAGTAGAAGCATTAGGATTTAATTTAACTTGGTTTGCAATTCTGGTTGCTGTCAATCTCCAGACCGCCTGGCTATCCCCACCTGTAGCGCTCTCAGCATATTTTTTAAAAGGCGTAGTTCCAGAATGGGATTTGAAAGATATTTATTATGGAATGATGCAATTTATGGTTCTACAAGTTATAGGCTTAATTTTAATAATCATATTTCCTAAAATTGCATTATGGCTACCAACTCTCTTATATGGACAGTAGAATTTATTAGTTTAAAATAAATTTAGTGAATCAGCCAAAAGTAAAATACTCACTCTCTAATTGGGACTTAGTCACAGTTAATCCAAATTATAAAACTTGGAATTGGAAAGATTTATTTTGTTTTTGGGGAGCAAACGTACAAAGTGTAATTGGTTTTTCATTAATATCCTCTTTATACTTAATGTATAGTTTAAATATTTTTGTAGTTTTTTTTGGGACAATATTAGGATCTTTTTTTGTTTATTTATTTTCAAATATTATTGGAAAACCTTCTCAAAAATTTGGTTTACCATTTGCAGTATTGTTAAGATCATCTTTAGGATTTAATGGTGCTAAATTATTTGGATTAATTAGAAGTTTAGTAGGAATTTTTTTATTTGGTATCCAAACTTATTTTATATCTAAAATAATAGTTTACTTAATAAGGATAGCAATTTTTTCAATTGATAATTCCTTATTGGAGCAAGAAATTTTCATTACCTTTTATTTTGGTTTAAATATTATTGACTGGTTTGCAATAGTAATAACAATAGTTCTACAGACTTTGTTTTTTACTGTTGGAATGCAGTATAATAAAAAAATAATTAATTTTTCAGCAATCACAGTCTATGCTGGTTTGCTTATTTTTTTCTTTGTTGTTTTATTAAGTGATGTAAAAATAACTACCGAGGTTTTTTCAAATATATTTAATCTTAATAATTTTATAAATATAAATAATTTAGCTCCTCTGATTACTGTTGCCGGAACAATATTTGCCTATTTTTCAATTTTAATAATTAGTTTTGGTGATTTTTCTAGGTATGTAAAAAATGAGAAAGAATTAAAAAAAGGAAACTTAAGTTTAATTTTGAATTTAATTATTTTTTCTTTTTTTTCAGTATTCATAGTTATAGGTTCTGATGTTTTTCTTAATCAAAAATTTTCAGATATAGAAAGAATTTTTACTAATCCATTAGATATAGTCGGGAAATTTGATAATATACAAATAACAATAGTTGTTCTATTTTTTATCATAATTGCTTCAGCCTCTACAAATTTAGTTGCCAATTTCATCCCATCTCAATATTCTCTAATAAATTTTGCCCCTTCAAAATTAAGATTAAAAAGTGCTAGTTATTTAATTGCTTTTTTTGGTTTGTTGGTTGCAATATTCTGGCTAACTATATTGAGTCAAATAGGGATTTTATCCTTTGTTGATACCTTTGGTGCTTTTTTTGGACCTTTGTTTGGAGTGATGGCAGCTGATTATTATTTAATTAAAAATCAAGAATTAAGCAATAAAGATCTTTATTCTATAGACAAAGAAAGTGCTTATTATTATTCAGGTGGTTGGCATATAAAAGGTGTTTACTCTTTAATATTAGGATTTATTTTTTCAGCTTCTACAATTTGGAACACTAATTTAATGTTTTTACAGTCCTACGCTTGGATAATGGGTGCATTTGTTGCTTGGATAACATATTACTTATTAGCAAAAAAGTAATATGAAAGCTCTAGTATACACAGGTACTCAAGAATTAGTTTATAGAGACGAACCAAATCCAATTGAGGTTTCAGGAGAAAGTATTTTAAAGATACATGCTTCAGGAATTTGTGGTTCGGATATGCATGCCTATCATGGACATGATGAAAGAAGAGTGCCTCCATTAATATTGGGACATGAGGTAAGTGGAGAGGTTCAGAATGGAAAATTCAAAGGAAAAGATGTTGTTTTAAATCCTTTAATTACTTGTGGTAAATGTGAATATTGCACAAGTGGAAGAGAGCATCTTTGTCCAAAAAGAATTATTTTGGGCATGAATAAACCTATTGAAAGGCAAGGTGTTTTTGCAGAATTTGTATCAACACCCGATCAAAACATTTATGAAATTCCAGATGGTCTAGATAAAAATGAGGCTCCAGTAGCAGAGCCAACCGCTGTTTCTTTGCATGCGGTATTAATGGGCGAACAAGCACTAAGCAAACCTTTGTCTGAATGTAAAACTTTAATTCAAGGAGGTGGAGCGATTGGTTTGTTATGTGGTCTAATATTATCCAAAATTAAAGGTAACAAGAATATAATTCTATCTGATCCAAATAAATTGAGACTTAAAGAATGTTCTAAATATTTAGAAGCCAAATATGTAGCTCCAAATGACAAAGAAATAACTAGTAATAACTTTGATATAGTTTTTGATACTGTTGGACTAGAAATCACAAGACAACAAGCAATCGAAGTAGTAAAACCAGGTGGAACTATTATTCACATAGGTTTAACCCAGCCTGCTGGAACTTTTAATTTTAGAAAAATGACTTTACAAGAAGTTACAGTAATAGGCACTTATTGCTATACGAATAAAGATTTTGAGCAAACTTTAAAGATTTTAGTAAACAAAGATATTGGATCGTTGGATTGGATTGAATATAGAGAATTAAAAAGTGGTGGAGATGCTTTTAAGCAAATCCATGACGGCACATGTGTTGCTCCAAAAATTATCCTTTTACCTTAGATATTAAGTCTATTTTTGAGTTAATAGCTCTTGATCCACCTGTTTTAAGCTCTTCAGATACTACCGGTGCAGATATCATAAACGACCAATAAATCAAAAGCAAAAAAACAAATATAATTTTCATATTATTCATTTAGCAATCAATCTTGAATTTAGAATGTTTAAATTGTGACTGAATATTGAATTTATAAATAATTTATCTATAAGAAGATTATGTTTAAATTCTTTTATATTTTTATTATATCATTAATTTTTCTTAACTCTGCGCTGGCTGAAAATATGAATATTTTTAAATTTACAGAGCAAGAGCTGTCAGAACTCGATGTTCGTAAGGTTAGAGGAGCAGATAACAAAACAGTTTATACCGTTGGATCAAATGAGAATGGTAATTTTTTAAAAGCAGTAGCTGATAACGCAGCTTCTGGCCTTGGAAAAGAGGTTAAAATTGATCTAAATAAAACACCTTTTATTAATATTACCTGGAAAATAGAGAGAGATTTGCAAGGCATTAATGAGAATTCAAAAAAAGGTCATGATTTTGCAGCTAGAGTATTTGCTGTGAAAAAAACAGGAGCAACACCACTTTCAAATAGAGCAATTAATTACGTTTTTTCAAGCAATAGTGCAGTTGGTCAGAACTGGCCGAGTCCTTACACAAAAAAATCAATAGACAATGTGTTATCAACTACAAAAGATAATCTGAATGTTTGGGTAACAGTAAAAGCCAATGTTAAAGAAGATTTTAAAAAATTTCATGATCTAGATGTGAATGAACTAGATGGTCTGGCTATAATGGCTGACACTGATAATTCTAAAATGAAATCAATTTCTTATTTTCAGAATATTTATTTTTCAGCAGATTAATTATCATTTTGCATACTTTTTTAATCCAATACTTAAAAATGATAATAAAATAGCTGCGATAACATCAGCCATTGGAATTGCATTTGGAAATCCAAAGTTCCATAAAATTACTCCGATTAACCAAATTATATAAATTTTCATATAAGATATTATATCTTAGTTTCTATTAAATTTTTATTTATTTGATATTATGAATTTATGCATAAAAACTTTACTCATAAAGTTAAAGTGTATTATGAGGACACAGACGCTGGTGGAGTCGTGTACTATGCTAATTATTTAAAATATTTAGAAAGAGCCAGAACGGAAGCGTTATCAACTATTGGATTAAGCAATACAAAAATAAAAAATGATTTTAGTGCTCTTATAATTGTTAAATCGTGCAATATTGAATATAAAAAATCTGCATATTTAGAAGATTATTTACAAATTAAATCTTTTGTAGACTCTACTTCAAAAACTTCTTTTTTAATGAATCAATCAATATTTAAAGATGAGGAATTGATCGTAAAAGCTAAAATTCATCTAGTTTTTATAAATGAAAAATTTAAGCCAGTTAAAATTCCAGAAAAAATCTTATCAGAATTTAAACCTTATACTTCTAGTTCATAGATATTTTTCTAGCTTTTTTAAATAATTCTACAATCATTTTTTCAGATACTAGCCTAGTATTTACATTTCTGGGGCTAGGGTGATAACAGGCAATTAATTTTATATTTCCTGGTAGTAAGTAGGATTTTCCGTGAATAAATTTTATCTTTTCTTTTAAATTGTATTTTTTTTTATAAAATTTAACACAATTATCAAATGCTACTTTTCCTAATGTGATAATAGTTTTTAATTTTTTTAAATTATAAATCTCACTATCAAAGTATTTTGAACAATTATTAAGCTCTTCTATTTTAGGTTTGTCTCCTGGAGGAACACATTTTAAAATATTAGTTATATATGTTGATTTTAATTTAAGACCATCATTTAGATTTTCTGAATTTGGTTGGTTTGATATTTTAGCTTTAAATAAACATTTAAATAAAAAATCTCCGGATTTATCACCTGTGAACGCTCTTCCTGTTCTTGTGCCACCATGTGCTGCTGGGGCCAATCCAATTATCAAAATTTTTGCATCAATTGCACCAAAACCTGTAACTGGTTTTCCCCAATAAGTCTCATTTTTATTTTGCTTTCTTTTCTCTGTTGAAATTTTTTTTATAAAATTAACAAGTCTTGGACATTTTTTACATTTAAGAATTGTTTTATTTAAACTATCTATTTTAATATTCATAAATGAAAATTTTAAATTATCTAATTATAATATTTATATGCATTAATCCTACAGTTAAAGCAGATTCAAAAAAAAATTTAATTTATGAATTGCAAAAGGGTGGAAAATTAATTTTCATAAGACATGCTTATGCCCCTGGTGGTGGCGATCCAGATAATTTTGATATTAATGATTGCAACACTCAAAGAAACTTAAGTGATAGGGGAAGAATTCAATCACAAAAAATTGGTAATTTTTTTGACAAAAATAAAATCTCAATTGGAAAAGTTTATTCTAGTGAATGGTGTCGATGCAAAGAAACAGCATCTATCGCTTTCAAAAAATACGAAACTAAAAAATTTTTAAACTCTTTTTTTAGTTCAAAATTTGCTAACAATAGAAAAAAGCAAATAATTGATTTTAATAAATTTCTAAGCACTTGGAATGAAGATCAAAATTTAATTTTCGTCACACATTATGTTGTAATTTCTGAAATTTTAAATTATGCACCCTCATCCGGTGAAATTGTCATATCAGATAAGAGCTTTAAAGTTATTGATACTTTAGAAATTGAATATTAAATTAAATAATTATGTCATCAAAAAGAGCTATGAGACAAGCACAAAAACAAGCTTACGCAAAGCATCGTTCAAACATTACAAATAGTAGATTTGAACTCAAAAAAAAGTTTCAAACAAAAAATAAAGAGGCAAAAAAAAATAAAAATTAACTTTGTTGATCAAATTTTTCTATTTTTTTACAAGTTGACATTTTTGATAAACTTTCAACGTCGTTTAAAACAGCTTTGATATAAATATCTGGTTTATCTTTTTCAAATAATATTTGGGTGTAAAATTGAGGATATCCATGTTTTAGAGTCAGTATTTTCCCCTCCTCCTCATAAATATTTCTAACGTAAGTGTTAGATTTTTTTACACTTAAATCTGTTATTCTGTATTTTTGATATGTTTTTTCGTTATAAACATAATTTCTTGTCATAATTAATTCATTAAGATTCAAAACATATTCATTTTTTAAAAAACCGTCCTCTTTATGATCACATTTGCTCAACACAATTATTTCTGAGTGAGAATTAAAGGATATAAAAAAAAATGATAAAAAAAATATTAAAAACTTATTTTCTCTCATTTTTATCTACAAAAAATAAAGCTATAATAAATATTACAGTCCATGCAAATACAGATAATGTTTTTAAAGGAGTGGTATCTGCTCCCCAAACATCAAAGAGTAAAGCACCAATAATTATACCTATAGCGTAGATAATACTTACAATTTTAACTTTACTCATATTTTATACTACTCTTTGATTAAGTTTTTCTTGAAAAGAGACATACCATTCTTGACTTTATAAGAGTACGATTCTTTAAAACTTTCAAGTTGCCAACCAGTCAGCCTTTTTTCAATTTGAATTATATTTTCTTTTTTCCAATCATCTGTTGTTTCTTCGAGTTTCCAAAGTCTTTTTTCCTCATTGCTTCTTCCACAACCATAACAATAGCCAGTTGATGGATCAGTTTTACAAATACTTATACAAGGTGAAATAATCATTTTTTATAAATTAGTATAAATTTTATTAGATAAATAGATAATTTTTTAACAATTGTCATTGGACAAATAGTTTCAATAATATATAAAACCTCGTAATTTGTGGGGCGATGGCGGAATTGGTAGACGCGTTGGTCTTAGGAACCAATATGGCAACATGTGAAGGTTCGAGTCCTTTTCGCCCTACCATTAAGATTTTATGAAAGTTACAGTAGAAAATAAAAAAGGTTTAAACAAAGATCTTAAAATTTTTATCGATAAAGAGACAATGAACTCTTATATGGATGAAAAATATGAAGAGATTAAAGGTAGTGTAAATCTTAAAGGATTTAGACCAGGCAAAGTTCCTAAAGAAATATTAAAAAGACAATTTGGTAAAGCAGTTTTTGGAGAAGTCCTAGATAAAGTTTTAAAAGAAACATCAACTAAAGCACTAGAAGAAAAAAAGATTAAACCAGCTGGTCAACCAAAACTTGACTTAAAGACATACGGTGAAGATAAAGATTTAGAATATGTTTTGTCAGTTACAGAGCTACCAAAAGTAGAAATTAAATCTTTAGAAAATATTAAATTTGACGAATACACTGTAAAAATTGACGAGAGTGAGACTGATAAAAGAATAAAAGAAATAGCAAAAAACCAACCCAATTTTAAGGAAGCAAGCCCTGATACAAAAGCCAAAAAAGGTGATTTAGTTTCTTTAGATTATAAAGCAACAGTTGATGGCAAGAATTTTAAAGGTAGTGAAGGAAAGAATACACAGCTAACTCTAGGTAAAGATTTATTTTTAAAAGGATTTGATGATCAATTGATAGGAGTAAAGAAAGACGATGAAAAAATTGTAGAGGCAACTTTGCCAGAAAACTTCCCTGAAAAAGAATTAGTAAATAAAAAAGCTAAATTTAATTGTAAAATTTTAAACGTTAAACAATCAGAGGAAGTAAAAATTAATGACGAATTTGCAAAGAATTTAGGAGCAAAAGATTTAAAAGATTTAAAAATATTAATTTCAAAACAAATTAATGATGAATATAAAAATTCACTAGATCGATTATCTAAAAATCAAATTTTAAAAGAAATAGAAAAAATTAAAGTAGACGAAGTTCCAGAAAATTTAGTTGAGGAAGAGGTTAAGGTTCTTTCGCAAGGAATGTCAGAAGAAGAAGCTAAGAAAAATAAAAAAAACTTTGAAGAAAAAGCAAAAACAAGAATTAAAACTGGATTGATTTTAAATGAATTTGGAGAAAAAAATCTAATAAAAGTAACAGAACAAGAAGTTCAAGCAGAAGTGCAAAAACAGCTAAGGATGATGCCTGGTCAAGAAAAAATGGTAATGGACTTTTATCAAAAGAATCCATCTGCATTAGCAAGTTTAAGAGGGACAGTATATGAAGAAAAAATTTTAAATTTAATCAAAGAAAAAGGTAAATCAAATAAAAAAGAAATTTCAAAAGAAGATGCCGAAAAAATTTTAAAAGAAGCTCATAAGTCTGACCATGACCATAGTCATGGAGAAGAAAAAAAAGAAACGAAGAAAAAATCCTCAACAATATCTGCGAAAGAAAAAAAACCAGCAACTAAAAAGGCAAAATCAAAGCCAGTAGCGAAAAAGACAAAAAAAGTTAGCAAAAAGTAATCTCAAGTTGTATAAGTAGATCGAATCAATTTATGACAACAAAATTATTAGAACATATGAGCAATCTTGTACCAATGGTTGTTGAACAATCTAGCAAAGGTGAAAGAGCTTATGATATTTATTCGAGACTACTTAAAGAAAGAATTATTTTTTTAACAGGTCAAATTAATGATAATGTTGCATCTTTAGTTACAGCTCAATTACTATTTTTAGAGGCAGATGATCCAAAAAAAGAAATTTATTTATACATAAATAGTCCAGGAGGTTTAGTTACAGCTGGTCTTGGTATTTATGATACCATGCAATATGTTAAACCAGACATTTCAACTTTATGTATCGGTCAAGCAGCATCAATGGGATCATTTTTGCTTGCAGCTGGCACAAAAGGAAAAAGATTTTCATTACCAAATTCAAGAATAATGGTTCATCAACCATCTGCAGGTTTTCAAGGTCAAGCAACTGATATTGAGATTCATGCAAACGAGGTTTTATCCTTAAAGAAAAGACTTAATGAAATTTATTCAAAGCATACTGGAAAAAGTGTTGAAGAAATAAAATCTGCTCTTGAGAGAGATAATTTTATGACAGCAGATGTCGCAAAATCTTTTGGTCTTATTGACGAAGTAGTAGAAAAAAGATCTTAATACACAATATGTTGAGTCATCAATAATCGAAACTTGATTAGTGTGAGTCTTATATAATAAGATAATTTAATTGATTCGTTATAAAAAATTAAAATGACAACAAATAATAAAAATATTCTTTACTGTTCTTTCTGTGGTAAGAGCCAACATGAGGTAAGAAAGTTAATTGCTGGTCCAACTGTTTTCATCTGTGATGAATGTGTTGAGCTATGTATGGACATTATAAAAGAAGAAAATAAAGAAACTTTTGTAAAACATCAAGATGGTCTTCCATCTCCAAAAGAAATTTGTTCAGTATTAGATGATTATGTAATTGGTCAAGCTCATGCTAAGAAAGTATTATCTGTTGCAGTGCACAATCACTACAAAAGATTAGATTATGAAAGCAAAACAAGTAAAAATGTTGAACTATCAAAATCTAATATACTTTTAGTGGGTCCTACAGGTTGTGGAAAAACATTGCTTGCACAAACTCTTGCTAGAATTCTAGATGTTCCATTTACAATGGCTGACGCTACCACTCTAACAGAAGCAGGTTATGTTGGAGAGGATGTTGAAAATATTATTTTAAAATTGTTACAAGCATCTGACTATAATGTTGAAAAAGCTCAAAGAGGTATAGTTTATATTGATGAGGTAGATAAAATCAGTAGAAAATCTGAAAACCCATCAATTACTAGAGACGTATCTGGAGAAGGAGTTCAGCAAGCTCTTCTTAAAATAATGGAAGGAACAGTTGCAAGTGTTCCTCCTCAGGGAGGCAGAAAACATCCTCAGCAAGAATTTTTACAAGTAGACACAACAAATATTTTATTTATTTGTGGAGGAGCGTTTGCAGGACTTGATAAAATTATTTCTCAAAGAGACAAAGGTACTTCAATTGGTTTTGGTGCAGATGTAAAAAATACACAAGATAAGAAAACTGGTGAATGGATGAAAGGATTAGAACCAGAAGACTTATTAAAATTTGGATTGATACCAGAATTTATTGGAAGACTTCCAATGATAGCAACACTTGAAGATTTAGATGAAAAATCTTTAATAAAAATATTACAAGAACCAAAAAATTCATTAACAAAGCAATACCAAGAGCTATTTAAACTGGATGGTGCCAAACTAACATTTAAAGAAAATGCTCTAAAAGAAATAGCGCAAAAGGCAATTAGCAAAAAAACTGGAGCAAGAGGTTTGAGATCAATTTTAGAAAATATTTTGTTGAAAACAATGTACGATCTTCCGAGTCAAGATAATATTGGAGAGGTTATAGTTGATGCAGGTGCAGCAAAAGGTCAATCACAACCCATCTTAGTTCATACTAAAGATGACAATAAACCTAAGTCAAATAAGACTACAGCGGCTTAATATCCTTAATAAGTAACAAATACCTATTGCATTATAAAATTTAATATCCATATTGTTCGTATGGACGTCAAAATTTCACTTCCCTTACTTCCTTTGAGAGACATTGTAGTCTTTCCAAGCATGGTAATACCTTTATTTGTAGGAAGAGATAAATCTATTTCAGCACTTAATGAAGTGATGAAAAAAGAAAAAAAAATTATTTTAGTAACACAGAAAAATTCAGAAATTGATGACCCGAAGAAAACTGACGTTTTCATGTATGGTTGTGAAGGAAGTATTTTACAGTTGCTAAAATTACCAGATGGTACAGTTAAAGTTTTAGTAGAAGGTAATAAAAGAGTAAAAATTTTAGATTTTAAAGATAATGAAAAGTTTATAACATGTGATTACACTCACTATAACGATGTTTCACCGAAGGATGAGGATTTATTTCCATTAGCTGCTACAGCTTTAAGAAGATTAGAAAAATTAACATCTATAAATAAAAAAATTTCTGGTGAAACTATAAATACAATTAAACAACTAAAAGACCCATCACAAATTGCAGATAATATTGCGTCCCATATAACAGCCACTATTTCTGAAAAACAGCAAATATTTGAAACTATAGATGTAAAGAAAAGATTAAACGCCATAATTAAAATAATGGAAAACGAAACAAGTATTATTGGTGTTGAAAAAAGAATTAGGGGTAGAGTTAAAACTCAAATGGAAAAAACGCAAAGAGAGTATTATTTAAATGAGCAACTTAAAGCTATTCAAAAAGAACTTGGTGAAATTGAAGATGGTAAAGATGAAACTTCCAGTCTGAATAAAGCAATTACAAAAGCGAAGATGCCAAAAGAAGTAGAGAAGAAATGCTTACAAGAATTAAAAAAATTAAAAAATATGAGCCCAATGTCAGCAGAGGCAACAGTAGTAAGAAATTACTTAGACTGGATGACAGAGCTTCCTTGGCACAAAAAAAGTGAGGTAGATATAGATTTAAAAAAAGCTTTAGATATTCTTGATAAAGATCATTTTGGATTAGAAAAAGTAAAAGAAAGAATTGTAGAATTTTTAGCTGTTCAAAAAAGAATGGAAAAAATTAAAGGTCCAATTTTATGTTTAGTAGGACCCCCTGGTGTTGGAAAAACCTCCTTAGGAAAATCAATTGCAAAAGCTACAAATAGAGAGTTTGTAAGAATGTCAGTTGGTGGAATGAGAGATGAAGCAGAAATACGTGGTCATAGAAGAACCTATATTGGATCTCTGCCAGGAAAAATTATTCAGATGATGAAAAAAGCTGGAACAAAAAATCCATTAATTTTATTAGATGAAATCGATAAAATTGGAAATGACTATAGAGGTGACCCGTCTTCAGCATTGTTAGAAGCTTTAGATCCTGAACAGAACACATCATTTAATGATCATTATTTAGAAGTTGATTATGATTTATCTGATGTGATGTTCGTGACAACTGCAAATACATTAAATATTTTACCTCCGTTATTGGACAGAATGGAAGTAATCAGATTGGCTGGGTATACTGAGGATGAAAAAATAAGTATTGCTAACAAATATTTATTACCAAAACAAATCAAAGATAACGGTGTCAAAGAACAAGAAATGAAGCTGGATGATGATATTATAAAAGAGGTAATTAGGGGATACACAAAAGAGTCAGGTGTAAGAAACCTCGAAAGAGAAATTTCTAAACTTGCAAGAAAAGTAGTTAAAAAAATTGTAGCTGGTGAAGAAAAAGAAGTTGGAATAAATAATAAAAATTTATCAGATTTTTTAGGTGTTCCTAAATTTAAATTTGGAGAATTAGAAGCTGAGAATAGAGTAGGAATAGTAACAGGACTTGCTTGGACAGAATACGGTGGTGAAATTTTAAAAATAGAGACTGTCACAATGCCTGGTAAAGGAAGAATGCAAATCACTGGTAAATTAGGTGATGTAATGCAAGAGTCTGTAAAGGCTGCGAAATCGTTTGTTCGATCGAAGTGTTTAGAATATGGGATCATACCTCCTATTTTTGAAAAAAAGGATTTCCATATTCACGTTCCAGAAGGAGCAACGCCAAAAGATGGGCCCTCAGCTGGTATTGGCATGGTAACATCAATTGTTTCTTCAATAACTAATATTCCTGTAAGAAGAGACTTAGCTATGACGGGAGAAGTGACATTAACAGGACAAGTCCTACCAATTGGTGGCTTGAAAGAAAAACTATTAGCAGCTCATAGAGCAGGTATTAAAGAAGTTTTAATTCCAAAAGAAAATGAAAAAGATCTAGTGGATATGCCTAAAAAAATTATTGATGATATAAAGATCACACCAGTTGAATATGCTGATCAAGTTATAAAAATAGCACTTACAAAAGAACTTAAAGCAACTGAGTGGGTTGAGGTGGATATATCAAAAAAAGACGACAAATCTCAAGCTAGTATTCAATAATAAGTAATTTACATTATTTAAGTGTTGATGTAATAAATATCCTTGTTTTGGGCGGTTAGCTCAGTTGGTAGAGCATCTCGTTTACACCGAGGGGGTCAAAGGTTCGAGTCCTTTACTGCCCACCAAAACAACAAAGTGGGGGTGTAGCTCAGTTGGTTAGAGCGATCGCCTGTCACGCGATAGGTCGAGGGTTCGAGTCCCTTCACTCCCGCCACTTTTTCGCATTTTTCGATGATAATATTAATAAAAATGTGACGTATCAGCCCTTCAACAACAGATAAAAACTGATATATAGATTTCCATGTTATCTGATTTTTTAAAAGATTACTTACCAATAATAATTTTTTTAGTATTAGCTCTCGGGTTAAGTTGTGCTTTTGTAGTTGTAAACTTTATTTTATCACCAAAAAAACCTGATCCCGAAAAACTTTCAGCTTACGAGTGTGGTTTTGAACCTTTCGAAGATTCAAGAATGGAATTTGATGTAAGGTTTTATTTGGTTGCAATTCTGTTTATTATTTTTGATTTAGAGATAGCATTTCTATTTCCTTGGGCAATATCTCTTGGAAATATTGGATTATTAGGTTTTTCATCAATGATGATATTTTTGTTCATACTTACAATAGGTTTTGTTTATGAATGGAAAAAAGGTGCTTTAGACTGGGAATAAAAATTATAAACCAAAATGAATAATAAAATAGATCAAGTTCCTGAGGAATTTAAACAACTTGCAGAAGATTTTAGCAAGAATGGTTTTATAACAACCTCACTTGATAATTTAGTTAACTGGTCAAGATCAGGTTCACTTCACTGGATGACTTTTGGATTAGCTTGTTGTGCTGTTGAAATGATGCAAACAGCTATGCCAAGATATGATTTAGAAAGATTTGGAGCAGCTCCACGAGGCTCTCCAAGACAATCAGATGTTATGATAGTTGCAGGAACTTTAACAAATAAAATGGCGCCTGCTTTAAGGAAAGTTTATGACCAAATGCCTGAACCGAGATATGTTATTTCTATGGGTAGTTGCGCAAATGGAGGTGGATATTACCATTATTCATATTCAGTTGTTAGAGGTTGTGATCGTATTGTTCCAGTTGATGTTTACGTACCAGGATGTCCCCCATCAGCAGAGGCATTGTTGTACGGAATCCTTCAATTGCAAAAAAAAATTAGAAATAAAGGATCTTTTATTAGATAGATATGAAAAGTTTAGAAGATTTAGAAAAAAAAATTAATTCTGAGTTAAATACAAAAATTAACAATACAGAGATAAAACATAATCAAATTTATATAGAAATAGATAAAGATGATATAATTGATGTCACATTGTTTCTAAAAACAAATCAAGACACAAAATTCAGACAATTAATAGATATTACCGTAGTAGATTATCCTGAAAACAACTTAAGATTTGAGGTTGTATACTTATTTTTAAGCCATGAATTTAATCAAAGATTGATTGTAAAATACTCAATTGCAGAAAATGAAGTTATCCCATCTTTAACAAGTATTTTTCCATCAGCAAATTGGATGGAGAGAGAAGTTTTTGACATGTATGGAGTATCTTTTAAGGACCACCCAGATTTAAGAAGAATACTAACCGATTATGGGTTTGAGGGTCATCCATTAAGAAAAGATTTTCCACTAACTGGTCATTCTGAAGTCAGATATAGCGAAGATCAAAAAAAGGTAATTAGTGAACCAGTAAAGCTCGAACAAAATTATAGAAATTTTGATTATGAAAGTCCTTGGAAAGGAACAAAATATATTAAAGAGGAAATTGAAAATAATGACAAAAAAAATTAAAAATTTAAATTTAAATTTTGGGCCTCAGCACCCAGCAGCTCATGGTGTACTTAGGTTAATTCTAGAGCTTGACGGTGAGGTAGTTGAGAAGGCAGACCCACATATTGGTTTACTTCATAGAGGAACAGAAAAGCTTATTGAGAATAAAACTTATATGCAGGCAGTTCCTTATTTTGATCGTTTAGATTATGTAGCACCCATGAATCAAGAACATGCTTTTGCATTAGCAATTGAAAAAATACTTAAAATAAATGTACCAATTAGAGCACAATACATAAGAGTTATATTTTGTGAAATTGGAAGAATCCTAAGTCATATTTTAAATGTAACAACGCAAGCACTTGATGTTGGTGCTCTAACACCGTCACTTTGGGGTTTTGAGGAAAGAGAAACGTTAATGACATTTTATGAAAGAGCTTCAGGATCTAGACTCCATGCTAATTATTTTAGAGCGGGTGGTGTTCATCAAGACTTACCAAAAGGTTTAGAAGAAGATATTGCAAAATTTTGTGAAACTTTTCCAAAAATAATTAACGATTTAGAAAGTTTGTTAACAGATAATAGAATATTTAAACAAAGAAATGTTGATATCGGAGTAGTTACAAAGGAAGACGCTTTAGATTACTCTTTTTCAGGAGTTATGATTAGAGGCTCGGGAGTTCCGTGGGATTTAAGAAAATCTCAACCTTATGATTGTTATGGAAGTTTAGATTTTAAAATTCCTGTTGGAAAAAACGGAGATTGTTACGACAGATATTTATGTAGAATTGAAGAAATGAAAGAAAGTGTATCAATTATTAAACAGTGTCTTGCTAAAATGGAAAAAGGTCCAATTAAATCATTAGATGGAAAGATTAGTCCACCAGCTAAGTCAGAAATCAAACAATCAATGGAAGCTTTAATTCATCATTTCAAACTTTTCACGGAGGGATACAGAGTTCCAAAAGATGAAATTTATACAGCTGTTGAGGCACCAAAAGGAGAATTTGGTGTTTACTTAATATCTGATGGATCAAGTAAACCTTATAAATGTAAAATAAGAGCTCCAGGATTTTCACATTTACAATCAATGGATTATCTTATTAAAGGCCATATGTTAGCTGATGTTCCGGCGGTATTAGGTTCTTTAGATATTGTTTTCGGTGAGGTAGACAGATGAGCTTAAGAAGACCTGCTAAAGATCAACCAGACAGTTTTAAGTTTAATGCGTCATCTTTAGAGGCAGCAAATAGTATTGTTGCAAAATACCCTGAAGGAAAACAACACAGTGCAGTAATGGCTTTATTATATATTGCTCAAAGACAAAATAATAATTGGATACCATTAGCTGCAATGAAGTATATCGCTAATTTTTTAGATATGCCTTACATTAAAGTTTACGAGGTAGCTACTTTTTATACAATGTACAATTTATCTCCTGTAGGCAAATACTTTGTTCAAGTATGTACTACAACACCCTGTATGATAAGAGGCGCAAATCAATTAGTTGAGGCCTGTAAGGAAAAAATTTCTGAGAACGAATGTGAATTATCAAATGATAAAAGCTGTTCTTGGATGGAAGTTGAATGCTTGGGAGCATGTGTCAATGCACCAATGATGCAAATTAATGATGACTATTATGAGGATTTAGATAAACAAAAAACTTTAGATATTTTAGATAAAATATTAAATGGAGAAACTCCAAAACCTGGTTCATACAGGGGAAGAGTAAATAATGAACCAGAAAATAATAGAAAAACCTTAATGGATTTAAAAAATGCTTAAAGATCAAGATAGAATTTTTCAAAATTTATATAACGATAAAGGTTCAGATTTATCTTCATCACAACAGAGAGGTGATTGGATAAATACAAAAGAAATTACTGATAAAGGAAGAGACTGGATAATTAATGAAATTAAAGAATCTCAGCTAAGAGGTCGAGGTGGGGCAGGTTTTCCTACAGGTTTAAAATGGTCATTTGCGCCAAAAGAAGTTGGATCTAGACCACACTACTTAGTTATTAACGGAGATGAGTCCGAACCAGGAACTTGCAAAGATAGAGATATTCTAAGATTTGAGCCTCATAAGTTAATAGAAGGTTGTTTAATTGCATCTTATGCAGTGCAAGCGCATGTTTGTTATATTTACATAAGGGGAGAATATTTTGTTGATGGTCAAAAACTTCAGGCTGCAATAGATGAGGCTTATGAGAAAAAATTCTTAGGTAAAAATGCAGCAGGCACTGGTTGGGATTTAGATATTTATATTCATTATGGTGCCGGTGCATACATTTGTGGAGAGGAAACAGCTTTATTAGAAAGTATCGAAGGTAAAAAAGGCCAACCTAGATTAAAACCACCATTCCCTGCTCTAATTGGTCTTTATGGATGTCCAACAATTATTAACAACGTCGAAACTATAGCCGTAGTCCCAACAATTCTTAGAAGAGGTGGAAAATGGTTTGCTTCTCTTGGAAGAGAAAAGAACACAGGTACAAAAATATTTTGTATATCTGGAAATGTAAATACACCTTGCAATGTTGAGGAAGAAATGAACATTCCTTTAAAAGAATTAATTGAAGTTCATGCAGGTGGTGTTATTGGAGGTTGGGATAATCTTCAAGCAGTAATTCCTGGTGGTTCATCAATGCCACTAATTCCGAAAGAGAAATGTGAAACATTAACTATGGATTTTGATTCACTTATGGCTGAGAAAAGTGGTTTAGGAACAGCAGGCATAGTTGTCATTAATAAAGATCAAGACATAATTAAATGCATGGCAAGAATAGCAAGATTTTATAAACATGAAAGTTGTGGTCAATGTACACCTTGTAGAGAGGGTTCAGGTTGGATGTGGAGAATGCTTGAGAGAATGGCAAAAGGTGATGCAACCAAGGATGAGGTGGATATGCTAGGAGATGTTACAAATCAAATAGCAGGACACACTATTTGTGCATTTGGGGAAGGTTCATCCTGGCCGGTTCAAGGATTACTTAGACATTTTAAAAAAGAAATCGAGAAAAGAAATAATTTGGATCCTATTGTTCAAAAGAAAAACAATATTCCATATTTAGTTGATCAACATTTACTAGACAAAAAAAATGCTTAAATTGAAAGTTAATGAAATCGAAGTTGAAGTTGAAGAAGGTTTAACTGTTCTTCAAGCTTGTGAAAAAGCTGGGGTTGAAATCCCAAGATTTTGTTATCATGAAAAATTATCGATAGCAGGTAATTGTAGAATGTGTTTAGTTGAAATGGAAAAATCTCCTAAACCAATTGCTTCATGTGCTATGCCTGCTGCTGAGGGTATGAATATTAAAACAAATACTGCTCTTGTTGAAAAAGCTCGTAAGGGTGTAATGGAATTTTTGTTAGCTAACCATCCCTTAGATTGCCCAGTGTGTGATCAAGGAGGTGAATGTGATCTCCAAGATCAATCAATGTACTATGGGGTAGACAAATCAAGATTTAAAGAAAACAAAAGGGCAGTCCCTGAAAAAAATATGGGACCATTGATTAAAACTCAAATGACCAGATGTATTCATTGTACGAGGTGTGTAAGATTTGCAACAGAAGTAGCAGGGGTTCCAGAACTAGGTGCTATAGGTAGAGGGGAAGATATGCAAATTACCACTTATTTAGAACAATCAATGCAATCTGAATTGTCTGCTAACGTTGTAGATTTATGTCCAGTAGGAGCCCTTACCTCAAAACCTTATGTTTTTGAAGCTAGACCATGGGAACTAAAGAAAACAGAAACAATTGATGTAATGGATGCAATTGGATCAAATATAAGAGTAGACACATACGATTGGGAAGTCAAAAGAGTACTTCCAATTATAAATGAAGACATTAATGAGGAGTGGATCTCTGACAAAACGAGATATGCATGTGATGGACTTCTTCATCAAAGATTAGACACACCATTAATTAAATACAACGGTAAGTTTGAGAAAGCCTCATGGGATGAAGTTTACAAAATAATTAAATCTAAATTTGAAAATACATCAAAAGAAAAAATATGTGGTTTTGTTGGTGATTTAAGTAATATGGAGACTGGTTATATTTTTAAAGAGTTTTTTGATAGAACAATTGATAATAAAAATTACGATTCAAGATCTGATAACAGATTTATAAATACTTCAAAAAGAGAAAATTATTTATTTAATTCTTCAATTAATGGAATTGAAGAAGCAGATTTAATTTTGTTAGTAGGCGCAAACCCAAGATACGAAGCAACTATTTTAAATGCCAGAATTAGAAAAGCTTATTTAAACAATAATACAAAAATAATTTCACTTAATGATGTTGGTGATTTAACTTATCCTTATCAAAGTTTAGATGGTCAAACTCAAACTTTAAACAATATTCTTGAAGGAAATCATGACATATCTAAAGAAATTGTTAATTCAAAAAAACCAATAATTATTATTGGTGAGTCTCTACTTAGATTGAAATCTTCAGAATTTTTATTCAATAAAACAAAAGAATTTTTATCGGTAAATAATAAAATTTCAGATGAATGGAACTCTTTAAATATTTTATCAACAGATGCAGCAACAGTAGGGAATATTGATCTTGGAATAGTTAATAATGAAAATAATTTAATAAGTGAGTTAAAAGAACATAAATTTGATACTGTTTATCTTGTAGGTCAAGATAATTTAGAATTTGAAAAAAAAGATGAATTCATAATTTATCAAGGTAGCCATGGTGATAAGGGTGCAGAGTCCGCTGATATTATTTTACCAGGAGCTGCCTATACTGAACAAGATGGATACTTTACTAATCTAGAGGGAAAAATTCAAAAAGCTTATAAAGCATCATATCCACCAGGTGAAGCAAAAGAAGATTGGCAAATAATTAATGAACTTGCTGAATTTATGAATAATAGAAAATTATTTAATGACAAAAATGAATTAGAAAGCAGCATGTTTAATTATTTAAATTTACAAAAGGGAAAAGAAGTAAATGACACAAATAATTCTACTAATGAGTTTCAAAATGAAACTTTAAGAATAAAGGTAAAAGATTATTATTTTTCAAATGTTATTGCTAGATCATCAAAAACGATGGTTGAATGTAATAACTCTAAATTAAATCTAAAATCAACAGGTACAGAAGGTTAATATGGAATACTTGAGTACAGTTTTTCAAGAGGTTTATAAAATTTTATTTTTGCTAGTTCCTGTTCTAGTTTCAGTGGCAATGATAGTTTGGCTTGATAGAAGGGTTTGGGCTTTTGTTCAAAAAAGACAAGGACCTAATGTTGTTGGTCCTTTTGGCTTATTACAATCTATAGCTGATGCTTTAAAATATATATTTAAAGAAATCATTATTCCATCCAGCTCAAACAAAGTAATTTTTATATTGGCTCCAATAGTCACAATGACTTTAGCTTTAATATCTTGGGCTGTAATCCCATTTAGTGCAACTCAAGTTTTGGCTGATATCAATGTAGGAATTCTTTACTTATTTGCTGTTTCTTCATTAGGTGTTTACGGAATAATAATGGGTGGATGGGCATCAAATTCCAAGTATCCATTTCTTGGAGCAATTCGTTCTGCTGCTCAAATGGTATCTTATGAAGTTTCAATTGGAGTAATAATTATTAATGTTTTACTTTGTGTTGGTTCATTAAACTTAAACGACATCGTTATTGCTCAACAAAATATGTGGTTTGTTATTCCTTTATTTCCAATGTTTGTAATATTCTTTATTTCCGCTTTGGCTGAAACCAACAGGCCCCCTTTTGATTTACCCGAAGCAGAGGCAGAGTTGGTTGCAGGTTATCAAACAGAATATTCAGGAATGATGTATGCAATGTTTTGGTTAGGGGAGTATGCAAATATTTTATTAATGTGTGCAATGGGAGCAATATTATTTTTAGGTGGATGGATGTCTCCAATTGATTTTTATCCATTTACTTTAGTGCCAGGTGCAATATGGTTAATATTAAAAATTCTACTTTTATTTATCCTTTTTGCTTTAGTTAAAGCGATAGTGCCTAGATACAGATATGACCAGTTAATGAGACTTGGATGGAAAGTGTTTCTTCCTCTTTCTCTAATTTGGGTAGTATTAACAGCTAGCTATTTATTTTATTTTAACCTTTTACCAGTGAATTAATTATGAATATTTCCAGATTTTTTAAAACAATATTTATGACTGACTTCATCGGTGGTTTATTTATTGCTATTAAAGAATTATTTAAATCAAAAAAAACAATTAATTACCCTTTTGAAAAAGGTAAAATAAGTCCTCGTTTTAGAGGTGAGCATGCTTTAAGAAGATATCCAAATGGAGAAGAAAGATGTATTGCTTGTAAATTATGTGAAGCAGTATGTCCTGCACAAGCAATAACAATAGAATCTACTGAAAGAGAAGACGGAAGTAGAAAAACAACACGTTACGATATTGATATGATGAAATGTATTTATTGTGGATTATGTGAAGAGTCTTGTCCAGTAGATGCAATAGTACAAGGTCCAAATTTTGAATTTTCTACAGAAACACGAGAAGAACTGTATTATACAAAAGAAAAGTTATTAGATAATGGTGATAGATGGGAGAATGTTTTGGAGGCTAATATTAAAGCTGACAATATCCATAGATAAAAATGATTGCACACGCTATTTTCTTTTATACATTTTCTATAATTGCTGTTGTTTCTGCCATAATGGTTACTGCTTCTAAAAATACTGTTCACTCAGTATTTTTCTTAATTTTAGATTTCATAAGTATTTCTTGTCTTTTTATAATGATTGGCGCTGAATTTTTGGGAATGATAATGCTAATTGTTTATGTTGGAGCTGTTGCAGTTCTGTTTTTATTTGTTGTTATGATGTTAAACGTAGCCCAACAAAAAAATCAATGGTTTGCAGGTCAACAAAGCTCCAAACATATTCCAGTAGGACTAATTATCAGTACCCTTATATTCGTTGAAGTAATAATTGTAATTGGTGGTTGGAAATATAAACCAGAAATTTTTGATATTAATAATTCAATTGCTCAAACAAGCATTAGCAACACTCACTCATTAGGACAGATTTTATATACAGATTATATTCATGTGTTTCAAATAAGTGGAATGATCCTATTAGTAGCTATGGTTGGGGCTATTGTATTAACATTTAGACAAAGATCAGGTGTAAAAAGACAAAGTTATATCAAGCAAATATCTAGAGAAAGAGCTGAAGGTGTAGAGGTGCTAGAAGTTCAGAGTAATAAAGGGGTTAAAATAGATGATTGATATAGGTTTAGGACATTATTTAACCTTAGGAGCAGTGATATTTTCAATTGGAGTAATTGGTATTTTTCTTAATAGGAAGAACATTATTGTCATATTAATGAGTATTGAACTGATATTACTTGCAGTAAATATTAATTTAGTTGCTTTTTCTATTTATTTAGGAGATTTGGCAGGACAAGTCTTTACTTTATTTATTCTTACAGTTGCAGCAGCAGAAGCAGCTATAGGATTAGCAATTATAGTAGTATATTTTAGAAATTCTGGAACAATACGAGTTGAAGAAATTGATAAGTTGAAAGGATAATCATGGAACTATCAATTATATTTCTTCCACTTATTGCATCAATTATTTCTGGTTTTTTTGGAAAATATATCGGTGATAGAAATTCTGAAATAGTAACTAGCGTACTTGTTTCAATTTCTGCTCTTTTATCAATTTTTGTTCTTTATCAAGTAATCGTAAATCAGTACGAAGAAAATATTGTTATAGCTACCTGGATAAGCTCAGGGTCACTTGATGTAAATTGGTCAATGTTAATTGATCCATTATCAGCTGTGATGTTAGTAGTTGTAACTTTTGTATCTGCTTTAGTGCATATCTATTCAATTGGTTACATGTCACATGATCCTCATAAACCAAGATTTATGGCTTATTTATCATTATTCACATTTGCAATGTTGATGCTTGTGACTTCAGATAATTTTATACAATTATTTTTTGGTTGGGAAGGTGTTGGTTTATGTTCCTACTTCTTAATCGGATTCTGGTTCAAAAAGGATAGTGCAAATGCTGCAGCAATAAAAGCATTTGTTGTAAATAGAGTAGGTGATTTTGGTTTTGCTTTAGGAATTTTCTTAATATTTTATTTGTTTGGAACTGTTAATTATTCAGAAGTTTTTCAACAAATTCCAACAGTTGTAGATAAAAATTTATCATTTTTAGGTTTTGAATTTAAAGCAATAGATTTAATTTGTTTACTTTTGTTTATTGGAGCAATGGGTAAATCTGCACAGATATTGCTACATACTTGGCTACCAGATGCGATGGAGGGTCCAACT
The DNA here is from genome assembly GCA_902525565.1 of uncultured Pelagibacteraceae bacterium. Taxonomy (GTDB): domain Bacteria; phylum Pseudomonadota; class Alphaproteobacteria; order Pelagibacterales; family Pelagibacteraceae; genus Pelagibacter. The sequence goes on from CABZHY010000001.1 coordinate 116,068, forward strand.
CCAGTTTCTGCATTAATTCATGCAGCAACAATGGTCACAGCTGGTGTTTTCTTAGTGGTAAGGTGTTCCCCAATTTATGAATATTCACCGTTAATACTAAATTTTATAACTATTGTTGGAATGACTACCGCATTCTTTGCAGCAACTGTTGCTCTTGTTCAAACAGATATAAAAAAAATCATTGCTTACTCTACATGTAGTCAACTTGGTTATATGTTTTTTGCAGCTGGAGTAGGTGCATACAACGTTGCTATGTTTCACTTATTTACACATGCATTTTTCAAAGCTTTATTATTTTTAGGATCTGGATCAGTAATCCACGCATTTAAAGATGAGCAAAATATAGATAATATGGGTGGTGTATGGAAAAAGTTACCATACACCTATACTTTAATGATTATAGGAACACTTGCTTTAACAGGTTTTCCATTTTTATCAGGATTTTATTCTAAAGATGCAATTATAGAATTTGCGTATTTAAAAGGTAATACCACAGGTTATTATGCAGCTGGGATTGGAATAATAACGGCATTTTTAACATCTATTTATTCATGGAGATTAATCTTTAAAACTTTCCATGGAGATTATAAAAATAAAGAGGTCAAGATAGAAGAAACACATGAGTCTCCATTAGTAATGCTTGTTCCTTTATTTATCCTCTCAATAGGAGCGGTATTTGCTGGTTTTCTATTTAAAGGACTATTTATTGGTCACGGTGATAATTTATTCTGGGCAGAGTCTATTAAGTTTTTAGAGCCTTTAAGCACTGAACATCCACCTTTATGGTTTTTACTTTTAACACCATGTTTAGTTTTAGTATCTATTCCAATTGCTTATTACTTATTTGTAAAAAACAAAGAGTTACCTAATTCAATAGTTTCTATGAACAAACCTTTGTATAATTTTTTAGTCAATAAATGGTATTTCGACGAGTTATACGATGTGTTGTTTATTAAAACCTCAAAAAAACTAGGTCTATTTTTGTGGAAATTTTGTGATGGAACTATAATAGATGGTTTTGGTCCTGATGGAATTTCTTCTTTTATAAAAAAATGTTCAAATAAAGCGAATAAATTTCAAAGTGGTTTTATCTATCAATATGCATTTGTAATGTTGTTAGGTTTTTCCGCTTTACTAACTTTTTTAATAGTTAAATAATGAATTTTCCTATTCTCTCATCTTTAATATTATTACCAATAGTTGGTGCTTTATTTTTATTTTTTACCAAAGATAAAGAAGGAAATAACTTAACTGCTAAATATGTTGCTTTATTTACAACGGTAGTTAATTTTTTAATTTCGATTTATCTTTGGATTTCTTTTGACCAATCAACGTCAAGTTTTCAGTTTGTAGAGGATAGAACATGGATTGAAGGATTTATAAATTATAAAGTTGGAGTTGATGGTATTTCAATTTTATTTATTATATTAACAACATTTATAACTCCCCTTTGTATAATATCTGTAAATAATTCTGTTAAAAATAGATTAAGAGATTTTTTAATTGCAATTCTAATTATGGAAAGTTTTATGATTGGTGTTTTCTGTGCACTTGATTTAGTTGTATTCTATTTATTTTTTGAAGCTGGATTAATACCAATGTTTTTAATTATTGGTATTTGGGGAGGTTCAAGAAGAGTTTATTCTGCATTCAAATTCTTTTTATACACATTGTTAGGTTCTGTTTTGATGTTAGTTGCAATAATTTCAATTTATTGGATTACAGGAACAACGGACGTGGTTCAACTATATGAAATTGGCATTGATGTTAAATATCAAAATTTATTATGGTTAGCATTTTTTAGTTCATTCGCTGTTAAAACACCTATGTGGCCAGTTCATACATGGTTACCAGATGCTCACGTTGAGGCTCCTACAGCAGGATCTGTATTACTAGCTGCAATTTTGTTAAAGATGGCTGGATATGGTTTTATAAGATTTTCTTTAGGTCTATTCCCGGTTGCATCAGAGGTATTTACACCATTAATTTACACCTTGAGTGTTATAGCAATCATATTTACTTCACTGATAGCTTTAATGCAGGAAGATATGAAAAAGTTAATTGCTTATTCATCAGTTGCGCATATGGGCTTTGTAACTTTGGGTATATTCACTTTGCAACAACAAGGAATTGAAGGAAGTATAATTCAAATGATAAGCCATGGCTTAGTTTCAGCAGCATTATTTTTAACTGTTGGTGTAGTTTATGACAGAATGCATTCTAGATTGATAAGTACGTATGGCGGACTAGTTTCTGTAATTCCAAAATATTCAATATTGTTCATGTTATTTGCTTTAGCATCACTTGGTTTACCTGGAACTAGTGGATTTATTGGTGAGTTTTTAATATTAATGGGAGCTTTCAAAGATAACTTTTTAGTAGCTGTTATAGCTAGTATTGGGGTGATTTTAGGAGCTGCATACATTTTATGGCTCTATAAAAGAGTAGTATTTGGAAAATTAATTAATGAAGATCTTAAAAAAATGTTAGATTTAAATAGATCTGAATATTTTATTTTATCTAGTTTAGCTGCACCAATCTTATTTTTTGGTTTTTATCCCGATCCATTAATCAATACTATTGAAGTTTCTGTCACTGATTTAATTAATACACACAACACAAATATAGCTAGTAAATAATATGGAAAATTTAAATTTAATATTACCTGAAATTTTTATTTCTCTATCAATTATGTTTTTACTTATTTTGGGTGTTTTTAAAAATGACAGTTCTAAAATTACTTTCAATTTATCGTTGTTTGCAATTTTAATTACAACAATAATAACAATAAATGAAACTTACGCTGCAACTAGAGAAACTTTGTTTAATGAAAGTGTCGTGATAGACAATATGTCTTCGCTAATGAAAATTATAACTTTAATTGGAGGTTTTTTAGTTTTAGTTATCTCATCAACTTATTTAAAAACATTTAAAATATATAATATAGAATACCCAGTTCTTATTTTGAGTTCTATTCTTGGCATGATGGTGATGATTAGCTCAAATGATTTAATTGTTTTTTATATGGGCTTAGAATTACAGTCATTAGCTCTTTATGTTTTAGCGACATATAACAGGGATGAATTGAAATCATCAGAAGCTGGTTTGAAATATTTTGTTTTAAGTGCATTATCATCAGGACTATTATTATATGGATGTTCTTTGGTTTATGGTTTTTCAGGTTCAACCAATTTTGATATAATATCAAATCAACTAAATTCTGAGGAATATTTTTTAACTTTTGGTATTGTGTTCATATTAGTTGGATTAGCATTCAAAATTTCAGCAGTTCCATTTCATATGTGGGCACCCGATGTCTACGAGGGATCTCCAACAACTGTAACTTTGTTTTTTACAATAGTACCAAAGGTAGCTGCTTTGACTGTATTTATTAGATTTTTATATGTTCCTTTTTTAAATTTAATTGATCAATGGCAAATGATAATAGTTTTTTTATCTATAGCTTCTATGGTTTTTGGAGCAGTTGCTGCTATAGGGCAAACTAATATTAAAAGGCTGGTAGCCTACAGTTCTATTGGGCACATAGGATATACATTAGCTGGATTAGCAACAGCATCAAATGAAGGAATTCAAAGTTCAATAATATACATATCAATATATGTTCTCATGAACTTAGCTCTTTTTTCTTGTCTATTAATGTTAAGAAGAAAAGATCAATATTATGAGGATATTGATGATCTTTCCGGTTTATCAAAAAATCATCCGTTATTATCTTTATGTTTGTTGTTAATACTATTTTCTTTGGCAGGTATACCTCCTCTAGCTGGTTTCTTTGCAAAATTTTATGTTTTTAAAGCAGTGTTGGAACAATCAATGTATTTCTTAGCTATAGTAGGGCTATTATCAACCGTGATTGCAGCTTTTTATTATCTAAGAATAATAAAAATAATGTATTTTGACAAAGAAAAAGACAAATACGATACAGATCATAGCTTATGGCTAAAATTTTCACTGTCATTTTCGACCATATTAATTCTTTTTTACTTCATATTTCCAAGTCAGTTAATAGAAGTTGTTTCAAGAATTAATATTATTTAATGAAGTTTAAAAAATTTAAATTTAAAAAGGTTAAAAGCACAAACAATACCGCAATAAGAATTATCAGAGAAAATAAACATAAACTAGGCATGGTTGTTGCTGAAAAGCAAGTAAATGGTAGAGGACAGTATGGAAGAAAATGGATATCATCAAAAGGAAATTTATTTATCTCTTTTTTCAACGAACTAAATAAAACGAAACTATCCATTAACACTATAACAAAAATTAATTGTCTTTTGGTCAAAAAATCACTCTCGTCATTTACAAGTAAGAAAATTTTATTTAAAAAACCGAACGACTTATTAATTGATAAAAAAAAAATTAGTGGCATTTTACAAGAAGTCATATTTCTAAGAGATAAAAAATTTTTAATTACTGGTATAGGTATAAATATTAAAAAAAATCCAATTATTAGGAATTATCCTGCTACAAACTTGCAAGAGGTAACTAAAAAAAGTATTAGTAAATTGACTGTAGAAAATAAACTAAAACAACTTTTTGAAAAAAACTTATCAAAACTGTATAAAAATAAATAATGTACATTCTAGGTGATATTGGCAATACAGAAACAAAATTATGGATTGTTTCTAAAAAAAATAAAATTTCAAAAAAAATTACTTTTTTATCTAAATCTGTAAATAAGAAGCAGCTTAATATTTTATTTAAAAAAAATAAAATTCAATTAAATAAAGTTGAAAAAATTTTATTTTGCAGTGTTGTACCTAAAACATTTTCTATTATTAAAAAATTTTTATCGAAAGAAATTAAAACAAAATGTTTTGAAGTTAAAAAATTAAACTTAAAATCACTTATAAAAATCAAAGTAGATTACAACCAAGTAGGCTCCGATAGAATTACTAATGCTTTAAGTTTAATGAATAACAAAAATAATTTTATAATTTTAGATTTTGGAACAGCAACAACTTTTGATGTTCTAATTAAAAATACCTACTACGGAGGTATTATTGCCCCAGGCGTGAGATTATCTCTTAATACGTTGTCTGACAAAGCAACTTTGATTCCAAAAATAGATTTAAAAAAGATTGATAAAGTCATTGGTAACAACACAATCTCAGCTGTTAGATCGGGCTTTTTTTGGGGTTATGCAGGTTTAATTGACAATATTATTAATTTAATTAAGAAAGAGACAAGAAAATCTTTTAAAGTAATTATTACTGGTGGATTTTCAAATTTGTTTAAAAACTCAATAAAAACGAAAGCAAGTCACAACCAAAATATTACAATTAAAGGCTTAATAAGAATTTCAAAACTAATTAAATAATATGAAAGACGAACTATTATTTTGTCCCTTAGGTGGATCAGGTGAAATAGGCATGAACATGAATTTGTTCGGTTATGGTCTACCTAGTGATCACAAATGGATTATGGTCGACATAGGAGTAACATTTGCAGATGATACTATTCCAGGTGTTGATTTAATTTATCCAGATCCCGGGTTTATAGTTGAGAGAAAAGATAATTTATTAGGAATAGTTTTAACACATGCTCACGAGGATCATATTGGTGCTATTGCTCATTTATGGCCAAAATTAAAATGTAAAATTTTTGCAACTCCTTTTACAGCTGTATTAATCCGAGAAAAATTTAGAGAAAAACAAATTGATATAACAAATGATTTACAGATTGTTGAATTGAATGGAAAGATTGCCTTGGATCCATTTGAAATTGAATATATTACATTAACACATTCTATATTGGAACCAAACGGACTTAGAATAAAAACACCAGCTGGAGTAATTTTGCATACTGGAGATTGGAAAGTAGATCCAAACCCATTAATTGGAGACAATATAAATGAAAAAAGATTGAAGGAAATCGGAGAAGAAGGTGTGCTAGCAATGATTTGTGACTCAACGAATGTTTTTAGCTCTGGTAGATCAGGTTCAGAATTAGATGTAAGAAAAAATATGTTGAACATTATGTCCCGATTAAAAAAAAGAATTATCATAACCTCTTTTGCTTCAAACGTAGCTAGAATGGAGACAGCATTTTATTGTGCAGAACAAACTGGAAGACAAATCTCACTAGTTGGTAGATCAATGCATCGTATTTATAAAGCTGCACGTCAATGCGGATATTTAAAAAATATGATTGAACCAATTGATCCAAGAGAAGCTAAAAATTTCTCAAGAGAAAAAATTATATATTTATGTACTGGAAGCCAAGGCGAACCAATGGGCGCAATGATGAGAATTTCTAGTTATGTTCATCCAGATGTTTTTATTGAAAAAGGTGATGCTGTAATTTTTTCTTCAAAAATTATACCTGGCAATGAAAAAAAACTTTACAAACTTCACAATCAACTTGTTAAAGATGGAATTGAAGTAATATCTGAGGAAACTGAATTTGTACATGTTTCTGGACATCCAAATAGAGAAGACCTTAAAGAGATGTATCAATGGGTAAAACCTAGGTGTGTGATACCTGTGCACGGTGAACATAGACATATGATAGAGCACATTAATTTTGCAAAAGAAATGCAAGTACCACATCCAGTTCAAGTAGAAAATGGTGATATTGTTAAGTTATATCCAGGTGAAAAACCTGAAGTATATGATAAGGCTCCAAGTGGCAGACTCTACTTAGATGGTAGTGTTAGTGTTGATCCAGATTCACAATCGATAAAAGATAGGAAAAATTTAAGTGCAAATGGATATCTCGAGGTGACAATTATGATTACACCTAAAGGTAATATTCACAACAACCCTATTCTTTCATTTCGTGGTTTACCTGTAGATGATCGAGATGATTTTGTTTATGGATTAGAGGAGGAAATAGAGAAAACCTCTAGAACTTTTAAAATTGGAAGCAAGCAACAAGAACACAATCTTATTGATGCATTAAAAATTGCCTGTAGAAAATTTTCTAAAGAGAGAACAGGAAAAAAACCTTTTACCAATATCAATTTAGTAAGAATTTAATGAGCGCAACAGGCCTAGCTATTATCTATATAATTATATGGTGGATAGTTTTTTTTGCTATCCTACCTATTGATGTGAATCGAACAAAGACTGTAAAAATTGACGGTGAGGATCCTGGCTCACCTGAAAATCCAAAAATGCTGAAAAAATTCCTTTATTGCACTGGAATTACTACTGTCATTTTCATAATAATTTACTTATTAATTAAATTTGAATATTTAAATTTAAGAAATATGATTAATTAAGATGCTGTTATCAAATTCATTTATACCAATATTAAAAAATAATCCTTCAGAAGCAAAAATTAAATCTCATCAATTGATGTTGAGAGTAGGCATGATTAAGCAAGCCTCAGCAGGAATTTATTCATGGTTACCTTTAGGTTTTAAAGTAATGAAAAAAATAGAAGACATTGTCAGACAAGAACAAAATAAAATTGGAGCTCAAGAAATATTAATGCCAACAATTCAATCCAGTGAAATTTGGAAAGAAAGCGGTCGTTATGACGATTATGGTGAAGAGATGTTAAGAATAACCGACCGTCAAAATAGAGAAATGTTATATGGACCAACCAATGAAGAGCAAGTTACTGAAATTTTTAGATCTTCAATAAAATCTTATAAATCACTCCCACAACTTATGTATCATATTCAATGGAAGTTCAGAGATGAAATTAGACCTAGATTTGGAATTATGCGTGGTAGAGAGTTTTATATGAAAGATGCCTATTCATTTGATGTATCAGATGATGAAGCTTTTTATTCATATAATAAATTCTTTCTTTCTTATTTAAGAACATTTAAAAGATTATCTTTAATAGCAATTCCCATGGCTGCTGATACAGGACCTATAGGTGGAAATTTATCTCATGAATTTATTATTCTTGCTGATACTGGAGAAAGTAAAATTTTCACAGATAAAAGAATATTCGATCTCGATAGCGATGATACCGAACTAGAAAAAACATCATTAGAGAGTATGAGAAAAAAATATGAACAATTCTATGCTGTAACTGATGAAAAGTTTAATAAAGAAGAATTTGAAAAAATTGTTTCCAAAGAAAATCAATTGATAACAAAAGGTATCGAAGTAGGTCATATATTTTATTTTGGTGACAAGTACTCAAAACCAATGGGTGCATCAGTTGATTTACCAGGAGGAAAGAAAGATTTTGTTAAAATGGGTTCTTATGGAATTGGTGTATCAAGGTTAGTAGGGGCTATAATTGAGGCAAAATATGATGACAAAAATGAAATCATGAAATGGCCATTGTCTGTTGCTCCTTATGATATTGCTATTATACCTATGATAAATAAAAATGACACCTCAGCTTTAGATAAAGCAAATAATATTAATAAAGAATTACTCAAAAATAATATTGATGCAATCATTGATGATACAGATGAAAACTTTTCATCTAAAATTAAAAAAATGAACTTAATTGGAGCCCCGTATCAAATTATCATTGGTAAGAAAAGCGAAGGTGATTTATTAGAGTTTAAAGAAACTAGTGGAGAAACTCAAATTTTACCATTAGGTACAATTATAGAAATTATAACTAAACAAAAAAATTCAATTTGATTTCTACTTTAGAAAAAGAAATTACTTTTAGATTTTTAAAAGCCAGAAAAAAAGATGGTTTTTTAAATGTTATATCTATTTTTTCTTTTATAGGAATAAGTCTTGGAGTTGCAGTTCTTATTATTGTGATGTCAGTTATGAATGGATTTAGGACTGAGCTGATTAATAAAATAGTAGGCTTTAACTCACACATAACAGTAAAAACTTATGGAAATCCAATTGATGAAAAAAAAATAAATAAAAAAAATTTAAAATTAATTTCAGAAAATATTATTTTAAGTAATTCTGGTGAAGCTATTATACTTAAAAACGATACATCAAAAGGTATAGTATTACGTGGATATAAAACAAATGACTTTCCAAGCTTAGAAATTGTAAAAAATAAAAATTTTAAAGGGAACAAAAGTCAATTAAATAGAAACTATATTTCTATAGGCAATGAATTAAGTTTTTCTTTAGATCTAAAAATAGGTGATGAATTAACTTTACTTTCACCATCAGGGTTAGAAACAATTATTGGTAGTATGCCAAAACAAAAAACTTTTTTGGTAGCATCGATTTACAACAGTGGTTTGGCTGAGTTTGATAATAATATCGCATTTATTAACTTAAGTACTCTTGAGGATTTTTTTGACTATAAGTCAGAGGATAGAAATTTAGAAATTTATTTAAAAAATCCAAATAAAATTGAGCAGCAAAAATTTATTGTCCAACAAATTTTTGATGAAGAATTTGTTATTAGCTGGGCTGATATGAATAGTTCATTATTTTCTGCCTTAAAAGTAGAAAGAAATGTAATGTTTATTATCCTATCTTTAATAATTATTGTAGCAGCCTTTAATATAATTTCTGGGTTAACAATTTTAGTTAAAAATAAAACAAGAGATATCGCAATTTTAAAGTCAATTGGAGTATTAAATAAATCAATTGTAAAAATATTTTTTTTAGTAGGTGTAATAATAGGAACATCAGCCACTATTTTTGGAATTTTTTTAGGTGTAATGTTTTCTCTTTACATAGAGAATTTTAGACAATTTATTAGCTCAACATTTAATATAAGCTTATTCCCAGAAGAGATTTATTTTTTAAGCAAGATGCCTTCAGAAATAGATCCAACATCAATTTTTTTAATATCAATTTGTTCAATAATTATAACAATAATAGTTTCAATTTTTCCTGCTTTTAAAGCAGCCAAACTGGACCCAATTAAATCTTTAAAATATGAATAATTTTCTTGAATTAAAAAAAATATTTAAAACTTTTAAAACTGAAAACACAGTTAAAGTATTAAAAAATCTTTCCCAAAAATTTGATAAAGGTAAAAGCTATTCTATAATGGGGCCATCTGGGTCAGGTAAATCAACTCTATTAAATTTAATTTCATTGATCGATAGACCATCATCTGGGTCAATCCATTTTGATAAAATTCCTGTAAATTTTAATGAATCTGAAAAAAATGATATTTATAGATCCAAAAAAATAGGAATTGTTTATCAACAAAATAATCTTCTCCCAGATTTTACCGCTCTAGAAAATATATATTTGGCATCACTTGCAATTAATGACAATAAAGAATTAGCAATATCTAATGCAGAAATATTATTAAAAAAAATTGGTCTTTCTAAGAGAGCAGATCACTTTCCATCTCAACTATCAGGTGGTGAGGCCCAAAGAGTTGCTATTGCAAGAGCAATAGTAAATGATCCTGAAATTATTTTAGCAGATGAACCGACTGGAAGTTTAGATATGGAAACAGCAAAGGATGTTTTTGAACTTTTATATAAACAAAAAAGGTCAGATAGACTTATTATATTTGCAACTCATAATAGATTCTTTGCTAATAAGGCAGATTGCTTATTGGAGATGATAGATGGTAGTATAAAGTTATCTAATGTCTGAGTCTCATTCTCAAAATTTCAATCATCTTAAAATTCATACTCAATATTCTATTTGCGAAGGAGCAGCTAGAATTGATGACTTACAAGAATATTCTAAGAAAAATAAAATAAAATCTCTTGGTTTGTGTGACACTTCAAATTTATGTGGAGCACTTGAATTTGCTGAAAAGATCTCAAAGTCTGGAACTCAACCAATAATTGGAACTCAAATTAATTTTAAAATCGGAGAAACAATAGGTTTACTCCCTTTGTTTGCTCTAAATGAAGCTGGATATAAAAATATAATAGAACTTTCATCTTTATCGTATTTAAAAAACGACGAATTGTCAGATCCACATGTAGATTTTGAATTATTATTAAGTAATTCCAAAGGTGTTGCTGTATTTTCAGGAACCGTTTTTGGTTTATTTGGTAAATTATTTGACAAAGGAAAGTTTAGTGAAATTGATGAGCTTTATAATAAAATTAAAAATGCTTTTGATGACAGATTTTACTTAGAGATTCAAAGACATAATGATCAAAATGAAATTGGATTTGAAAAATTTAATTTAAAAAAATCTTTAGATTTGGAAATACCTATTATTGCAACGAATGAAGTTTTTTATTTAGATAAAGAAATGTATGAAGCCCATGATGCTTTGATTTGTATACGTAACAAGACATATGTTAACGAAAAAAATAGATTAAGATTTACTGACCAACATTATTTAAAAACTAACTCAGAGATGTCTGAATTATTTGCTGACTTACCTGAAGCTCTAGAAAATAATTATAATTTTCCATTAAGATGTAGTTATAGGCCGTTATTTTCAAACCCAATATTGCCTAATATTAGCAGTAATAAAGATGGAAATGCAGATGAAATTTTAAAAAAAGATTCCATAGAGGGATTAAAAGTCAAATTTAATAAGATCTTTAATTTAAATGATGAAGATTTAGAAAATAACAACTCTTATAAAGAGTATAAGAAGAGACTTAATCATGAACTTTCTATTATTTTAGAAATGAAATATTCTAGTTATTTTCTTATAGTTGCTGACTATATTAAATGGGCTAAAAATAATGATATCCCTGTAGGTCCTGGGAGAGGTTCAGGTGCTGGCTCATTAGTAGCCTGGTGTTTATCAATTACAGACGTTGATCCAATAAAATTTAATCTTATTTTTGAAAGATTTTTAAATCCTGATAGAATTTCAATGCCAGACTTTGATATAGATTTTTGTGAGGATAAAAGAGATCAAGTTTTTGAGTATCTAACTACAAAATATAAAGACAGCGTAGCTCACATTATAACATTTGGTAAATTAAAAGCACGAATGGTTATTAGAGACGTTGGGAGAGTTTTGGGATTAGCATATGGATTTGTTGACAGTATATCTAAAATGATACCTTTTGATCCATCTAGACCACAAAATTTAACGCAGTGTATTGCTGGAGAGCCAAGATTACAAAAACTTATAAATGATGATCCAAGAGTTAAGAAACTTACTGATCTCTCACTAAAATTAGAAGGTCTAAATAGAAATGTTGCTACACATGCAGCTGGAGTAGTAATAGCAGATAAAAAACTTACTGAAATTGTTCCTTTGTATAAAGATGTTTCTGCAGATTTATTATTGCCATCAACACAATTTGATATGTATTCAGCAGAAAATGCTGGTTTAGTAAAATTTGATTTTTTAGGCTTAAAAACACTTACAGTAATCAATAATACACAAAAACTTGTGAGAAAAAAAATTAAAGATTTTGATATAGATAAAATTAATTACGAAGATCAAAAAGTTTTTGATCTAATGTCCACAGGTAAAACGGTTGGCTTATTCCAAATTGAAAGTGCTGGTATGAGAGAGGCTTTAACTCAAATGAAACCTAATCATATTGAAGATATTATTGCATTAGTTGCCCTATATAGACCAGGACCAATGAGTAATATTCCGATATATAATGATTGCAAACATGGAAAACTAAAACCAGATTATTTACACCCACTTCTAGCAGATATTCTAAAACCTACTTATGGTGTAATTATTTATCAAGAGCAAGTAATGCAAATTGCACAAAAATTATCAGGATTTACAGCAGGACAAGCTGATCTTCTAAGAAGAGCGATGGGTAAAAAGAAAAGAGCAGAACTTGAAAAACAGAAACAAGGATTTATTGATGGAGCTGTTAAAAATGGAATACCAAAAGATATTGCTGCTGGAATTTTCTTAAAAATAGAACCGTTTGCAGAATATGGTTTTAACAAAAGTCACGCTGCAGCTTATGCAATTATTTCTTATCAAACTGCATTTTTAAAAACATATTATCCAAAAGAGTTTATAGCAGCTTCAATGACCATGGATATATCTAATCAAAATAAATTAAGTGAGTTTTACGAAGAATTGAAAAGATTAAATGTTGAGGTTGTCCGTCCAGATATAAACGAATGTTTTGCTGATTTTAGAACAATTAATGATAAATTTTATTATGCCCTTGGTGGTATTAAAGCTGTAGGTTTTGAGGCAGTATCAAATATCGTGAATGAAAGAATTTTAAATGGAAAATTTGAATCAATTCATGATTTTATAAATCGAATTAATCCGAAAGATATTAACAAACTTCAATTAGAAGGTTTAGTTAAAGCAGGCGCTTTTGATAAATTAAATGCAAATAGGCAAACTTTGTATGACTCCATTCCAACCATGATTGCTAAAAATAAAAATATATTTGATAATAAATCTGCTAATCAGATTGATTTATTCTCAGAGGACGAAAGTGATCAGGATGATTTTTTAGTTAAAATTGAAGATTGGAAATTTGAAGAGAGATTATCAAAAGAATTTGAAGCAGTGGGTTTTTTTATTTCAGACCATCCGTTAAATCAATTCACAGAAATTTTTAATGATTATAAAATAACAGATTATTCAAGTTTTATTTCAAGAGATGATATAAAAGATGCTAACATTGCTGCGACATTGTTAAAGGTTCAAGAAAGAAAAACTGCAAAAGGAAATTCTTATGCTGTACTAAAATTAACTGACTTATCAAGTGTTTTTGAACTTTTTATTTTCTCTGAAGTTTTAGAATCAAACAGAGAAATTTTAAAAGAAGGGAGTTCTCTTATTTTAACATTGTTTAAAAATGTATCTAATGAAGATAATCGTCTAACTAGAATTAATGTTCAAAAAATAGCTTCACTTAAAGATTTATTTAACAATCCCATAAACGAAGTATCATTCGAATTAAAATCTAAAGCACAAATTGAAAAAGTATCTAAAATTTTGGAACACGAAGGTAAAACAGTCGTAAATATTAATTTAGTAACTGAAAACAATAACCTTAAATTTAGATTAAAAAATCCACGTAAATTAGATAGAAAATCGCTGAACTTGTTAAGAAATCAGCAAATACAGGCAATAATCAACTAAATAATCACTTGTTAAATATAGTAAAAATTTGTAAATACTGCATACATTAAATTAACACGCACACAGTTGTTGGTTTTATACCTCCGGTCCTTAATTGGAAATTACTGTGGTGGCTTAACCGGGAATAAATATGAAAATACCTAACGTTACAATACAACAATTATTAGAAGCAGGCGTTCACCTTGGCCATAAAACTCTAAGATGGAACCCAAAAATGAAAAAGTATATTTTTGGAAAAAGAGACTCAATTCATATCATAGACTTAACTCAGACTCTTGAATTAACTAAAGCAGCTTTGCAAAAAATTTATAATACAATAGAAAACAATGGTAAGATTTTATTTGTATCTACTAAAAAACAGGCTTCAGAAGCAATAGCAGAAGTAGCAAAGGAAACAGATCAATATTTTGTAAATTATAGATGGTTAGGAGGTATGTTAACTAACTGGGGAACTATATCAAATTCTATAAAAAAATTAAAAAATTTGGAAAGTAACTTAGCAGCAGAAAATAGAGGCTTTACTAAAAAAGAACTTCTTAAAATGAGTGTTAAAAAGGACAAACTTCAAAGGTCGTTAGGTGGAATTGCTGAAATGAAAAAAGTTCCAGACTTGTTATTTGTTATAGATACCAACTATGAAGCTTTAGCAATTGCTGAGTCCGCAAAATTAGGAATCCCAATTGTTGCTATTTTAGATAGTAATTCAAATCCTGATAATATTGATTACCCAATACCAGGTAATGATGATGCAAGAAGAGCCATAGATCTTTATTGTAATTTAATTAAAGAAACAATAATTAGCGCAAAAAGTTCTATTACAATATCCGAACAAGTAAAAGAACAAAAAGCTGAAAAAACTTCAAAAACTCTTCAGGAACTAGATAGAGAAAAACTAGAAAAAAAATTTTCTAAAGAGGATAAGGAGAAATTAAATTAATGAGTGATATTGAAAAAGTTAAAAAATTAAGAGAAGCAACAGGTGCAGGATTTAAAGATTGTAATTTAGCAATTAAAGAATCTAATGGAGATTTAGACAAAGCAATTGAAATTTTAAGAGTGAAGGGTATTTCAAAAGCTTCAAAAAAAATGTCTAGAGATGCAAAAGAAGGTGTGGTTGTTGTTAGCGGTGACGAAACAAAGATTTCAGTAATAGAGGTAAATTGTGAAACAGATTTTGTTGCTAAAAATGATGACTTTATTACTTTTGTTAAAGAGTTAAGTGAACTTAACAATAAAAAAAATTCAAATATTCAAGATTTAAAATCAACACAAATGAAAAATGGTCAGACAGTTGATGATAATTTGGTAGCTTTAATTGCTAAAATTGGTGAAAAAATTACAATTGGTAAAGCTAAAACAATACAAAATTCCCAAGGTGTAAATAATCATTATCTTCATACAGTCGTAAAGGACAATGTTGCTAAATTAGCTGTTATGGTTTCATTGGATACAAAGGATAATTCAGACTCCGTAAAAACATTTAGCAAGCAATTATCAATGCATATTGCAGCATCAAATCCGTTGGCTTTAGAATCTAGTTCTATAGATCAATCAGTTATTGATAAAGAACAAGAATTGGTAGCTGAAGAATTAAAAAATTCAGGTAAACCTGAAGATATTGCAAAAAAAATTAGCTTAGGTAAGATGAACAAGTTTAAAGAAGAAAATTCTCTTTTAACCCAAGCATGGGTAATGGAACCAAAAAAAAAGGTCCAAGATGTGTTAAAAGATCTTTCTATAGCTGATTTGAAAATTAAAGAATTCTATAGGATAAAGATTGGAGAATAAATGTTTGATGAAAAATCATACAGCCTTAAAATGGATAAAGCCATTGAGGTTTTCTCAAAAGAACTTTCTTCCTTAAGAACTGGAAGAGCCAATGCTTCAATGCTTGATTTAATCAAAGTCGATGTTTATGGCCAACAAATGCCAATCAATCAAATAGGAAGTATTACAACCCCAGAGCCAAGAATAATAAATATTCAAGTTTGGGATTTAAATAATGTCTCTTTAGTTGATGCAGCAATTAAAAAATCAGACTTAGGATTAAATCCACAAATAGATGGTCAATTATTACGATTACCAGTGCCAGAATTGAATGAAGAAAGAAGAACAGAACTCAAAAAGTTAATAAAATCAATTGGTGAAAAATGTAAAGTCTCGATTAGAAATATAAGAAGAGATGCAAATGATGATTTAAAGAAATTATTAAAATCAAAAGAAATAGGTGAGGATCAAGAAAAAACCCATGAAAAGAAAGTTCAATTAATAACAGATGAACATATTAAATTAGTTGATGACAAAGTTTCTTTGAAAGAAAAAGAAATAATGACCATATGAATCCTCTAAATCATGTAGCCATTATTATGGATGGTAACGGAAGATGGGGAATAAAAAATAAAAATTCAAGAAACGCTGGTCACAAAGAAGGAATAAAAACTGTAGAAAAAATTATTAAACAATCTATTAAAGAAAAAATTAAATATCTCACTTTATTTGCATTTTCCACAGAAAACTGGAGAAGACCTAAGAAGGAAATTGATTATTTGTTTAATTTACTAGAGATTTTTTTATCTGACAAAATTGATAACCTGTATAAACAAAATATAAAACTTAAAATTATAGGAAATAAAAATTTAACTAAAAAATTAACTAAACTTATTAAAAGAGCAGAAAAAAAAACATCAAAAAACAAAAACCTTCAAATTAATTTGGCATTAAACTATGGTTCTAAGGATGAGTTGATTAATGCATTTAAATTATTAAAAAAAAGCAACAAATCAATAAATGAAAAAAATTTCATTCAATATTTGCAAACTAAAAAAATCCCAGATCCAGATTTATTGATAAGAACTGGTAATACCAAAAGATTAAGTAATTTTTTATTGTGGCAGCTAGCATATTCAGAAATATTTTTCGAAAAAAAATTATGGCCTGAATTTAATGAAAAAGATTTTAAAAAAATAATTAAAAATTTTAAAAGTATTAAAAGAAACTATGGAAGTATATAATGAATCAGGGTCTTAGGAAGAGAGTTTTAAGCTCATTAATATTAATACCTTTTAGTTTTTTTTTCATTATTCAAGGGTCCTATCTCTTTAATTGTTTTTTATTGATATGCTTTTTAATAACATCTTATGAGTGGCACAAAATGTCAAAAGATAAAAATTATAATATAATTGGATTTCTTTTTTTAATTTTTTCTTTCTATAGTGCATATAATCTGAGGGCAAATTTTGAAGAGAAAAGTTTATTAATTTTTTTATTTGTCATAATATCATGTGTCGGTACTGATATTGGTGGGTATATATTTGGAAATATTTTTAAAGGCCCAAAATTAACTAAAATAAGTCCAAAAAAAACCTTTACAGGAATGATTGGTGGTTATTTTTTATCTCTTATACTAATTTATTTTTATTTAAAATACTCAAAATTTTTTGGGTATTATAATTATGAATTAACTAATGAGTTAATTATTGTGGTATTGTTAATCTCAACGATAAGTCAAATAGGCGATATAATAATTTCATTTTTTAAAAGATTATCAAAAATTAAAGATACAGGAAAAATTATTCCAGGTCATGGAGGTATACTTGATAGAATTGATGGTATGATATTTGCATTACCATTTTCAAATCTGTATTTTTATTTAAATATTATTTTATGAAAAAAAAAATTGCTATTCTTGGATCGACTGGTTCTATAGGAAAATATTTAATTGATATTATTTCTAAAGATAGAAAAAATTTTGAAATAATTTTGTTAACGGCTAATAAAAATTATAATACTTTATTAAAACAAGCAAAAAAATTTAAAGTCAAAAATATTATTATTTCTGATAAAGATAAATACTTAAAAATTAAAAATAAAAAAAAAATAAATATTTTCAATAATTATGATGAGTTAAATAATATTTTTAAGAAAGTTAAAGCTGATTATATAATGAGTGCTATTTCAGGTATAGACGGTTTAGAGCCAACTTTTAAATCTATTAAACATACAAAAAAAATTGCAATTGCTAACAAAGAATCAATCATATGCGCATGGAATATATTAGAGAAAGAATTAAAAAAAAATAAAACTAAATTTGTGCCTGCCGATTCAGAGCATTTTTCAATATGGTCTGTTTTAAATAATTCCAATAAAAATAATATAGATAAAATTTTTATTACAGCATCAGGAGGACCTTTTTATAAATTACCTTTATCAAGATTTTCAAAAATAAAAATTAAAGATGCCATAAAACATCCAAATTGGAGCATGGGTAAGAAAATCTCTGTTGACTCAGCTACTATGATGAACAAAGTTTTTGAAATTATAGAGGCAAAAAATATATTCAATTTACCAATTAAAAGATTAAAAATTTTAGTTCACGAAAAATCATATCTTCATGCAATTGTTAAATTTAAAAATGGTTTATCACATTTAGTAATTCATGATACAGATATGAAAATTCCAATTTTTAATACTTTGTATGAAAATAAAGATTATTATAGAAATTTAAATTATTTAAATTTTGATAAATTAAATCATCTAAATCTAGAAAAACCAAATTTGAAAAAATTTCCTTTAATAAAAATACTAAAAAAATTACCTTCAAATTCATCTTTGTACGAGACAGTTATAGTTTCAACCAATGATACATTGGTTAGTCTATTTTTAGAAAAAAAAATACATTTTAAATCTATATCTAAAATATTCTTCTCAATTATTAATAATAAAAAATTTTCAAAATTTAAATCAATTATACCTAGAAATATAAATGATATAATAAATGTAAAAAATATTATACAAAAGGAAATTAATTCAAGATATATATAAACCCATATGATTAATCCGCATTATAAAATTATATTAGTTGTTTTATTTAGTTTATTTAACATTATTAATTCTAATGCTGATATAATTAAGGATATTAAAATTTATGGAAATGAGAGAATTTCCAACCAGACAATTATATTATTTTCAAAAGCACAAATAAATGATGATATTGATAATGACGATTTAAATTTGTTCTTGAAAAGTTTATATGAAACAAATTTTTTTAAAGAAATTAGATTAGATTTTAAAGAAAACATTTTATCAATTTACGTAAAAGAAGAACCGATAATTCAATCAGTTATATTTAGAGGTATAAAGGCCTCTAAATTTATTGATCCATTAAAAAAAAATATTCAACTGAAGGATAGATCTTCTTATAAAGAAAGCATATTTTTTGAGGATAAAAGAAAAATTGAGCAAATTCTAAGGTTAATGGGATATTATTTTTCTGAAATTTCCTCTTCAATTGAAGACTTGGGAGATAACAAAATAAACATAATTTATGATATAGACCTAGGTGGTAAAGCAAAAATTTCAAAAATTAATTTTACTGGAAACAAAATTTACAAAGATAAAAAACTTAAAAGTTTAATAGCAAGCGAGGAGTATAAATTTTGGAAATTTATAAGTGGACGTAAATTTCTGAATGAAGATTTATTGAATATAGATAAAAAATTACTAAGAAATTTTTACCTAAACAATGGTTATTATGATGTTAAAATTAATTCGTCTTTTGCAAAGCTTATTTCTGAAAATGAATTTGAATTAATTTTCAATATCAATGCAAATAAAAAATATTATTTTAATGATTTTGATTTAAATATTTCTAGTGATTATTCAAAAGAGAATTTTAATAAAATTTATAAACTTTTTGATAAATTAAAAGACAAACCTTATTCTATTAATTCAATAGATAAAATTTTAGAAATAATTGATGAAATAGTAATTTCTGAACAGTTTGAATCTATTAAAGCAACAGTAACAGAAAAAATAGTTGATAATAAAATAGATTTAATTTTTGAAGTTAAAGAAACAGAAAGGTTCTTTGTTGAAAGAATAAATATTTTTGGTAACAATGTTACAGAGGAAAAGGTTATAAGAAACCAATTGTTGATAGATGAGGGTGATCCTTATAATGAAATACTAAAAACTAAATCAATAAATAATATTAAAAGTCTTAATTTTTTTAGAAATGTTCAGAGTGAGATTGTAGAAGCTGAAAATGAAAATAAGGTAATTAATATTACAGTTGAAGAAAAACCAACTGGTGAAATTACTGCTGGTGCAGGTGTTGGTACAGAGGGAAGCACTATAGTATTTGGCGTAAAAGAAAATAATTTTTTAGGTAAAGGTATTTCATTAGACTCTCATTTAAAACTTGCTGAGGAAGATATAAAAGGTAATTTTACTGTTACAAATCCAAATTTTAGAAATTCTGATAAAAGCATCTTTTTTAATGTTCAAGCTTTAGAAATAGATAAAATGTCAACTTCAGGTTATAAAACTAATAAGAGTGGTTTTAAAATAGGAACAGAGTTTGAGTATTATGACGATCTAAATTTGGGTATTGCTAATTCAAATTACTATGAAAAAATCTCAACAGATTCAACAGCTTCAGCTCGTCAACAAAAACAAAAAGGGAATTATTGGGATAGTTTTATTTCTCTAAATTTTATTCTTGATAAGCGAAACCAAAAATTTCAAGCCTCAAGAGGTTATTTATCAAGATACGATATAGATCTACCTATTATCAGTGATACAAATTCTTTAATCAATAGGTTTAGCTACAAATATTATACTCAACTGTATAATGAAAATATTTCAAGTATTGGTCTGACACTAGGATCATCTTTTGCTTTGGATGACAATGATGTGAAACTTTCAGAGAGATTGTTTATACCATCAAATAAATTACGTGGCTTTGAAAGTGGTAAAGTTGGTCCAAAAGATGGAAATGATTTCATCGGAGGAAATTATTTAATGACTTTTAATATTTCATCCACTTTGCCACAGATATTGCCTAATTCTCAAGATACAGACTTTTCAGTTTTTTTAGATGTAGCGCATTTATGGGGAGTAGATTATGATTCGTCTATTGATGGAGAAGGGCCAATAAGAAGTTCTTTTGGATTGGGGTTAGATTGGTTTACAGTTATTGGTCCTGTAAGCTTTACTTATGCTCATCCAATATCAAAAGATACCAAAGATATAACTCAAGAGTTTAGTTTTAATTTAGGAACTACTTTCTAATATGCGTTATAGTATATATTTCATCATAATATTTATTTGTTTTTTCAATTTTTCAAAAGTTCTTGCTGAAAATAAAATCGTATTTATAGATATTAATTTTATTTTACAGGAATCCAGGGAAGGAAAAAAAATTTTAAATGAATTAGATGATTTAAATAAGAAAAATATGAAATATCTTGATGATGGCGCATCAAAGTTAAAAAAAAATGAACAAGAAATTATTAATTTAAAAAATATATTATCCGAAAACGAATATAAAAAAAAAATTAATTTATTTAAAGATGATGTAGACAAATACAATCAAAACAAAAAAAAAATATTAAATTCCATTGAAACTACTAAACAAAATAAAATGAATGTTTTCTTTAATAATTTAAATATTGTAATGCGAAAATATATGCAAGAAAACTCCATTAATCTTATAATAGATAAAAAAAACGTTATTATGGCAAATAATAAAAATGATATATCAAAAGAAATTTTAGAATTATTGAACAATTATGAATAAATTAACAAAAGACCAAATCAGAAACCTACTGCCACATAGAGAACCCATGCTATTAATTGATGAACTTTACGATATTCAAAAACTTCATTCAGCTAGTGCGATAGTTAATGTTAAAAAAGATAGTTTCTTTGTTCAAGGTCATTTTCCTGACCAACCAGTAATGCCCGGTGTATTAATTGTAGAGTCTTTTGGTCAAGCCGCCGCAGCACTAACCGCCAATGGTTTAGACAAATCTACATATGAAAATAAATTAGTTTTCTTAATGGGAGTAGAAAAAGCAAGATTTAGAAATCCTGTTATACCTGATTGTAAACTTATACTCAAAATTGAGGCTATAAGATCACATGGTAGAGTCTGGAAATATAAGGGCGAAGCGTTTGTAGATGAAAGGAAAATGGCGGATGCTATTTGGTCAGCAACAATCGTTGATAGGAAATAAATAGCAATAAATATTGATAACTTATTTTTGATTGATTTGATAAAAGTTAATAATGATCAATCCCTTTTTCAAAAATCATGGTCCAATATTACTTTCAAAAATAATTTCAACTTTAAATTTAGATATTGATAAGATCAATAAAAATCAAAAAGTAAATGATATTAAAGATTTATATACCTCAGAAATTAATGATATAACTTTTTTACATTCCAAAAAGTATAAAGATTTAGCTAAAAATACCAAAGCTTCTTTTTGCATCACAACAAACAATTTAAAAAATGAACTTTCTAAAAATTGTACTCCACTGATAGTCAAAAATGTATTGTTATCAACCTCAAAAATTACCTCAATATTTTATCCTCAAGCAATAGATGATCATTTCGATGACAGTTGTATTAATATTATTGATACAAAATTTAACGATAATGTAAAATTTGGTGAGAATGTAATAATAGGTGATAATGTGGATATTGGAATTAACTGCAAAATTGGACATAATACAATTATTGAAAAAAACGTTTCCATAGGAAATGAATGTTCAATTGGTTCAAATACAATTATAAGAAACACTATAATTAAAAATAATGTTAAGGTACTAGATAATTGTATTATTGGTAAACATGGTTTTGGTTTTTTTCCAATAAAAGATAATAATATTAGATACCCGCATATCGGCATCGTTTTAATTGAGGATAATTGTGAAATAGGATGTGGAGCTACTATTGACAGAGGTTCAATGTCAAATACCGTGATTGGGAAAAATACTTATTTAGATAATCAAATACATATAGCTCATAATGTAAAAATTGGAGAAAATACTATTATAGCTGGTCAAGTGGGTATAGCTGGAAGTACTGTAATTGGTAAAAATGTTAAAATAGGTGGCCAAGCTGGAATATCAGGGCATCTTAATATTGGAAACAATGTAGAAATAGCTGGTGGTTCTGGTGTTATTAGAGATATCCCTGACAACACAAAAGTGATGGGTTATCCAGCAAAAAATATCAGAGAATTTTTAAGAGATAATAAATGATAGATAAAACAGCTATAATTCACTCTAAAGCCAAGATTTCTAAAAATGTAAAAATTGGTCCTTATACTGTCATAGGTCCTAATGTTGAAATAGACGAAGAAACTGAAATTCAATCTCATGTTAATATTACTGGAAATACTAAAATTGGAAAAAATAATAAAATTTATCCATTTGCATCATTAGGAAATGATCCTCAAGATCTTAAATTTCAAGGTGAAGAAACAAAGCTAGAAATTGGTAACAATAATAAAATTAGGGAATATGTTACAATTAATCCAGGAACAAAAGGTGGTGGTGGATTAACAAAAGTTGGTAACAACTGTTTGTTTATGGTTTCAGCTCATATTGCTCATGATTGTTTTGTTGGAAACAGTGTAATTTTAGCAAACAATGTACCTTTAGGAGGTCATGCACATATAGACGATAATGCCATTATAGGTGGTAATTCAGCAGTTCAGCAATATACCAGGGTAGGTAAGTATGCAATGATTGGAGGTATGTGTGGTGTAGTTAGAGATATAATTCCATATGGAATAGCACATGGTAACAGAAGTATTTTACAAGGTTTGAATTTAATAGGTTTAAGAAGAAAAAATATTCCAAATAAAGAAATAATGATTTTAAGTGATGCTTACAAAGAAATTTTTAAAAATGAAAACTTAACAGACAATTTAAATAATTTATCAAAAGATTTTAAGAGTAATGGGCTAGTGGCAGAAGTTATTGGATTTATAGAAAAAGATAAGAAAAGACCAATTTGTACCCCATTTTCAAAATAAAATGATAGGTTTATTTTTAGGTGATACAGATTTTTCAGAAATAGTTCTTAATAAAATAAAAAAACAAAAAAAAAAATATTTTATTATAGATTTTTCAAAAAATAATAAGTTTAATAAAGATAAGAATTCTTTTAGAATAAGTATTGGAAGATTTGGAGCAATTATAGATTTAATCAAACAAAATAAATGTAAAAGAGTTTTGTTTGCAGGCAAAATTTCAAAACCAAATTTTTCTTCTTTAAGGTTAGATTTAAAAGGTATTTATTATATGCCAAGTGTAATTAGAGCAGCTAAAATAGGTGATGCGGCTATTATTAAATCAATAATAAAAATTTTGAATAATGAAGGAATTAAAGTTATTAGCTCTGTATTTTTTAATCCAGAACTTACTTTAAAGAAAGGTTGTTACACTCAACTAAAGCCCAGTAAACAAGATTTGAAATCTATTAAAAAGGGGAAATTTTTTTTTAATAAAACTAAAAGTCTGGACCATATTCAAGCGTTAGTAGTTAAAGGGGATGAAATTTTAGCCAAAGAAGGTAAAGAGGGTACAAGAAAAATGTTATCAAAATTAAAGAAAAAATCAGATGGTATTTTAATTAAATTACCAAAAAAGAAACAAGATTTGAGAATGGACTTACCAACAATTGGTTTACAAACTTTTAAGGATATAAAAAAATATGGACTACGCGGTGTAGTTTTACAATCTAAAAAGAATATCTTTCTAGATAAACCAGAATGCATCAAATTTGCTAATAAAAACAAGATATTTATTAATATTATATGAAAAAAATATTCATACTCACAGGCGAGCCTTCTGGAGACAAATTAGCTTCAACAGTTATTTCTAAGTTAAAATCTCAAAATCCTGATATTGAATATTCATCTGTTGGTGGAAATCATTTAAAAAAATTAGGAATAGAAAGTATTTTTAATTTAAATGAAATAACCTATCTAGGTTTCACGAGTATTTTATTAAATATATTTAAAATTAGAAATAAAATTAACCATACTGTTAATGAAATAATAAAATTTAATCCTGATATATTATTTTCTGTTGACAGTCCTGATTTTACTATGAGAGTTGCTGAGAGAGTTAAAAAAATTAATACCAATATCAAAACAATTCACTACGTGGCTCCACAAGTCTGGATATGGAGAAAAAATAGAGTAAAAAAAATTAAAAAATTTATTGATCATATTCTATTATTATTCGACTTTGAAAAAAAATATTTTGATGAAGAAAATATAAATAATACTTTTGTTGGACATCCATTAATTGAAAATAATAATGAAGATAATAAAAAAATTATTGAAAATATAATTCCTAAAAATAAAAAAATTATTTCAATTTTTCCTGGAAGTAGAAAATCTGAAACAGACGCATTATTGAATATATTAATTGATTTTATAAAACTAATGAACAATAAACATAATGATTTTTACTTTTACTTCCATGCAACTCATGAAAATAAAAGTTTAATTTTGTCAGAAATTAATAAATTTAATATTGAAAATGTAGATGTTGTCTCAGATGAAGTTATTAAATCTAAAATTTTATCTAATTCCGTTTTTGCTGTATCTAAATCAGGTACTGTTTCATTACAAATTTCTAGCTCAAACATACCGTCAATAATTATTTATAAACTTAGTTTTATTAATTTTATGATATTTAAAATGTTAGTTAATGTTAAATTTGCAAACATAATCAATATAATCAATAATCGTGAAGTTATTCCAGAATTGCTACAAAATGAATGTAATGCTCATGAAATATATAGATCTGTAATTTATTTCTTAAAAAACCCTGACCTTATAAAAAAACAATTACTTGATTGTTCAAAAACATTAGAAGGAATTAGATCTAAAACTTCTTCTTCTGAAGAAGCTTGTTTAATTTTAAGAAATTATCTTAGCTAGTCTTTTTAAAACCTCATCTTTACCAAGTGCCATAATTATATCATATAAACCTGGTCCAAATTTTGATCCTGTTAAACTAATTCTTATAGGCTGACCAATCCCTTTAAAATTTGTATCATTTGTTTTTATTAAATTATTTACCACAGGTTCTAGATTTTCCTTATTTAAATTTGTTATCGATGATAATTCTTTTATAAATTCTAAAATAATTTTTTTAGCTTTATCATCAATCAATTTAAAATCATCCCTATTAAAGTTAACTTCATCATTGATGATGAATTTTGCATTATTATAAATGTCTTCTAAGGTTTTCGCCTTATTTTTTAAAAATGATAATGACGATTTTACTTTAGGCTCTTTTTCATCTTGAATTTTTTCCTTATAGATTTTGCAGTATTCATCTAGAAATCGATAAAGATCGTTCTCATCCATTGTTTTTATATAATGCTCATTCATTGATAATATTCTGCTCATATCTAGTTTTGATGGCGATTTACCAATACCTTCTAAATTAAAGTGTTCAATACTCTCATCTAAAGTAAATATTTCCTTATCTTGATATGACCATCCTAGTCTAAGTAAATAATTTCTTAATGCATCAGGCATTATACCTTTTTTTGAGTAATCATCCAAAGTTGATGCATTATCTCTTTTTGAAAGTTTTTTACCTTCAATAGTATGAATTAATGGAATATGTGCGAATTCTGGAACATACCAACCCATTGCTTGGTATATTTGTATTTGTTTAAAAGTATTTATCTTATGATCATCTCCCCTAATTATGTGTGTCATTCCCATTTGATGATCGTCAACAGTCGCAGACAAGTTGTAAGTTGGTGTTCCATCATTTCTTAAAATTATAAAGTCTTCTATTGTATTATTTTCAATTTCGACATCTCCTTGAACTAAATCCTTAAGTTTAGAATTTCCTTCTATTTTACTTTTAAATCTAATTACGGGTTTAATATCTTTAGGAGCATCTTTTTCATCAGCATCTCTCCATTTTCTATTATAAATATAGGGCATTTTTTTTTGTCTAGCTCTTTTTTTTTGTTCGTCTATTTCCTCAGTAGAGCAGTAGCATTTATATGCGTTACCTTTTTTTAGTAATTCATTAGCAATTTTTATGTGATCTTTTATTTTTTGAGACTGAATATATTCTTCACCATCATACTGAATACCTAACCATTTTAATGATTTAATAATTTGTATTTTGTGTTCCTCTTTGGATCTTTCTTTATCCGTATCTTCAATTCTTAGATGAAAAGTTCCTTTTTGATTTTTTGAGAACAACCAATTAAATAAGGCAGTTCTAACCCCTCCAATATGCAGAGCTCCAGTAGGGGACGGAGCAAAACGAGTTGCAACTTTAGACATCAATGTTGTTTAGACTATTTTTTTAGAAGTTTCTATATAAAGATACTAAAACTCCTTGAACTTTTACTCTATCAGGTCCAAAAATCTTAGTTTCATAGTTTCTATTGGCACTTTCAAGCGCTACAACTTTACCTTTTTTACGAATTCTTTTTAGCATTGCTTCATGCTCATCTATTAAAGCAACTACAATTTTACCATTATCAGCAGTATCGGTTCTTTTAATAATAACGGTATCACCTTCATGAATACCAGCTTCTATCATAGAGTCACCTTGAACCTTTAATCCAAAGTAATCACCATTTTTTTCTAAATTATTAGGTAGCGGAATTCTAGATACCTCATTTTGTATTGCTTCAACAGGTGTCCCTGCAGCAATTTTTCCAAGCACTGGAACTTCTACTTCATCAGAATTAGTTTGTTCTTCATCAAGCCCACCTTTAATCACACTAGGTGAAAAGCTATTATAAATATCGTTAGCAGAAGCTGTTTCTGGTAATTTAATTACCTCTAAAGCTCTTGCTTTATGAGCTAATCTTTTAATAAAACCTCTTTCCTCTAAAGCACTAATCAATCTATGAATACCTGATTTAGATTTTAAATTAAGAGACTGTTTCATTTCTTCATATGAAGGAGATACGCCAGAACTCCTCAACTTCTTGTTGATAAATAAAAGAAGATTTTTTTGTTTTTTTGTTAGCATAAGAACAAATATCGTACAAATAATGTTCTATAAAAGTTCTTTTAAATTAACAATACTAAAAAAAACTAGCAAAATAAGGCTTTATTTGACTATAAAACTGAAAAAATAGAATTTTTATCTAAGTTTTTCAAAAGTGATTCACCAATTAAAAAAGTTTTAATTGATGTTTTGTTTTTAAGCTCTAATAGCTCATCTTTATTCTTAATTCCACTTTCAGATATTAAAGGACCTTTGTGACTTTTCACAACATCATAAATATCATAAGTTGTATTTATATCAGTTTTAAGTGTTTTTAAATTTCTATTGTTTATTCCAATTAATGCATCTTTAAAATTTAATGCTTTTTTAGCTTCCTCTACTGTATGAACTTCAACTATAACCGACATATTGTATTTCATAGCTTCATTATATAATTCAGAAGCAAGATCATCTGAAACCCCGGCCAAAATAATTAAAATAGCATCTGCGCCATAACTTTTTGCTAAAGGTATTTGAAATTTGTCGATAAAAAAATCCTTACACAATATAGGTAAATTTATTTTATCTTTTATTTTACTTATGTGAATTAAATTTCCCAAAAAATAATCTTCTTCTGTTAAAACTGAAAGGCAAGTTGCTTTATTATTTAAATAAATTTGAGCGATATCTACTGGGTTATAATCATCTATTATTATACCTGCCGAAGGACTTGCTTTTTTAATTTCAGCAATAATTGAAGTTTTATTATTTTTTATATTATTTTCTATTTTCTCTTTAAAATTAATATAGCTATTATTTTTATCAATAAATTCATCCAGAGTTTTAACATCTAAGGATTTTTTTAATTTATCAACTTTTTCAATTTTCTTTTGAATGATATTTTGAAGTATATTTTCAGACATTTTGAATTTTTTCTAGATGTAAAAAAGTTTTTCCAGAAAGGATAAATTCTCTTGTGTGATTATAAGCTTCAGAAAAGTCAGAAAATTTTTCTCCGACAATTAAACCTGCTGCAGCATTTAAACAAACTGCTTTTGAAAAATCATTATCTTCACCTTTAAATATTTCAATCATTTTATCAGAATTAAATTTAGCATCATCACCTACTAAATTTTTAAAA
This sequence comes from uncultured Pelagibacteraceae bacterium, assembly GCA_902525565.1. GTDB lineage: Bacteria > Pseudomonadota > Alphaproteobacteria > Pelagibacterales > Pelagibacteraceae > Pelagibacter. The sequence continues at coordinate 144,884 of CABZHY010000001.1, forward strand.
TTATCTGCATTAACTCCTAAAGCATTTGGATCTATTTTTATTTCAGATATTTGACCATCTTTTAATTGAATAACATTAGTGATTGCATATGGAGATATTTCATCTAATCCATCCTCACTATTTACTATCCAAGCAAATTTTAAGTTTAAATTTTTAAGTCCTTCTGCAAAAATTTTTAGTAATTTTTTATCAAAAACGCCAACAACTTGTCTTTCTACAAGAGCAGGATTACTTAAAGGACCAATCATATTAAAAATTGTTCTTTTTCCAATTTTCTTTCTAACAGGACCAACAAATCTCATTGCGCTATGATAATTTGGCGCAAACATAAAACCAAAATTATTGGTATTAATTTCTTTTTCTATATCCTCAGGTTCTAAATCAATTTTAATTTTAAGAGCCTCCAAAACATCACCAGATCCACATTTTGAAGAAACAGCCTTATTTCCATGTTTAGCTACTTTTGTGCCCATACTTGCTAAAAGTAGAGCAGAAGCTGTTGAAATATTAAGTGTATTCATGCCATCACCGCCTGTTCCACAAGTATCAATACAATCATTTACATTCACTCTTTTTGATTTTTCTCTTAATACAAAAACACCACCAGCTATTTCATCGGCAACTTCACCTTTTTCAGACAATAGTGTTAGAAATCTAAAAATTTGTTCATCACTGGCTTTTCCAGTCATTAAAATTTCAAATGCAGACTTACTTTCCTCAAATGTTAAATCTTGTTTATTTGTTATTTTTTCTAAAATTTGATCCATAAATTTAATTGTTAATAAAGTTTTTTAGAATTTTCATCCCAAACTTAGTTTTAATACTTTCAGGATGGAATTGTACACCATGAATATTAAATTTTTTGTGTTGTACACCCATTATAACGCCATCCTCTGTTTCAGCTGTAATCATTAGCTCTTTTGATAACTTTTTTTTATCAATTATCAAACTATGGTATCTGGTAGCTTCAAATGTATTTGGGAGGTTTTTTAAAATACCAATTTTTTTAGATTTGATTTTACTTGTTTTGCCGTGCATTAACTTTCTTGCTTGAACAATTTTTGATCCAAAAACTTGTCCAATTATCTGATGACCCAAACATACTCCTAAAAAAGGTAATTCTTTGTATAATGAATTCAATATTTTAATACAATTGCCAGATTGATTTGGGTTGCCTGGTCCTGGTGAAATAACAATTTTATCATATTTTTTTTTAATGATTTCTTTAGAATTAATTTTATCATTTCTAATTACATCAACTTTAACATTTAATGAGGAGATATAGTGATACAAATTAAAAGTAAAACTATCGTAATTATCTATTAACAATACTTTCATCATCTTAAAGCATTAATTAAAGCTTTCGCTTTATTAACTGTTTCTTCATATTCATTTTTAGGTTTACTGTCTGCAACTATACCTGCACCTGCTTGCACATAAAATTTTTTATTTTTAGCAACTGCAGTTCTTAAAGCTATACAAGTATCAAATTCGCCATTTGCAGAAAAATAGCCAATTCCACCTGCATAAACTTTTCTTTTTGTTGTTTCTAGTTCATCTATAATTTCCATAGCTCTAATTTTTGGAGCTCCAGAAACAGTACCTGCTGGAAAACCAGCTAAGAGCGATTTAAATTTTGAAAATTTTTTATTATATTCCCCAACTACATTTGAAACTATATGCATAACATGAGAATATCTTTCAATAATGAAGCTTTCTGTAACTTTTATTGAATTTATCTTTGAGACTTTACCAGCATCATTTCTACCTAAATCAAGAAGCATCAAATGCTCTGAAAGTTCTTTTTTATCTTTAAGCAAATCTTTTTCGTAAAAAAGATCTTCTTTTTTAGTTTTACCCCTTGGTCTAGTTCCTGCAATTGGTCTTACAGTAATTTTATTATCCCTAAGTCTCACAAGTATTTCAGGACTTGCACCAATTATTTGAAAATCCATAAAATTGAAGAAAAACATAAAAGGAGATGGATTTGTAACTCTAAGTTTTTTATAAATATCTAATGGTTTTTTTGTTAATTTAGCCTCAAATCGTTGGCTTAAAACAACCTGAAAAATATCTCCTAATTTTATATATTTTTTTGCCTTGTTAACCATTGATAAAAATTTATTTTTTGAAGTATTAGATTTCACTTTTATATTTTTTGATTTTTGAATTATTTTTTTATCAATATTTTTAATTGATGACTGAATGAGTAATTTAAACAATTCAGATTTAATTTCCTCATATTTATTTATATAGCTCTTAATTTTTTCATCTTTAAAAATGTTAGATATATAAAATATTTCTTTTTTTAAATTGTCATGAATGACTAAGGTTTTTGGACGAAGAAGTCTCACATCGGGTAAATTCAGATCATTTTTACAATTATTTGGAATTTTTTCTATATACCTGATTGAATCATAAGAAAAATACCCAGAGATTAATGAGCAAATATTAGGTAAATTTTTAGGAGTTTCAAACTTAAAATCCTCAATGATTTTTTCAATTAATATTTTTGGTTTATCATTTAATTTTTTTTTTTTATTTTTTTGAATTAGATAAGAATTATTATTATTAAATTCCCAAATTTTATCAGGATTTTTACCGAATATTGTATATCTACCTTTAATTTTTCCTTTTTCTACAGACTCAAATATAAAACTATTTTTTTCCTCGAGGAAATTATCTATTAAGTTTAATACTTCCTCATCATTTTTTACTTTCTTTTTAGTGAAGATGATTTGATTTTTTTTGCTTCTATGTCGAAACTTAAAATCTTTGAAGCTTCGATTAATAATCATTTGAAGTAATTTTTAACTCTATCGATAGTTTTTTGGTTTAATTGTATTTTATATTTGCTACTTAGCAATTGATCATAGGCAGCCAAAATACTTTTTCTTGTATTGGTAAATTCACTACTTACAAAATTCTTGTAATCTTCATCTTCTTTGTTTAGCAGGTTTTTATTATATCCTGTTATTTTTACTAAATAAATTTTATTTTCACTATTGTTTACTAAAGTAAAAGAATTGACTGGCAATGAGTAAAGCATTTTTACAGAATTTATCTCAAAAACTTTGTCGTCGTTAATAGAGCTAATTGACATGTACTCTTTGTTAAAATTACTTAACTCATCAAATTTAGTGTTGTTAAATTTATTATTTTGAATTTCTTCTAAAATTTTTCTGTTGTAATCAAATTTTCCTTTTTGATAAATTAATTCAACTATTTCACTTTTGATTATTTCATCATCTAAATCTGGAGATAGATCATATTCTTGATCTATATTATAAAGTAAAAAATTATCACCACTCTCAATTAAATCTAATTTCGTTTCTTTTTTTGAATAAATTAATTCTTCATTTATTTGTTCACTTGAGGTAGGTGCAAATTTAGAAATATTTATTATATTTACATTAATATTTTCCAAAATATTTTCAAAACTCGTACCTTGTGAAATTTTGTTTTCAATTTCATCAATTTCATCAAAAAAGTCTTGATTAAATTCTTCAATACCAATCAAATTTTTAGGGTTTAAAATAACGTATCTAAAATCAATATATTCTCTTTTTAATTGGTCTTTATTTTCCTCTATAAATACTTTTATTTCACCATCTGTATAATCTGACTTTAGTTTATATAGATTTTCCATATCAAAGTATTCAATATCTAAAGATCTATTATTTTCTTCAAATTTTTTATTAATTATAAATTTTGGTGTAATAGTTCCAGCTCCAATAAAATCAAATAGATGTTTTTGTAATTCTCTATTTTTTAATTTTAATTCAAACATTGGTGCAGACATATTGTTTGATAATAAAAATTTTTCATACTTAACTCTTTCAAATTTACCATTTTCATCATGAAAGTTTTTATTCTCTTTAATATTTTTAAGTATTGTTTTTTCATTAATTGAAATATTAAAATCCTTAATCTCTAGATCAATAAGTGTGGTTGATATAAGTCCTGATAATAGTTCCTCTATAATATTGTTATCTAAATTATTTCTAATTGCATCTGCTGAAATTCCACTTTGATTAACGTAATCCATAAAATCTTGAGTGGTGACATTTGTTTTATTTATTTTTGCAATATTGTTTTGATTATTTGTACTAAATCCACCACCAAAACCACCAAAGCCAAAAGCAATAATAATTATAATAATTAAAACCAATCCACCAAATTGTTTCCAGCTTAAGTTTTTTAATTTTTCAATCATTGCGTTATAAATTTATTGATCTGTAAAAAACAAATCTATAGATTAAAAAGTCAATTATGACAAATAAATATATGTATTTTGTAGCTAATTGGAAAATGTTTGGTGATTTAAGAACTCTAAATTCACTTGATAAAGTAATAAAGTTTTCAAAAACTAATAAAAAAAATAAGTTTAAAATAGTTTATTGTCCACCAAATACATTAATTCGACCTTTATCAAGAAGACTAAAAAAAACAAAAATAGAGGTTGGTGCTCAAAATTGTCATCAGAGCTATGATTACGGTGCTTACACTGGTCAAGTAAATTCCACCATGCTTAAAAATGTTGGAGCAAAGTTTGTTATTTTAGGACACTCAGAAAATAGACAACTAGGTGAGACAAATAATTTAATTAATTTAAAAATAAAAAGTGCAATTAAATCAGGTCTCAAAATTATATTTTGCATTGGCGAAACTTTGAAAGAAAGAAGACAAAAAAAAACTAATCAAATTTTAAAAAAACAAATTGAAAAAGGATTAAAATCGATAAAGAATAAATCTAAAATTATTATAGCTTATGAACCTGTATGGTCTATCGGTACGGGTGTAATTCCAAAAGAAGCTGATTTAAATAAAACTATTTCATTTATTAAAAGTAGATTTATAAAAAAATATCCTAAAATTTTATATGGTGGATCTGTAAATACTAATAACGCAAGTATATTAAAAAAAATTGCTAGCATTGACGGGTTTTTGATTGGAGGTGCATCGCAAAACCCAAAAAAATTTATTGATATAATCAAAAAAACCATTAATTAGACCCTCATGGAAACTTTATTATTAGTAATCAACATCATACTTGCAGTTATTTTGGTTCTTTTGGTTTTATTGCAAAAATCAGAAGGAGGTGCTCTTGGTATTGGAGTTTCCCAAGAAAATTTTATGCTCTCTAGATCAGCAGGCAGCTTCATGACAAAAGCCACTGCAATAGTGGCAACACTTTTTATAATTTGTAGTTTAGCTCTAACAATTATTTCTAGAGCAGAACTTACTCCAACGGGGTCGGTATTGGATACGGTTGAGGAAAAAACTGAAGATACACCTTCAATTCCAGAAAATAATTAATTAATCCTTTTCAATTCATTTTTTATTCGCTATAAGATACTTCCATGGCGCGATATATATTTGTCACCGGCGGCGTGGTTTCTTCCCTTGGTAAAGGTCTCTCTTCAGCATCTTTAGCATATTTATTACAATCAAGAGGTTACAAAGTTCGTCTAAGAAAATTAGATCCTTATTTAAATGTGGATCCGGGAACAATGAGTCCGTTTCAACATGGAGAAGTTTTTGTTACCGATGATGGGGCTGAAACAGATTTAGATCTAGGTCACTATGAAAGATTTTCAGGTGTAACTGCAAAGAAAACAGATAACATTACAACTGGAAAAATTTATAGCGATGTTCTTAGAAAAGAAAGAAAAGGTCAATATTTAGGTAAAACTGTTCAAGTTATTCCACATATTACGAATAGAATTAAAGAATTTATAAAACACGATACATCTAAAGAAGATTTTGTCATTTGTGAAATAGGCGGAATAGTAGGGGACATAGAAAGTTTACCATTTGTAGAAGCGATAAGACAATTTTCGAATGATATTGGTAAAAAAAATGCATTATTTATTCACTTAACTTTAGTTCCTTATTTAAAAGCATCGGATGAAATAAAAACCAAACCAACACAACATTCTGTAAAAGAATTAAGAAGTATTGGTATCCAGCCTGATATTATAATTTGTAGATCAGAAAGACCTATTCCTTTAGAACATAGAAAAAAAATATCTTTGTTTTGTAATGTTGATATTAAAAATGTAATTGAAACTGTCGATGTTAAAACTATTTATGAGGCACCGATTAGTTTTGCTAAAGAAAAATTAGATGTTCAAGTTTTAAATTATTTCAAAATAAAATCCAAAAAATCAAATAATTTAACACCATGGAAGAAAATAACTAAAATCACTCTTAATACTAAAAGAAATGTTAACATTGCAATTATTGGAAAATACGTTGAATTAAAGGATGCTTATAAATCTTTAGATGAAGCACTCACTCATGGAGGAATATCCAATAATCTTAAAGTTAATTTGGTTAGAATAGACTCTGAAAAATTAAAAGTTCCAGAAATAAAAAATAAACTTAAAAATGTTTCAGGAATTCTAATACCAGGTGGGTTTGGTAAAAGAGGAACTGAGGGTAAAATTGAAGCGATAAAGTATGCAAGAATAAATAAAATACCGTTCCTTGGAATTTGTTATGGAATGCAAATGGCAATAATTGAATTTGCTAGAAATCAATTAAAGATTAAAAAAGCAACTTCTTCTGAGTTTGATAAAAGTGGCGTTCATATTATTGGCTTGATGCATGAATGGGAGAAAAGTGGCAGAAAAGTTAAAGGAACAGATAAAGATTTAGGGGGTACCATGAGACTTGGTTCTTATGATGCTATCTTAAAAGATAAATCTAAAATAAGGGATATTTACAAGTCTAGATTAATTAAAGAAAGACATAGACATAGATATGAAGTGGATATTTCATATAAAGAAAAATTTGAGAAGAAAGGATTAATATTTTCAGGTTTATCCCCAGATCATAAGCTACCAGAGATAATTGAACTTAAAAATCATCCTTGGTTTATAGGAGTTCAGTTTCATCCTGAATTTAAATCTAGACCTTTGAACCCACATCCTTTATTCTCTTCTTTTATCAAAGCAGCAAAAAATCATAGATGAGTGCGATTAAAGTAAATTGTGAAAATATAGAAATTTCAAACAATAATAAGATTTGTATTATTGCAGGCCCTTGTCAGTTAGAGACACAGCAACATGCAATGGATATGGCTGGAAAAATTAAGGAAATTACCTCAAAATTTGGCCTTGGATTTATTTACAAAACCTCATTTGATAAAGCGAATAGAACAAGTTTAAAAGGTAAAAGGGGAGCAGGATTAGATGCATCACTTCCTGTATTTGATAAAATTAAAAAAGAATTGAATGTTCCTATTTTAACAGACATACATAATTCTGAACAATGTGAAATTGTTTCAAAACATGTTGATGTTTTACAAATCCCAGCTTTTTTATGTAGACAAACAGACTTGTTAATTGCTGCAGCTAAAACAAATAAAATTATTAATGTAAAAAAAGGTCAGTTCTTAGCACCGTGGGATATGGTTAATGTAACTAAAAAAATTTCAGAGTCTGGAAATGATAAAATATTAGTAACTGAAAGAGGTGCAAGCTTTGGTTACAACACTTTAGTTTCTGACATGAGATCTTTACCTATTATGGCAAAGAATGGTTATCCAGTAATTTTTGATGCAACTCATTCTGTTCAACAACCAGGTGGCCAAGGAGAATCCTCTGGTGGTCAAAGAGAATTTGTTGAATATTTATCAAGAGCTGCAGTTGCGGTTGGAGTTGCTGGCGTATTTATTGAAACGCATCAAGATCCTGATAATGCTCCATCAGATGGACCAAACATGGTACCATTGAATAAATTAGAGAATCTATTAAAACAATTATACGATATCGATAATCTAATTAAAAAATAGTGAGTAAAATTTTAAAAGTAAAAGCACGTCAAGTTTTTGACAGCAGAGGAAATCCAACAGTAGAGGCAGAGGTTTATATTAAAAATAATAGTGCATCCGCTATTTGTCCTTCAGGTGCTTCCACAGGAACTTTTGAAGCTTTTGAAAAAAGAGATAAAAGTAATAAACGGTATTTAGGAAAAAGTGTTTTAAATGCAGTTAACTTAGTTAACACAAAGATTTCAAAAAAATTAAAAGGACAAAGTATTCATAATCAAGAAAGAATTGATGCTTTGTTAATTAACTTGGATGGTACAAGACAAAAAACTAACTTAGGAGCTAATTCGATGTTAGCTGTTTCTATGGCTGTTAAAAAACTGTCTGCAAAAGCAAAAAAATTACCGTTGTATAAAACTTTTTCTAAAAAAAATAACTTTCAATTACCCTATCCGTTAATGAATATTATTAATGGTGGAGCGCATGCAAATAATGGTCTTAGAATTCAAGAGTTTATGATCAGACCCGATCGTGCAAAAAGTTTTTCTGAGGCGATGCGGATTTGTTTTGTTGTCATTAAAAACTTAAGCAAATTAATTAAAGACAAAGGTTTATCAACTTCAGTAGGTGATGAAGGTGGGTTTGCACCGATGATCAGTAGTAACAATCAAGCTTTAGATTTAATTGTGAGTGCGATTAAAAAATCAGGATTTATTAATGGGAAAGACGTTTCTATTTGCCTAGATGTGGCTGCTAATGAATTATATAAAAAGAACAAATACTCTATTCATTCAAAAAGTTATATTTCAGTAGATAAATCTATTAAGGAATATCAAAAAATTATTCAAAAATATAAAATTAAGTCTATTGAGGATCCATTTGCCGAAAATGATTGGTTAGCATGGAATAAATTAATGAAATCAATAAAAAAAGTTCAGATCGTTGGAGATGATTTATACGTAACAAACCTGGAAAGATTAAAGAAAGGTTTTTTAAATATTTCCTCAAATTCTATTTTAATAAAATTAAATCAAATTGGCACTGTTTCAGAAACTCTAGATGTAATCAAATTTGCTCAAACCATTGGATATAAAACAATTATATCTCACCGATCAGGTGATAGTGAGGATACGTTTATTGCTGATTTAGCGGTAGGTACTAATTCAAATCAAATTAAAACCGGATCTTTAGCTAGATCTGAAAGGGTTGCAAAATATAATCAATTAATCCGTATTGAAGAACAACTTGGAAAAAAAGCGAGGATGAATAAGATCAATTAATGCTTCGATTAATAAAAAGAAATTATTTTTTATTAATATCAGTTTTTCTTATTTTTTATTTTGGTTTTAACTTGGTATCTGGAGAAAGAGGTCTTTTTTCGTATATAGAAAAAAAGGAACTTTTGTCTAACTTGAAAAAAGAAGAATTAACCCTAACTAGTAAAATAGAAGATATGGATCATAAAAATTCACTTTTAAGTACTAATTTAGATCTTGATTATATTGAGACTTTAATTAGAGAACGATTTTTATTTGGTAAAAAAAATGAGACAATTTATATAATTAAAAAAGATGAAAAGTAGACATCCAGAAAAAGAAAACAAACCGGTTAATCCAATTAAAAAAAAACCAGAATGGATTAGATCAAAACTTACAAATAGTAAGGAATTTTTTTTAACTAAAACAATAGTAAATAATAATAATCTTGTAACTGTTTGTCAGGAAGCAAACTGTCCTAATATAACTGAATGTTGGAGTAAGCGACATGCAACTTTTATGATTATGGGAGACACTTGTACAAGAGCTTGTGCTTTTTGTGATGTTAAAACTGGTGTACCAGGAAAATTAGATCAACTTGAGCCAGTTAAGATTGCAGAAGCAGTAAAAAAATTAAATTTAAAACATGTTGTGATTACTTCAGTTGATAGAGATGATTTAGATGATGGTGGATCAGAACATTTTTTTGAAGTGATTAATCAAACTAGAAAATCAAATCCAAATACTACTATCGAAGTTCTTACACCTGATTTTTTAAGAAAAGGAGATGCATATAAAAAAGTTTTAGCTGCTAAACCTGATGTTTTCAATCATAATATTGAAACTGTCCCTAGTCTTTATTTAAAAGTTAGACCTGGATCTAGATATTTTGCATCATTAGAACTTTTGAAAAATGCTAAAAAAGTTAATAAAAATATTTTTACAAAATCAGGAATAATGATTGGCTTAGGGGAGACAAGAGACGAAATTTTACAAGTCATGGATGATTTAAGAGCTGCAGATGTTGATTTCATAACGATCGGTCAGTATTTACAACCTTCAACAAAACATTATCCATTAGATCGATATTACACACCAAAAGAATTTGAAGATTTAGGAACAATAGCAAAAGCTAAAGGATTTTTGTTAGTTTCTTCATCCCCTTTAACTAGATCATCATATCATGCTGACGAAGATTTTGCGAAACTTCAACAAAACAGATTAAAAAATAATTAATGCCAAAAGCATCAGTTAAGCGATTAATTGATAACAGAAAAGACAAGCTAATTGAGTTTGTTTTAGATATTGAAAAATACCCAGAATTTATTCCTTTCTGTGATAATTCAAAAGTTTATGAGAGAATTGATAATGAGGATACAATAAATATAATTGCGGATCTTACAATAGGTAAGGGGCCGTTTAAGGATACATTTAAAAGTGACGTTAGATTAAACAAAAAAACCGATCATATTCATGTTGTTAATTTAGGTGGACCATTAAATCATTTAGAAAATAATTGGAAATTTATTGAAGTAGGAAATGATGCTGATGGTTACAAAACAGAAGTTTTATTTGATATTGATTTTGAAATCGAAAATAAGTTTTTAAATATTTTAATGATTAAATCTTTTCAATTTGGCTTGGAAAAGATAGCAGACGCGTTTCAAAAAAGAGCTGAAAGTATTAAATAATTTTACTGATAATCTTAATTACATTACGAACCGTTGATTTTTGAATTGAATTTCGATTTTTTGATTTAAATTTATTTTCTTTGATAATCAAAGTTGCACCTTTTTTGACACCAATATAAACAAGACCAACCGGTTTTTCTTTTGATCCACCGCCTGGACCAGCAATTCCTGTTATGGAAACGTTGATTTTACTTTTTGAAATTTTAGACAAATTTTGAACCATTGCCTTACAACATTCGTGGCTTACCGCACCATATTTTCTAATAATATTTTTATTAACCTTTAATATTTTTATTTTAGCGTAGTTAGAGTAAGTGGTTAGACCCATTTGAAAGTATTTTGATGAATTTGCTAATTTAGTGAAATTATGAGCCAGCAATCCACCTGTACAAGACTCAGCTACAGATATAGTGAATTTTTTTTTAATTAATTTTTTATGAAGTAATTGAACACTCATTAGAATTTTAAGCTTATTAAATATATTAATATCATTGAATATAATCCTGCCATTATATCATCCATAATTATCCCAAAATAGTTCTTATGGTTTTTATCAAAATAACTTACTGGAAAAGGTTTTAGGATGTCAAAAAATCTAAAAAAAAAGAAAGATAAAATATAATAAATTTCAATAGAAATACTTATTTGGTTATTTTGATTCAGATAAAGTAACAAAATTAAAGGCATAGATTGCCCCAAAACTTCATCGATTACTATTTGTCTTGGATCGGTATTTTTAAATTCAGTTTCAGAGTCTTTTACAGCATAAAATGAATAAAAGAATAAAAGCATAAAAAAAATAATTGAAAACTTAAGATCTGTGTAACCTAAAACTTCATAAGCAATATAAATAAAAACAGTTGTTACAGCAGAGGCTATAGTTCCTGGAATTATGGTTAAATATCCATAACCAAAGAAAGTGGATAACAAAACATTTATTTTTTTCATTGCGTTATCGAGCAAATAACCTCACAAGCTATTGCTTTTTCCTTTCCGATTAATCCAAGTTTTTCTACTGTTTTACCTTTTAGGTTAATTAATTCTTTATCAATATTTAATAAATTAGATAGAGATTTGATTATTTTATCACGATATTTTGAAACTTTTGGTTGCTCACAAATTAAATTTATATCTAAATTATTTATATAAAAGTCATTATTATTTAATATTTCAACAATAGGTTTAAGCATTTTTGGTGATCTAATATTTTTATATTTTTTTTGATTATTTGGAAAAAAAGTACCAATATCTTTTTTTCTCATTGCTCCAAGAAGAGAATCAATTATTGAATGAATAATCACATCTCCATCTGAGTGTCCTTTAAGTCCTGAGTGATAAGGGATTTTAATTCCACCTAAAAAAAGTTTTTTGCCTATTATTAATCTATGGATATCAAAACCAATACCAAAATAAGTTTTATTTGTTGCGATATCTTCTTTAAATGTAATTTTGTTATTTAAATTTTCTCCTTTAATAAATTTAACTTTTAAATTGTTTTCAATAAATAATGTTGCTTCATCAGTAATTTTATTTTTTTGTTTATTTGAAAGACTATATAAATCTTTAAATTTAAATGCTTGAGGCGTTTGAGTTAAAATTGAATTATTTCGATTTAAGTTAAAAAGTTGGTTTTTTATTTTGTATTTAATAGAATCTTTTGAATTTATAGAAGGTATTACTGCTTTATTTTTTTTGAGTGATTTAAGTAGGGTTTTTAAAAGTTTGATAGTGAAGTTTGGTCTAGCAGCATCATGAATTAGAACATTGTTAGGTTTAAATTTTTTTATATATTTTAAGGCTATTAGAGAAGAATCAGATCTTTCTTTACCACCTTTTATAATAGATACATTTTTAGGAAATTTTTCTTTAATACTTTTTTTATTATTTACGACCAATATAATTTTTTTAAACAGCTTTGATTTCATTGCTTTTTCTAAAGAATGTATAAAAAGTGCCTTGTTTTTATAAATATTGAATTGCTTTGGTTTTTTGGAATTAAATCTTTTGCTTTGTCCTGATGCTAGTATTATAAAATAATTATTCATTTATATGGTAGTTTTTATATTCAAATGTACGGATTTATTAAAAAAAATATATATCTAATAATATTATTTATTATCACATTATCGATAGGTTTTTTAACCTTTTTAACTTTTATTGATAAGGGATTTATTGAATTATCAGATCAAAATTTACAAATATTATTAGTTCTAAATATTGTTCTTTTAGTAGCACTTTTTGTTTTTATTTTTATTGAAATTAAGAGCGCAATTAAAAATGATATCGATAAAGATGGTTTAAAATCAAATAAAAAATATATTACATACTTTGGTTTATTTACTTTAATTCCATCAGTTTTAATTTCAATATTTTCGCTCTTTTTATTTTCTTTTGCTTTAGAGAAGTATTTTGACAAAAAAGTAACCACCGTAGTTAACAACTCTTATGAGTTAGCAAGAAATTATGTTGAGGAAATTAGAAATAAAATTCAATCTGATATTGTTTTGATAGCTTTTGATACAAATAAAAGTAAAAAATTTCTTAATGATAATCAAAATGAATATAAGAGATTTTTAAATACACAAAAATTGATAAGAAATGTAGATGAGGTACATATTATAGATATTAATAAAAAACTTTTATTTTCCACGTTAAATGATGATCAACCATATGTCCCTCCAGTTGATAGAGCTTTAAACTTGGTTTTGGATGACGATCGTCCTTTAAAGATTATTAATGCACCTGAGAATATTTCTGCTGCAATAATGAGACTACAAAATTTTGAAGATAGATTTTTATATGTTGTTAAATATTTAGATAAAGATATTTCAAGGTATTTAACAGAGTCTGAAGAAGCTATTAATTTTTATTATACAGTTGAAGAAAAAAGCACTGGTATTAAAATTTCTTTTGCTATTATTTATATTATAGTTGTAAGTGTTTTATTATTTGTCTCTATATCTATTGCGATCAGATTTTCATCTAGGTTTTTTAGGTCTATCAATAATTTAATTCTTGCATCAACATCTATTGGGCAAGGAAATTTTAATGCAAAAGTCCCTGAAGTCAAAACCGATAAAGATTTAGAAACCCTAAATAAAAATTTTAATTTGATGATAGATAGGCTAAAAAACCAGCAAGAAAAGTTAATAATCAATGAAAGACATGAGGCTTGGGGAAGTTTAGCTAGAAAACTTGCTCATGAAATTAAAAATCCACTTACGCCAATTCAATTAACTATAGATAGATTAAAAAATAAATATTCAAAACAATTAAATGAAAATGAAACTGAAAATTTTAAAGATAATTTAAAAGTTATAAATAACCAAATAAAACAAATCGAAAAATTAGTTAATGAATTTTCTGACTTTGCAAGAATGCCTAAACCAATATTTAGAGAAAATAACTTAGTAGACATTATTCAGGAAAATATAAATTTGCTAAAAGAATTAGATAATTCTATTGATATTAATTTTAAAAAAGATTTTAATAAAATTACCTTAGAGAGTGATAAAGAACAAATAAGTAGAGTATTTTTAAATTTGATTAAAAATTCTATAGAAAGTATCAATCAAAAAGCTCAAAACAACAACAATTTCAGCAAAAAAATTGCTATTGAACTTACAGAAGATGATAGCCACATAAAAGTAACTTTAGAAGACAATGGTGTTGGTTTTAGTGAACTAAAAAATAATATTAAAGATATACTTAATCCATATTTCACAACTAAGAAAAATGGAACAGGTTTAGGATTATCAATTGTTAATAAAATAATTAATGACCACAATGGAAAAATAGACTTTATACCAATTCAAAATGGTGCAAAAATTAATATTACATTTTTAAAATAATAATGAGTGAAGAAATTTTAATTGTAGACGATAACGCTGATATCAGAAATATAATTAATGAATTAATTTTAGATGCTGGTTATAAAACCAGATTAGCTGCAAATTATAACCAAGCACTTGCAGAAATAGATAAAAAATTACCTGATGTTGCAATTCTTGATGTCAAATTAGATAAGGGAGATAACGATGGTATTGAGCTTCTTTCACATATTAAATCTAAAAATAAAGATACTCCTGTTATAATTATTTCTGGTCATGCAAACATTGAAATGGCAGTCAAATCTTTGCAGCATGGAGCATTTGAATTTATAGAAAAACCATTTGATCAAGAAAGATTACTTAACTTTGTTAAAAGAGCAGTTGAAAATTTTAATTTAAAAAAACAAAATAAAGAATATGAAAGTAAATTATTTTCATCTTATGAATTAATAGGAAATAGTAAAAATATAATAAATATAATTGATCAAATTAAAAAAATATCAGTAACTGAAAGTAGAGTATTTATAAGTGGACCTTCAGGTTCAGGAAAAGAATTAATTGCTAGAAAAATCCACAAGGCATCTGATAGAAGTAAAAATCCATTTATTGTCCTAAATGGTGCTTTGCTAGATATCAACAAGTATGAATTAGAGTTATTTGGTGAAGAAAAAGAAAATGGCTCTATCTCATATGGCGCACTTGAAAAAGCTAACAAAGGAACACTTTTAATTGATCAAGTTTCAGAAATACCATTAGACATACAGTCTAAAATACTAAGAGTTTTGACTGATCAAAAATTTAAAAGAGTTAATGGAATTAATGATGTTAGTGTGGATGTAAGACTAATTTGTTCATCAAGTAAAGATTTAAAAAAAGAAATAGAAATTGGAAATTTTAGAGAAGATTTATTTCATAGAATAAATGTTTTTGAGATAAATATTGAACCATTAAATCAAAGAATTTCAGATATTCCTTTATTAATCAAATATTTTTCAAAAAAAATATCTGAAAATTACAAAATTAGAGAATTAGACATAGATGAAAATAATAGTTACATACTCAATCATAATTGGCACGGTAACGTAAGAGAGTTAAGAAATTTAATAGAGAGAATTGCAATATTGCAACCTGACACAAAAGATAAAATTTATAATATTATTAAGGAATCTCTAAAAAATTCAAATTTTGATGATCAATTGGCTGAAAATAGCCTTTCTGTGCCATTAAAAGAAGCTAGAGAAAAATTTGAAAAGGAGTATTTAACTATTCAACTAAAAAAATTTAATGGAAATATTTCTAAGACAGCTAATTTTGTTGGAATGGAAAGAAGTGCATTACATAGAAAATTAAAAGGTTTGGGCATCAAAGAATTTAATTAGATGAATATAATCATTTGTGGAGCTGGAAGAGTAGGGTTTACTATAGCTAAACAGCTAAGTGAGCAAGGTCATTCTATAACTGTTATTGATCCTTCTAGTGAAGATATTCAAAAAATTGATGATGCTTTGGACGTTAAAGCTATAGTAGGAAAAGGTACCTATCCCTCAATATTAGAAAAAGCGAACGCAGCAGAGACTGACATGATTATAGCAGTCACTAGAAACGATGAAATTAACATGCTTATTTGCCAAATAGCTTTTTCAATTTTTAAAATTCCAAAAAAAATAGCTAGAATAAGATCTCAAGATTATCTAAATCCAAAATTTACAAGAGTTTATAACAAAGAAAATTTACCAATAGATGTAATTATTTCACCAGAGATTGAAATTGCTAAATCAATACAAAGAAAACTTGAGGCGCCAGGAGCATTAGATAGTGTTCCATTTGCAGATAATAAAATTAGATTATTAGAAATTTTAATTAACGAAAATTGTAAATTAATTAACATCATGCTCAATGATTTGACGAAAAAACATCCTAATTTAGATGCAAACATTATTGGAATAATAAGAGATGAAAAATTTTTAATTCCAAAGAAAAATGATGATGTAAGAAAAAATGATAAAATTTATGTGATAATAAATTCATCGCAAATGTCAGACACTTTAGAAGCTTTTGGGCATGACGAAAAAGTATCTAAAAATATTTTAATTGTAGGAGGTGGTAACATAGGTTTTAATTTAGCTAAAAATATTGAAGAAACTTTAGATGCTGCAAGAGTTAAAATTATTGAAAAAAATAAAGAAAGAGCTGAATTTCTTGCTAGTGAATTAAATAATACGATTGTCATTAATGGTGATGCTTTAGATGAGGAGGTATTAGCAGAAGCAAATTTACAAGAAGCTGAAACAGTTCTTGCTTTAACAAATGATGATGAAGATAATTTGATGGTAAGTGTTCTTGTTGAAAAATTTGCGAAAGATGAAAAAGAAATTGATGATAAAAGAACAATGGCTTTAATTAACAAGCCAAATTATTCATTGTTACAAAACTCTTTAAAAATTGATGATCTTATTGATCCAAGAATGAATACTGTTTCAAGTATTTTAAAACATATCCACAAAGGGACCATAGAAACAGCCTACACAATTATGAATGGAGAGTATGAAGTGATTGAAGCTGAAATTATAGAAACATCAGAACTTATCAATAAAGAACTAAAAAATTCAAATTTACCTGATGAGATAAGAATTGGAGCAGTCTTAAGAGAAAATAAAGTTATAATACCTCGATCAAATTTTGTATTTCAAAAAGAGGATAAGGTTGTTTTTTTAGCAAAGAAAGACTCAATTTCAGTAGTAGAAAATATATTTAGAATTAGTTCTATTTAATTAAATGTCATTTTTTAGAGTAAAGTATTTAAGTTTCTTTTTTATATTGATATCAATTTTTTCTTTTTTAAATATCATTTATTCTTATTATTTTAATTTTTATTTAAATCTAAACACATATTATTTTAGCTTAATTATTTCTGCAGTGATTGGAATAATTTTTTATAAAATTAAAACTGATCCAAAAAAACCCTCAATATTTGAAAAAATATTAACCGTTTTATTGGGATATCTTTTAATACCATTGGTTTTATCGATACCTTTTTATTTAAGTATTTATAATTTATCTTTTTTAAATTCTTTATTTGAGGCAGTTTCTGGATTTACTTCAACAGGTTTTACTATCTTTGAAAATATTAAACATATTGATCAAGGCTTAATTTTATGGAGATCATCGATACAATGGATAGGTGGGTTATATTTTTTATATTCTATTATTTTTTTAATTGATATTTATGATGAAAGTTTAAAAAAATCTTTGACTAATTTTTTATCTTTTAATTCGGCTGAGATTTTAAAACAATCAATTAAAATTCTTTTACTATATTCAGGGTTAACAGTATCAATTTTTATTATTTTAAACATGCTTGGTATAAGATCATTTAATTCACTGAATTTAGCAATGACAATAATTTCTTCAGGTGGTTTTCTACCTGTGAATAATCTTTCTTCAATTTTAATAAATGATTTTCAGGTAATTATATTTTCCTTTTTAATGTTGATTTCTTTTTTTAGTATTTTTTTTACATATAATTTAATTTTTCTAAGAAATAAAAATTTAAATTTTTTTTATGAAGATATACATTTATTTTTATATTTTCTTGTAGTTACAAGTATATTTTTTGTTTTTTTTAGTTATGACACTAATTTCACATTTAGTTTTTTATCTTTAGTGAGTAGCATCTCAAATATAGGTATTTCACTTGAAGTTGATCAAACTCATTTAAACTTTATATATATCTTGCTTGTAATTGTTGGAGGATCTTTTTTTTCTACAAGCTCAGGATTAAGGTTTTTGAAAATATATTCTTTGACTAAATATTCTATTAATCAAATTCTTTCTTTTAGTAGACCAAAAAATGTATTTATGAACAAACTAGTTTTTTCTAAAATTAATTTTGATGTAAAAGATATAAATAAATATTTTTTAACAATAATAATTTTTGTTATTTCTCTTTTTTCCTTAACTTTATTATTGTCCTTATCTAATATTCAGTTTGAATATTCATTTAAATTAGCTGTATTAACCTTAATGAATACAGTTAATTCTTCAGCTTATGGTGTATCGAATTTTGATTTTCAAAATTTACACTTTTTGACCAAATATTTTCTTATTTTTTTTATGATAATCGGTAGAGTTGAGCTTTTATCTTTATTATTAATAGTTAAAAAATTTCTTTTTAAAAATTAATTAAGTATTATATATATCAATAAATTTTGCGCCCTTAGCTCAGCTGGATAGAGCATCGGTTTTCTAAACCGAGGGTCGGAGGTTCGAATCCTCCAGGGCGCGCCATTTAGTCATTTTTTATTGCTATTATTAAAATATTTGTACTTGACTAGAATTCATCTAAACAAGGTTTTGCTAATTATTTTTTCTTGAAGAGTATTTTCTTACATGCTTAAATTAAAGATATTCAAAAGTAATTTTGAATTATTTGTTAACAAATAAAAATAACTAAAAGGAAGAATAATGTTTAAATACTTAAAACAATTAACTTCTTTAGTTGCTATGGTTGCAGTGTTGTTTACTTTTACAACAGAAACTATGGCTGCTAAAAAATCTAAAACACTTAAAAACACTCAAAAGAAGGGTTTTGTAAGATGTGGAGTATCTCAAGGTCTTCCAGGATTTTCTAATGCTGATGCTGCAGGAAATTGGACTGGTGTTGACGTTGATGTATGTAGAGCGGTAGCTGCTGCAGTATTAGGTGATGCAAACAAAGTTAAGTTTACACCACTAAGTGCTAAAGAAAGATTTACTGCTTTAACTTCTAATGAGATTGATATCTTATCAAGAAACACAACTTGGACTCTTTCTAGGGATGCTGACATCGGACTTACTTTCGTAGGAGTAAACTTCTATGATGGTCAAGGTTTTATGGTTAGAAAAAATTCTGGATATTCATCTGTGAATGATTTCAAAAACGGTATTTCTGCATGTACAAACTTAGGAACAACAACTGAGCTTAATATGAGAGACTTCTTTAATTCAAAAGGAATTTCTTATGAGCCAGTAACTTTCGAAAAAGCTGACGAAGTTGTTGCTGCGTATGATGCTGGAAGATGTGATACATATACAACTGATAAGTCTGGTTTAGCTGCTCAAAGAATTAAATTGAGTTCTCCAGATGACCACATAGTTTTACCTGAAACTATTTCAAAAGAGCCTTTAGGCCCTGTTGTTAGACAAGGTGATTCTGTATGGGAAGATATCGTAAGATGGTCTCTTAACACTATGATTGAAGCTGAAGAATATGGTGTTACTTCTGCTAATGCAGACTCTATGAAAACTTCAGACAATCCAGCTGTAAAAAGATTAGTTGGTGCTGAAGGTGAATTAGGAGCTGCTTTAGGTTTAGATAATGACTGGAGTTTAAGAATTATCAAACAAGTTGGTAACTACGGTGAAAGCTACAAAAGAAATATTGCTGACACTGGAATTCTACCTGATAGAGGTCCAAATGAATTATGGACTAAAGGTGGAATACTTTATGTACCACCAGCAAGATAATTTATATCTTTAAATAAAACTTAAAAAGGGCTAGATTTTTCTAGCCCTTTTTTTTATAAGTCTTGAATTATTGTGAATATTAAAAAAATATTACCCCAATTACTTACACTTCTAGTTGTAATTCTAATATTCGGATTTTTTTCCTATAACGCTCAAGTTAATATGGAGAATAGAGGAATCACTTTTGGGTATGGTTTTTTATCTCAAGAGTCCTCTTTTGATGTACAATTTTCATTAATTGAATTTGATGGTTCTCACTCATATTTTAGAGCATATCTTGTTGGTTTATTAAATACTATTTTAGTTTCTGTTATAGGGATTATATTTGCAACTATTATCGGAGTGGTTGTTGGAATTGCAAGATTATCAAATAACTATCTAATAAATAGAACCGCTGGAGTTTACGTAGAATTTTTTAGAAATATTCCTTTATTGTTACAAATATTTTTTTGGTATTTTGCCGCTTTAAGAGCATTACCATTGCCCCAAGATACTGAGCCTATGTTTGGGGTTTTTTTTCTAACAATAAAAGGTTTTTTTGTACCAGCTTTTGTTTGGAATAATTTAGATATTTTTATTTATTCAATTATTGCTGCAATAATTTCAATTATTTTCATTAAAATTTATGCAAGAAAAAAGCAAGAGAACGAAGGTATTCAAACACCAGTTTTGTCTATTTCAATAGGACTATTAATAATTTTACCTTTATTAAGTTTTTTATTTGGTGGTGTCGATGCCTCAGTTGAAGTACCTGTCATTAAACAATTATCCCAATCTGGTTTCACTTATGAAGGAGGAATTAAGTTGCCACCTGAATTAATATCTCTGGCATTAGCTTTATCTTTGTATACAGCAACTTTTATTGCTGAATGTGTTAGAGCAGGTGTTCAAGGTGTTAGTAAAGGACAAAAAGAAGCCGCTGCTTCTATAGGATTAACTCCAAATCAAGTATTAAAACTAGTTGTGATGCCACAAGCGTTAAGAATTATAATTCCACCAACCACAAATCAATATTTAAATTTGACAAAAAATTCATCTCTTGCAGCTGCTATTGCTTATCCTGATTTAGTTCTAGTATTTGCTGGAACTGCTTTAATGCAGACAGGTAGAGCGATAGAAATTGTATCTATAACAATGTTTACCTATTTATCTCTAAGTATATCAATTTCAATATTTATGAACTGGTATAATAAAAAAATAGCTATTAAAGAAAAATAATGAATAAATTGAATTTTTTACAAACAGATAAAAACAATCTTAATACTTATCTATATACAGGTGTAATTTTAGTAGTACTAAGTATATTTATAGTTTTTTTAAATTCTTTTTTTAATAAAGATATAATTTCTTTTTTACCTGGATCAATTAGTTTCTTTTTACCATTAATTTTAGGATTTATTGGACTTCATTTAATTAGAATTGATTATTCAAGCTTAAAGCTTTTAGACTCAATTAATAAAAATATTAATACTAACAATTTTAATGCTTTTTTATCATTATTAATTGTATTTGCGGTTATCAAATCACTCCCACCATTATTAAGTTGGTTTATTTTTGATGCGAATATTGCTGGAGACTCAAAAGATGTATGTACAGGAAGTGGTGCTTGTTGGACCTATATTAAAATTTGGTTTAACAGATTTATGTATGGAATGTATCCAAATGCTGAACAGTGGCGTATTAACTTGTCATTTATAGCTTTAGCATTCTTAGGAACTATAGGTTTTTTTGCTACTGAAAAATTTAAAAAATATTTGACTCTTTATTATGTAGTTGTTTATCCTGTGATTGCATTTTTCTTTATTTTCTTTTTTATATCAGGTGGTCCAATTTTTTTTGATTTCTCGTATGGTATTATTGCAGCTGTAATATCAGTTATAATAGGATTTTTTATTCCTTCAAAATTTAAAATGTACTATTTTATTATAGTTCCGATCACACTTTATATATTACTAAAATACGTATTTTTTTATGAAGAGCTTATTGAACTTGGTAAATTAGAAGCATTAGAGTGGGTTGAGACAGGTGCTTGGGGAGGTTTGTCTTTAACTTTTATAGTATCATTTTTTTGTTTGATTTTCTGTTTTCCAATAGGTTTGTTTTTATCTTTGGGTAGAAGGTCAGATTTTCCAATAATTAAATATTTTTCAATAGGTATGATTGAATTTTGGAGAGGTGTTCCATTGATTACAGTATTATTTATGTCCTCAGTAATGTTTCCTATGTTTTTACCTGAAGATATGTTTATAGATAAACTAGTAAGAGTAATCATTGCAATTTCATTATTTGAAGCAGCTTATGTTGCTGAAGTTATTAGAGGTGGTTTGCAAGCACTACCTAGAGGCCAATATGATGCTGCTAAATCTTTAGGAATGGGTTATTGGAAAATGCATATTTTAGTAATTTTACCTCAGGCACTTAAACTTGTAATACCTGGAATTGCTAATACATTTTTAGCGCTTGTGAAAGACACTCCTTTAATATTTGTTGTTGGACTTTTAGAAATTGTTGGAATGCTAAATCTTGCCAAAACAAACCCAGAGTGGCTAGGTTTTGCAATGGAAGGTTATGTGTTTGCGTCAGTACTATTTTTTATTATTTGCTATGCAATGAGTAAATATAGTTATAATTTAGAACAAAAATATAAAACGGAAAGATAATGTCAGATAAAATAATACAGATTGCTGAAATGAATAAATGGTTTGGTGATTTCCAAGTTTTAAAAAATATTAACCTAGAAGTAGAAAAAAATAAAAAAATTGTAGTTTGTGGACCCTCTGGTTCAGGAAAATCAACATTAATAAGATGTATAAATAGGTTAGAAGAGCATCAAGAGGGATCAATCATAGTAGACGGAAATGAATTAACAGCAGATACTAAAGATATAGAAAAAATTAGAGCTGAAGTTGGAATGGTATTTCAGCAATTTAATCTTTTTCCTCATCTTTCTATTTTAGATAATTGTACATTGGCACCAATTTGGGTAAAAAAAATGCCAAAAAAAGATGCAGAAGATTTAGCTATTCAACATCTAGAAAAAGTACAAATTGCAGATCAAGCTAGTAAATACCCAGGACAACTTTCAGGTGGTCAACAACAAAGATGTGCAATTGCTAGAGCATTATGTATGGAGCCAAAAATAATGTTATTTGATGAACCAACATCAGCTCTTGACCCAGAAATGATTAAAGAAGTTTTAGATGCAATGGTAAATTTAGCAAAAGCAGGAATGACAATGATTGTAGTTACTCATGAGATGGGATTTGCTAAAGAAGTAGCTGATGAGGTTATTTTTATGGATGAGGGAATGATTGTTGAAAGGGCTGAGACTAAAGAGTTTTTTGCTAACCCTAAGAGTGATAGAACTAAGCTGTTTTTAAGTCAAATACTATAAAAAATACATAAATTTAAAGCAATAAATTTAGATCAAAGCAATCGAAAAATGTTTATTTTGCATTCAACTAATGCTTGACAGTATTTTGATTATTCCAAGTTTCTTCCAAAAAAAAATAAATTTTTCTATTGCAGTAACTTTAATAAATAGGTTGAATGGTCTATATAAAATTTAATTAAGAGGGGTCTTAATGGAAGATAATTTCAACAAACACTTAGGCAACAAGCTTAAGCTAAGAAGATTAGCTTTAGGTTTAACACAAACTAAAGTAGCAAAAGCAATTAACGTAACATTTCAACAAATTCAAAAATACGAAAAAGGGACTAACGGTGTAAGTTCAATAAGATTACTTCAACTTGCAAACTATTTAAAAGTACCGATTAATTATTTCTTTGAAGATTTTTCGGAATATTTAATTAATTTAGAAAAATCACAAGAAGGTCACATGAATGTTAATTATAATTTTTTAGTAAAATTATATTCAGAGCTAAATGCTGATCAAAAATTAAAATTTAATAAATCTTTACAAATTTCAGGTTCAGGAATTTCAAAAGCAGTTTAATTTAATTTTTAATTAAGACCCTAGATTTTTATTTAAGAGATATTATATTTTACAATTTTGATTTTTGGCTCCTCGGGCAGGACTCGAACCTGCGACCAATTGATTAACAGTCAACTGCTCTACCAACTGAGCTACCGAGGAATGTAAAAAAGCCAACTTACTTTTTTTTATAACTAAAACAAGATTTTTTTTGGAGGCAACGCCCGGAATCGAACCGGGATACAAGGATTTGCAATCCTCTGCGTAACCATTCCGCCACGTTGCCATCTTATTTTTAGCTAATAGCTACAGATGCCTTTTTATATTAAATTTTTTCTATTAGTCTATTAAATAACGATCCAAATTGATTATTGTTAATTTAGATTATTAAATTATAAACTTTAACATCAATGAGTAGCGATAAATATATACATTCTGATGTAGAAAATAGAATTTATTCCTATTGGGAAAAAAATGGTCTTTTTAAACCTAAAGAAAATTCAAAAAAATTCTCAATTGTAATTCCTCCACCAAATGTAACTGGTAGTTTGCATATGGGTCATGCTCTCAATAATTCTATTCAAGATTTATTAATTCGTTATCACAGAATGAATAATTTTGAAACTTTATGGCAACCGGGTACTGACCACGCTGGTATAGCTACTCAAGCTTTAGTAGAAAAAAAATTAACTTCTGAAAAAATTGATAAAAATGAAATTGGAAGAGAAAAATTTATTGAAAAAGTTTGGGAATGGAAAGATCAATATGGAGACATCATAATTAACCAATTAAAAAAACTTGGTTGCTCTTGTGATTGGTCAAGAAATGCCTTCACTATGGATGAGAATTTATCCAAATCAGTAATTAAGGTTTTTGTTGATCTTTATAAAAAAGGTCTAATTTATAAAGATAAGAAATTAGTTAACTGGGATACAGTTTTAAAAACAGCTATTTCAGACCTAGAAGTAGATCAAAGAGAGGTAAATTCTAAAATTTATTACATCAGATATCCAATAGATGGGACTGAAGAATTTATTACAATTGCAACGACAAGACCTGAAACTATGCTTGGTGATACAGCTATAGCTGTAAATCCAAAAGACGAGCGATTTAAATCCTTTGTTGGAAAAACAGTTACCATTCCAATTGTTGGAAGAAAAATCAAAATCATTGAAGATGATTATGCAGATCCTGAGCAAGGTACAGGAGCATTAAAAATAACTCCTGCACATGATTTTAATGACTATGATGTTGGTCAAAGAAATAATCTTGAAATAATAAATATTTTTACTGAAGCAGGTAAAATAAATAAAAATGCTCCACAAACTTACGTAGGTCTTGATAGGTCTGAAGCAAGAAAACAAATTTTAAAAGAACTTAAAGAAAAAGAATTTTTTGTAAAAGAGGAGAATATAAAAAATAAAGTTCCTTATGGAGATAGATCTAATTCAATAATTGAACCTTTCTTAACAGAACAATGGTTTGCTGATGCAGGTAAATTATCTGTCAAAGCTAAAGAAGTTGTTAATTCAAAAAAGACAAATTTCTTTCCGGAGAATTGGTCAAAAACTTATTTTCAATGGATGAATAATATTGAGCCATGGTGTATTTCAAGACAACTTTGGTGGGGACATCAAATTCCTGCCTGGTATGGTCCAGATAAAAAAATTTTTGTTGCAGAAAATGAAGATGATGCAAAACAACAAGCAAAAAAACATTACGGTAAAGATGTTGAATTAAATCGTGATCCAGATGTTTTAGATACTTGGTTTTCATCTGGCTTATGGCCTTTTGCTACACTTGGTTGGCCAGATGATAAAACATATGTAGATAAATTTTATCCAACATCAGTTTTAGTTACAGGTTTTGATATTATATTTTTTTGGGTTGCTAGGATGATTATGTTTGGTACTGAATTTTTAAACAAAGAACCATTTAAAGATATTTATGTTCATGCATTGGTTAGAGATGAGAAGGGACAAAAGATGTCTAAGTCTAAAGGCAATGTAATTGATCCTTTGGATTTAATTGAAAAATATAGTGCTGATGCACTAAGATTTACTTTGTTATCAATGGCTTCACCAGGTACAGATGTTAAGCTTTCTGAGGATAGAGTTAAAGGTTATAGAAATTTTTTAAACAAATTATGGAATGCAAATAACTTTTTAATCACTAATGAATGTGATTTTAAAGATATAGATAAAGTTCCTAATTTAAATGTAAATATCAACAAATGGATTTATTCAGAACTTATTGAAACTAAAAATAAAATCGAAAAAAATCTTGAAGATTATAGATTTGATGAAGCAGCTAAAAATGCTTATCAATTTGCATGGCATTCGTATTGTGATTGGTATTTAGAACTATCTAAAACTATTATTTTTTCAGATGATGAAAAAGCTAAAACAGAGGTTAAAAAAGTATCATCTTTTGTATTTAAACAAATTTTGATTTTGCTACATCCTTTCATCCCCTTTGTTACTGAAGAAATCTGGCTTAAAAATAAATTTGATAATAATGGTAGTGATTATTTGATGCTTAAAAATTGGTTGTCAGGTGAGATAAATAAGGACAGTAGTACTGCACAGGTTGAAAATATCATTAACATTATTTCAGAGATTAGATCGTTTAAAAATGAGCTAAATGTAAGCCCAGGTTCATTTATTGATGTATCAATAAGCAATATTAATAAAAATCAAAAAGACTTTATTAATACAAATGAAATTATTCTAAAAAAACTAGGAAGAATAAATAGCATATTAGATAAGGATTTAGATAAACCAGCTGCGACAATGGTTGTATCTGGTGATTTGTTTAAGATTTATTTTGATAAAGATGTTGATTTAAAATTAATAAAAGAAAATTTAATAAATAAACAAAGTAGATTGGAGCAAGAGATGAATAAAATATCTCAAAGATTGGAGAATAAAAGTTTTGTAGATCGAGCTCCAAAAGAGATTGTTGAACAAGAAAAAAATAATTATAATAATTTAAAGAATGATATTGAGAAAATATCAGTAACAATAAAGGGTATATAATGGCTAAATTCAATAAAAAGAAACTTCCAAGCAGACATACATCATTAGGGGCAGATAGAGCTCCACATAGATCGTTTTATTATGCTATGGGGGAAACCGAGAAAGATGTAGCAAAACCCTTTGTTGGTGTCGTTTCTACATGGAATGAGGCAGCTCCTTGCAACATTGCTCTAATGAGACAGGCTCAATCAGTTAAAAAAGGAGTTAGAGCAAATGGTGGAACCCCAAGAGAATTTTGCACAATTACTGTTACTGACGGAATTGCGATGGGCCATGAAGGTATGAAGTCTTCGTTGATATCTA
Source organism: uncultured Pelagibacteraceae bacterium (assembly GCA_902525565.1). Taxonomy (GTDB): domain Bacteria; phylum Pseudomonadota; class Alphaproteobacteria; order Pelagibacterales; family Pelagibacteraceae; genus Pelagibacter. Next base: position 172,219 of record CABZHY010000001.1, read on the forward strand.
GAGAAGTAATCGCTGATTCAGCTGAACTTACGGTTAGAGGTCATTGTTATGATGCTTTAGTTGGTATTGCTGGATGTGATAAATCTTTACCAGGTCTAATGATGTCTATGGTTAGATTGAATGTACCGAGTGTATTTATATATGGTGGATCAATACTACCAGGCAAATATAAAGGAAAAGACGTAACAGTGGTAGATGTATTTGAGGCAGTTGGAAAACATTCAACAGGTCAAATGTCTGCTGCAGAACTTAGAAAATTAGAATTAGTTGCTTGTCCAAGTGCAGGTGCTTGTGGAGGTCAATTTACTGCAAATACAATGGCATGTGTATCTGAAGCTATTGGATTAGCATTACCTTATTCAGCAGGAACACCAGCTCCATATGAAGAAAGAGATAAATACGCAAAAGCTAGCGGTAAAACGGTTATGAACCTTTTGAAAAAAGGAATTAAACCAAGAGACATTGTAACTAAAAAAGCATTAGAAAATGCTGCAACAGTTGTTGCTGCTACTGGTGGTTCTACAAATGCAGGATTACATTTACCTGCCATAGCTAATGAAGCTGGAATTAAATTTAATTTAATGGATGTTGCTAAAATTTTTAAAAGGACACCTTATCTTGCAGATTTAAAACCAGGTGGAAAATATGTTGCAAAAGATATGTGGTTAGCTGGAGGTGTTCCAATGTTATTAAAAACTTTATATGAAGGTGGATATATTCATGGTGATTGCATGACAGTTACTGGGAAAACTATGAAGGAAAATTTAAAAGATATTAAATTCAATCCAAAACAAAAAGTAATGAGATCTTATAAAAATCCATTATCTCCCACAGGAGGTGTTGTTGGATTAAAAGGAAACTTAGCACCAGAAGGTGCAATTGTTAAAGTTGCTGGACTTAAAAAATTACAATTTACTGGCAAAGCAAGATGCTTTGAAAATGAGGAAAGTGCAATGAAAGCTGTTCAAAGCAAAAAGTATAATGATGGTGATGTAATTATAATTAGATACGAAGGACCCGTTGGAGGTCCAGGTATGAGAGAAATGTTATCGACAACAAGTGCAATCTACGGACAAGGAAAAGGGGAGAAAGTAGCCCTTATTACAGACGGTAGGTTCTCTGGGGCTACAAGAGGCTTTTGTGTGGGTCACGTGGGCCCTGAGGCCGCTCTAGGGGGTCCTATAGGCCTTTTACGTACAGGAGATATCATTGATATCGATGCTAAAAAAGGAACTATCAATGTCAGGCTTTCTAAAAAAGAAATGGCTGCAAGAAAAAGAAAATGGAAGGCTAGAAAGTCAGATTTTGGATCAGGTACTTTATGGAAATATGCACAAACAGTTGGACCTGCATATTTAGGTGCACCAACACATCCAGGTAAGAAAAAAGAAGTTAAGGATTATTCAGAGATTTAATGAAAATTCGTCCAGTTATTTTATGTGGAGGCGCTGGAACTCGACTTTGGACAAATTCTAAAAATCATCAAGCTAAACAATTTATTGATTTTGGTAATTGGACTTTGCTTGGAAAAACACTTGAGAGAACAAAAGCATCAATTTACGATCCTCCAATTATTAGTACCAATAAGAAGTACTTAAGCAAAGTAAAACAGCATTTAAGAAAAAACAAAATAAGCAAATATAAAATAGTTGTAGAGCCAGCGAAAAGAAACACTGCGCCAGCTATATTAAGCACAGCTTTAATTAAAGATATTCCAGATAATCAACCCTTAATGTTTTTTACAGCAGATCATTTGATTGAAAAGATGAGTATTTTTAATAAGGCGATAAATAAAAATAAATTAAACCTTAATGAAGAAAATATATTTGTTTTTGGAATTAAACCTAAATCTCCAACGAGTGATTATGGTTATTTTTTAACAAAAAAAATCAAAGGTAATATCAATAAAGTAACTAGATTTATTGAAAAACCAAAAGAAGCTAAAGCAAAACAAATTATAAAGAATAAAGGGTATTGGAATTCAGGAATGTTTTATCTTCGAAAAGATTCTATTATTAATAACTTTAAAAAATATCAGCCTAAAACTTACAGAAATTGCATAAATGCAGTTAATAAAGCAAAATATAAAGCTAATACATATTATCTGAACAAAGCTTCATTTACAAAAGCAACCGCCAAATCTTTTGATTATGCAATTCTTGAAAAAACCAAACAAATTAATGCTATCAAACTAGATATTCCTTGGTCAGATCTTGGTAGTTGGAAAGAAATTTTGAAGATGTATGACAAAAATAAAAATAAATATATTAAGAAAACAAATGTGTATTACCGTCCATGGGGTAGGTATACCAATCTATTTGAGGGTAAAGAGTTTCTAATTAAAGAGTTATACGTAAAACCAAAAGGCATTTTAAGTTTACAAAAACACCATCATCGAGCTGAACATTGGTTAGTCACACAAGGAAATGCAAAAATAACTCTTAATAAAGATATTGTAATTAAAAAGGCAGGTGAACATATATTCATTCCATTAGAAGCAATCCATAGAGTTCAAAATCCAGGAAAAAAACCTGTTAAAATTGTCGAAGCTCAAATCGGTTCAATATTGAAGGAAAGTGATATTGTTAGATATCAAGATGTTTATGGAAGAGTTCGTTAAATTAACTGAATTGTAATATTAGATAAATATTTTTGTAATTAAACTTATCTAATGATTGCTTACAAAATTTATAGTTAAATAATAAATTATTCTTCTCGTATTCACTTTAAATTTTGTTAATTAACAACTTTCTCTCTTTTCATAATTGAGAAGAGAGAAAGACGAATTTAGATATTAATTATTTACAGATGCTGAGCTTTCATTAGCTTGTTTCTTAGCTATTTTTTTTGCTCTTTTTTCAGCAATTTTTTTTTCTAAACTTGCAATTTTTATATTAATTTTAGATAATTTTTTTTCTTTTAAACTTATCTTATTTTTAAGTTTATCTATTGATTTGATAAATTTCTTTTTTCTTTTTTCATTTTTCTTTAGTTTTTTACCCATGACAACCTCCTATAGTAAATTTAAAAACAATTATATTTAAATTAAATATCTTAGTAAAATAATTTTTTGTTAAATTATGTTATTTAAAATTATAGTAAAAAATTTACTTTTTTATCTGAAAATTCAATATCAATCTGTTTATGACATCCAAAATTGTCCCCATCAATCTGAACGGGAATTTCAAAATTATTACCATCAATATGAATATTTTTTGAGTAAGTAGTGATAACAGATTTGTTTTTCGATAGATCTCCATAAATAATAATTAAAATTATATAATATATTAGTTTTAATCTTGTTAAATCTTTGAACACGTAAGTTACCAATCTATCATCAAAAATATCTGATTTATTTATCTTATGATGACCAGCATAATACTTTGTATTAGATGACAATATCCAATCAGCCTGATGTTTTTGACCGTCAAAGAAAACATTAAGTTTATTATTATTCATAAATAAAAAATGTTGAAATCCTTTTAAACCAAAAATTATCTTTCCTAGTATTTTTTTTATACGCGTATCAATAGAGTGAACAATTTTAGCATCCCAACCAATACCAGCCATTAAAAAAAAATAATTTTCATTTATTTTTATAAGATTAGATTGTTTATAATTATTTGATGTTAAAGCACTGCAAATATCATTTACTTTTTTGGTTATAGATAACTCTGCTTGAAGTAAATTGGCAGTCCCAGCCGGTATATACCCAATTGCAAAATTTTCATTAAAATCAAAGTCATTTTTGATTAATTCATTGATAGCAAATGATACTGATCCATCACCACCAGCAACTATCAATCTATCATAATTTTTATTTTTAAATTCAAGGAATATTTTTTTTGCCTCTTGTTCAGATTTAGTTTTGAAAAAATCAACAGTATTATTGATCTTTAATTTTTCATAAATTTTATTTACTAATTTTACTTTTTTCCCTGATGATGAATTGAGATTATAAATTAAACAATAATGCATAATTTTTTCGTAATTAAATTTTAATAAATCCTTAACATTTCAATGAAATAAGAAATAGATGATTCGAGTTACAGTTGTGTTACAAATAAGGTTTTTTTAATGGCCCCACTATTAAAATATAAGAGTATATTCATATCTGATGTACATCTTGGTACTAAAGGTTGTCAAGCAAACAAGCTTCTAGAATTTTTCAAAAATTCAAGATCTGAAAATCTTTATTTGGTAGGAGACATCATCGATGTTTGGGCTATGCAAAAGAGTTTCTATTGGCCTCAAGAGCACAATGATGTCATTCAAAAAATATTAAGAAAAGCAAGGCACGGGACAAAAGTATTTTACATTATTGGTAATCATGACGAGGTGTTTAGAAAATTTATCCCAATGCATTTAGGTGATATTAAAATTGTAAATAGAGTTATTCATGAAACACAGTTAGGAAAAAAATATTTAGTTGTTCATGGTGATGCTTGGGACGGAGTAATGAAACATGCAAAATGGCTATCTAAATTAGGAGCTATTGCATATGAATTATTACTTAAAATTAATATTATTATAAATTTCTTTAGAAAGTTGAGAGGTAAAGACTATTGGTCTTTGGCAAAATTTTTAAAATATAAGGTAAAAAATGCTGTCAAATATATAGGTGAATATGAAAACACACTTTCAAAATATGCAAAAAGAAAAAAATTTGATGGAATAATTTGTGGTCACATCCATCACGCTGAAAATTTAAACCTTGATGGTGTGAATTATTTAAATTGTGGTGATTGGGTTGAGTCTTGTACAGCATTAACAGAAAAATATGATGGAACTTTTGAGATAATTTATTGGGATAAAAAAAGAAAAGAATATATTTCAGAAAATATTGACAAAGACAAGTTCACTTCCTTCAAAAAAGCATCCTAAAAAATGAAAATATTAATAGTTACTGATGCTTATTACCCGCAAGTTAATGGTGTAGTAAGAACTCTCCATCAAACAGGTGAAATACTTAAATCACAAGGTCACACTATTGAATATATTACACCTCAACAATTTTTGACTGTACCTATGCCCAAATATAATGAAATTAGATTATCTTTAAATGTTTGGCCTCGTGTAAGTAATTTAATCAATTCAATTAAACCTGATGCAATACACATTGCAACAGAAGGGCCTCTTGGTTTTATGGCAAGAAGACATTGTATTAAAAAAGGTTTAAAGTTTACAACAAGTTTTCATACAAGATTTGATAAATATATGAAACTTTATATGCCTATCATTCCAGCTAAATGGTCAGAAAAATTTTTATGCAATTTTCATAATAAAGCTGAAAGAATTTTAGTGACAACAGAATCCATGCGTGAAGAGTTAATTGCATTAGGTGTTGATAACAATAAAATGGTTACATGGACCAGGGGAGGTAATCATGGCGCGTTTAAAAACCCCATTAAGAGAGACTTACCTTACAAAAGACCTATATGGATATATGTTGGTAGGATTGCAGTTGAAAAAAATATTAAAGCATTTTTAGATCTCGATCTTGAGGGTACTAAAGTTATTATTGGAAAAGGTCCAGACCTAAACAATTTGAAAAAAAAATTTCCAAATGATATTTTTTTAGGTGAAAAGACTAATGGAGAATTAGCATCTCATTTTGCATCATCAGACGTTTTTGTTTTTCCTAGTAAAACTGATACATTTGGTATTGTTGTTTTGGAATCATTAAATTGTGGCACACCAGTTGCAGCTTATCCAGTGCCAGGACCTAAAGATATATTAGGTGGAACTAATATTGATACTTTAGATTATGATTTGAAGGCTTCTGCTTTAAAAGCTTTGAAGGTAAGTCGCCAAGATTGTCTTGATTTTGCAAAAAAATATTCATGGGAAGAAACAGCAAAAATATTTTTTGAAAATATTTCACCTAATTATTAAAGACAATATTCATTACATTTGTTAAAACATATCCATGTTTTGGACAGAGTTGATACTCATAGTTGTAATAATTATTTTATTATATTTTTTATTTAAAAAAAATATTAAGCCACAAAATACAGCTCCAGTCGTAAATAAGACCAATAAAGATGATTTAGGAAAGAGAGTAATTATTGAAGAATTAGAGGATCAATTTTTTGCTTTAGATAAATATAACTTAATCAAATATCTTAACAAAAGTGCAAAACAACGTTTTGGTGAAAACTTAATTGATAAAAATATTTCAAGTGTGATAAGAGATACAAAATTATTAGAAACAATTGATGAAGCTATCAAGGATCAAACCACAAAGAATGTTAATGTAGAAATTAATTTACCATCTTATCAGCTTTACAAAATTTATGTTATTCCTGGTCCTACTCATTTGTTTCCAGAAGTAGACTCAGTTGTATTGTTTCTAAAAGATTTTACAGAAATAACAAAAGCACAAAAATTAAAAACTGATTTTGTTGCTAATGTGAGTCACGAATTAAGAACACCTTTAGTTTCAATTAAAGGCTCTTTAGAGACTATTCTTGGACCAGCTTCAAAAGACCAAGAGGCTCAAAAAAAATTTATGTCTATCATGTCTGATCAAGTATTGAGAATGGAAAACTTAATCAATGATTTATTGATTTTAAGCAGAATTGAGCTTGAAGAACACATTAAACCAAATAAAATCATTAATCTAAATGATATTTTTAAAAATATTAAAAGTAACTTTGAATTAATTCTTAAAAAAAAGAAAATTAATTTACATCTTGAACTTATTGAACCAACTTTAGTTTTTGGTGATAATGATAAATTGTTAACTGTATTTTCAAATTTAATTGATAATTCAATTAAATATTCTCAAGGTGGAAAAAATATATATGTCAAAAGTCAAAATAGTGAAGGTAAATTAATTGGTAAAAATATTGTCATTAGTATTAAAGATGAAGGGATTGGAATACCTCAACAGTTAATTCCAAGAATAACTGAAAGATTTTTTAGAGTAGATACAGAAAAAAGTAAAAAAGTTGGTGGCACAGGTTTAGGTTTAGCTATCATGAAACATATTATATCTCAACACAGAGGTGATTACGAGATTCTTAGTAAACTTAATGAAGGTACTGAAATTAAAATATATCTTCCAACAAAATAATTAATTTAAAAAGTTGTTTAAAATTAACTCTTATTCGATCAATATTTAACAAATCTTTTGTTGATTCGTATCCTATTTTAATTAAATTTTTAATATGATTAAGGTATTGCATAGTATTTTAATTATCTTATTTGTTTTTATGTCGATGATTACTAAAAGTATATCATCGGATATATCTACAATTCTAAGGAATCAACAATTAACTGTATTCGATATTGGTGTTTTTAGATTACAAGAAGATTTAAAAAGCACTTATCCTGAAATTAAAAAACATAAAGATGTCCCATATGAAGATATTTACATGGATGTTCTCACTTCATATCGAAACAATTCAGTAGATCTAATTATTTCAATTCCTGTAAACGAAAATTTAAAAAAAGAAAACTACATGTCAGATTCATTTAGATGTAGAAATATATTTAATTCTGTCAGAGATCATTTACTAAGAAATGAAAATATGAGTAATTATAGATTTACTATGGCAACAAGTTATTTAACATCTATATTTTCAACTCCAAGTAGTTGGCCCAAATGGCGTTATGATCAAAGTGTTCTTGAGGAATTAGTTAATCTCGTGAAATTGGAAGTTATTTTAAGGCCTACAACAGAACTTGCTTTTAAGGATAATGTTAATCCAGTTTCATGCAAAGGTGGTTTGGAAACCGAAAAAAATGAGATTATTATCTCAATGAAATACAACTAAAAAGTTACCTTTTTAACAAAACTGTAACAATTCTGTAATATTAAAGATTCAATAAATTTATACGAGTCTGAAATCTTTTAATTAATAATGAAAGGATTAAAGATAATGAAAAAACTAACTATAATAATTGCTTCGCTTGTTGCTTTAACGATTGCGACAGTTGCTCAAGCAAGAGATCAAATTAAAATAGTTGGTTCATCTACAGTATTCCCTTACGCGACTGTTGTTGCTGAAAGATTCGGTGGTTCAGGATTTAAAACTCCTGTAATCGAATCGACTGGTACTGGTGGAGGAGCTAAACTATTCTGCGCTGGTGTTGGTGAACAACATCCAGATATTACAAATGCATCAAGAGCCATGAAAGATAAAGAAAAAGCTCTATGTAAAAAAAATGGAGTTAATGAAATCGTTGAGATCGTTATTGGTAATGACGGTATTACATTAGCTTATAGTAAAGATGCAAAACCAATTAACTTTACTAAAGAGCAATTATATTTAGCATTAGCTGCACATACAGTTGTTGATGGTAAATTAGTTCCAAATATTTATAAAACTTGGGACCAAATTGATCCAAGTCTACCTAAACAGAAAATTTCTGTAATGATCCCTCCAGGAACTTCTGGAACAAGAGATGCTTGGAATTCTTTGGTAATGAAAAAAGGTATGACTAAAGAAGCTAAAGCTCTTTATAAAGCTGGTTATGAGGCTGGAAATAAAAAATACAAAAAACCTCAAAAACTTTATAGAGAAGATGGTGCTGCTATTGAAGTTGGTGAAAACGATAGTTTAATCATTCAAAAATTAGTACAAGATAAAGACATGTTTGGTTTCTTTGGATTTAGTTATTTCTTAGCTGCTAAAGACAAATTGCAAGCTGCTAGCATTGATGGTGGTCAACCATCTCTTGCGAGTATTCAAGACTACAGTTATGCAGTTGCAAGACCATTATTTTTCTATGTGAAAAAAGCTCACGTTGGTGTAATCCCTGGATTACATGAATTTGTAAAAGAGTTCACTACAACTAAAGCTATAGGTAAAAATGGCTATTTGGCTGATATTGGTTTAGTACCATTAGATAAGAAGTTGTACAAGACAACTAGAACTAATGCGAAAGATCTTGTTGCAATGGCAGACTAATAAAGCTGGTTAACAAATAAAGATAAGGGGTCTTTTTTAGACCCCTTTTTTTTTAAGAAAGTGTAAAGTAAAACATTAGGAGATTCTTTGAATTTAGTTATATTCATCTTTATTGTACTTCTTGGTTTTACTAGTTACTATTTTGGAAGAAAAAAAGCCTACTCAATTCAAGCAACAAATACTAGATTAACAGCACTTCCACAATTTTATGGGTATTATTTAGCAATATGGTGCGCAATACCCGCTTTTATTATTTATTCTTTATGGGCAATATTTGAGCCGAGTATAGTTAAGTTAATAATTTTAAGTGATTATAGCAATCAAGGATATCTTGATGACGAACTAAATCTAATTTATGAAAAAACTAAATCATTATCTCGTGGTCAGTTTAGTGGAGAAATTACTACATATCTTGAAACATCTGCAGAAAAATATTTAAATCTTCGATCTATAGCCCAAAACTCTAAAGTTGTTTTAATTTTGGCAATAATTATAGCTTCTATAGTTTATGGTTATAAAAGAATTTCTTCAAACAACAGAACAAGAGAACCGGTTGAAAAATTTTTAAATGCTGTTTTATTTACAGCTTCTTTGGCAGCTATATTAACAACTATTGGAATTGTTTTTTCATTAATATTTCAAACTATCGATTTTTTTAAAGTAATTCCCTTGTTTGATTTTATTTTTGGAACTCATTGGTATCCAGCTAAAGCATTTGTGAGAGATGCTTCTGAGCCTTTGGATCCATCAATGTATTCTGATACATTTGGGGCTGTACCAATTTTTGCCGGAACATTTTTTATTGCATTAATTGCAATGTGTGTTGCTATACCAATTGGATTGATGAGTGGAATTTATTTAGCTGAATACGCTTCAACCAAAGTAAGACAATATGCAAAACCTTTAATTGAAATTTTAGCAGGCATACCAACTGTAGTTTATGGTTTTTTTGCAGCTTTAACAGTTGGACCATTCCTTAAAGATATAGGAACGGCAATGGGATTAGAAGTATCTGCAGAGAGTGCTCTAGCTGCAGGGGGTGTAATGGGGATAATGATTATTCCGTTTATATCTAGTTTGAGTGATGACGTTATTACTAGTGTTCCTCAAAGTTTAAGAGATGGTAGTTATGCAATGGGGGCTACTAAATCAGAAACAATAAAAAAAGTTATTTTTCCAGCAGCATTACCAGGAATTGTTGGTTCTATCTTGCTAGGTGTTTCCAGAGCTGTTGGAGAAACAATGATTGTAGTTATGGCTTCAGGCCTTGCAGCCAACTTAACATTTAACCCTTTAGAATCTACTTCAACTATCACTGCTCAAATTGTCGTAATATTAATTGGAGATCAGGCCTTTGGAGATCCTAAAACCCAGGCAGCATTTGCACTAGGTATGACATTGTTTTTGGTAACACTTAGTTTAAATATTTTTGCATTAAGAGTTGTTAAAAAATATAGGGAAAAATATGAATAAAAATAAAGAAAAACTCCTAAATTCTAGATATAGGGCCGAAAAAAGATTTCAATTTTACGGGAAAAGCGCAATTTTTTTAGCTCTATTATTTTTAACAATTTTTATTTTTAAAATCTTTTCTACTGGCTATACAGCGTTTCAGAAAACTTGGTTGATTGTACCAGTCACCTTTGATGCTGAAACCATGTACCTTGACGAAAATCCTTCTAAAGAAGACTTAGAGGATGCAGATTATTTTGATCTAGCTTTACAAACAATGTTTAATTTAGATAAAAGTGCCTCAGAAAAACAACAAAATGATCTGAAGAGAATGGTCTCTTACTTTTTTGAAAGAGAGATTAAAAGGGAGCTTTTAAATGACCCTTCATTAATTGGAAAAACTAAAGATGTTTACTTAACTGCTTCAGATGATTTAGATCAAGTATTTAAAGGCAATTATCCAAGGGATTTACCCGAAGATCAAAGAAGAGTTACAGATTATCAATTAAAGATTTTTGATCAACTTGTAGAACAGGGAAGAGTTGAAAGTAAATTCAATTTAAGTTTTTTTACATACCCAGATTCAAGAGAGGCTGAATTAGCTGGTATAGCAAGCTCATTTATGGGATCGATTTTTTCTATTTTAGTTTGTTTAGTTATTGCATTTCCTGTTGCAGTGCTAGCAGCTATTTATTTAGAGGAATTTGCACCAAAAAATAGATTTACTGATTTTATTGAGGTAAATATAAATAACTTAGCAGCTGTTCCATCAATTGTTTTTGGTCTTTTGGGACTAGGTATTTTGCTGGCTGTATTTCAGTTACCTAGATCAACACCTCTAGTTGGTGGAATAACTTTATCGTTGATGACATTGCCAACAATAATTATTGCCTGTAGAGCATCTTTAAAAGCAGTTCCTCCAAGTATAAGAGAGGCTGCACTTGCAATGGGCGCTAGTAAAATGCAAACTACAATGCATCATACAGTGCCATTATCTATGCCAGGAACTTTATCAGGTACAATTATTGGCTTGGCTCAAGCTTTAGGTGAAACTGCACCTTTGATATTGATTGGTATGGTAGCTTTTGTAAATACAATTCCAGGATCTCCTTTAGATCCAGCTGCAAGTTTGCCTGTACAAATTTATATATGGGCAGAGAGTGCTGAAAGAGGATTTGTCGAGAAAGTTTCTGCTTGTATTATGGTCCTATTGGGATTTTTAATCATAATGAATTTGTTTGCACAAATAATTAGACATAAATTTGAAAAAAAATGGAGTTAAGATGATAAAGATAAATTCAAAAAATGTAGATGTTTTCTATGGAAAGAAACAAGCTCTATTCAATATAAACTTAGATATTGAAGAAAATCAGGTTACAGCACTAATTGGTCCTTCAGGTTGTGGTAAATCTACTTTTTTAAGATGTCTTAATAGAATGAATGATGTGATTGATATATGCAGAGTTAAAGGTCAGATTATTATCAATGATTTTGATATCAATGACAAGAGTTGTGATGTAGTTAGATTAAGAGAAAAAATTGGTATGGTTTTTCAAAAACCAAATCCTTTTCCTAAAACTATTTATGAAAACATTTCTTATGGCCCAACAATTCATGGCATGGCTCAATCAAAAAATGAAATGGATGAAATAGTTGAAAATAGCTTAAAAAAAGCAGCGTTATGGGAAGAGGTCAAAGATAGACTTCATGAACCAGGAACTGGTTTGTCTGGTGGACAACAACAAAGATTATGCATAGCAAGGGCTATTTCAGTTAAACCTGAAGTTATTCTAATGGACGAGCCTTGTTCTGCTTTAGATCCTATTGCTACAGCTCAAATAGAAGAACTAATTGATGAGTTAAAAAAAGACCATACTATTATAATAGTTACTCATTCAATGGCTCAAGCAGCAAGAGTATCCCAAAACACAGGCTTTTTTCATTTGGGAGAATTGATAGAACATGGTTCTACTGATAAAATATTTAAGAATCCTGAAAATAAAAGAACTCAGGATTATATTACAGGGAGGTTTGGATAATGGTTGAAGCACCACACACGGTTAAGTCTTACGAGGAAGAACTTAAAAATTTAAATAGTAATATAATTAAAATGGGTGGTTTTTGCGAGGAGTCATTAGGCAAGGCTATTCAAGCCATTACCACAAGAAATAGTGATAATGCGGAAGCTGTTATAAAAGATGACGAAAAAATAGATAAGTTTGAAACTTTAATAGAGCAACAGGTGGTAAATCTAATTGCTTTAAGACAACCAATGGCAATAGATTTAAGAGAAACTGTAACCGCATTGAAAATTTCATCTGATTTAGAACGAATAGGTGATTTGGCAAAGAATATTTCAAAAAGAACATTACTATTAAATGAAAATTTACCAAAAAATTTGACCGAAGCTTTGGTAAGAGTTTCTTCTAATGTTCAAAAACAACTAAAATCTATTTTGGATGCATATTTAGATAGGTCATCTGCTATGGCTATAAATGTCTGGGAAGGTGATGAACAAATAGATGATTTAACAAATTTATGTATGCAAGAAGTAATAAAATATTTGAAGGAAGACGAAAAAAATCTAGATGATGGTACTCATTTATTATTTGTTACTAAAAATATTGAACGTATCGGTGATCACACAACAAACGTTGCAGAGCAGGTATATTATTTAGTTACAGGAGAGTATTTAGAAGGAGATCGTCCAAAAGGAACAGAGCCAATAGTAACAGGAGAAAAGTAATAAATGTCTGCTCACGTGTTTATTGCTGAAGATGAAACTTCAATAGTAACGCTGCTAAAATATAATCTTGAAAAAGAAGGTCACAAAGTAAGCTATTCCGAAAATGGTGAAGATGCACTTAAACAAATTAAAGATAAGCATCCTGACTTAATATTAATGGATTGGATGTTGCCAGATTTGTCAGGTGTTGAAATATGTAAGAATTTAAAAAAAGATAAAAAGTATAACGACATACCTGTAATAATGTTGACAGCAAAAGGTGAGGAAGAGGACAAATTAAGAGCTTTTGATACAGGTGCAGATGATTATGTAACGAAGCCATTTAGTCAAAAAGAACTTAATGCAAGAATTAAATCACTACTTAGAAGATCAAAACCACAATCATCTGCAGATGTTGTTGAGTTTACAGATCTAAAAATAGATAGAATAACAAAAAGAGTTTATAGAAATAATGTTGAAATAAATTTAGGTCCTACAGAATTTAAATTATTAGATTTTTTTATCAAAAATCCAAAAAGAGTATATTCACGAGAACAACTATTAAACAATGTTTGGGGTGAAAATATTTATGTAGAGTCTAGAACAGTCGATGTACATATTAGAAGATTAAGACAAGCTATTAATATAGATAAAACCAAACCATTAATTAGAACTGTAAGATCAGCAGGTTATTCTTTAGAATCTTGAAGGTCTTTAGGTCTCATAAATTCCTTAATTAAACCACTTCCATCTAATTTATTCCATTCATTAAAATCAAAATAAATTTTTGCAAAAGCTGATGTTGGAAATTTATAGTTTAATAACTTAAAATGATTGTTGTTATGATTTTTTGTCAGTGATCGTACTAGATTTCTAACAGCAGGCTCGTGGTTAATTAAAAGCACAGATTTAAATTTTTTAGGTGTTTTTTTTATTATATCTATAATTTTATCTTCACTTGATAGGTATAATTTTTTTGAAGAAATAATTTTTTTTGGTTTTTCTATTTTTTTTAATAAAATTTTTAACGTTTTCTTTGTTCTTTTTGATGATGAAAGTAATATGTAATCAAACTTATATTTTTTTTTAACAAAAAATTCACAAATCTTTTTTGCATTTTTCTTGCCACGCTTACTTAAAGGTCTTTCATGATCCTCAAGATTTGGATGGTCCCAGCTAGATTTTGCATGACGCATAACGTATAATTTGAGCATAAAGTTTAAATATATGACTGCATTAAAAAAACAAGATAAAGAAATACTTAGATCTAAATACATAAATAGAGAATTGTCTTGGCTCAAATTCAACGACAGAGTTCTTCTAGAAGCCCAAAATATTGAAAACCCACTTTATGAAAGAATTAAATTTTTATCTATAGCTGGATCAAATTTAGATGAATTCTTTATGGTACGTGTCGCGGGTTTATATAGTCAAATCAAGCAAGAGGTAGATTCTCTTAGCTCTGATGGTCTTACTCCTGATGAACAAATGAGTGAAGTTATTTTGGAAACAAATAATCTTCTTAATAAACAAAATAAAATATATAGAGATTTAATTCTTCAATTAAAAAAAGCAAATATAAGTATAGTTAAACCTGAAAATTTAAGTAAATCGGATCAAAAAAGATTATTTAAAATTTTTAATGAAGAAATTTACCCTCTGCTAACACCATCGGCAATAGACCCAGCTCATCCCTTTCCATTTATTGCAAATCAAGGAAGAGCATTAGTTATGAGATTAAATAAGAAAAATAAAAAAAGAGTTTTAAATGCAATAATAGTAATTCCAAAAGCTTTATCAAGATTTATTGAAATAGATGGAAATAAAAGTTTTAAAAAATTTTTAATTATTGATGATGTTATAAGTTTTTTTGCTTCTGAAATATTTCCTGATCATGATTTAGATAAAAAAATGTTATTTAGAGTTATAAGAGATAGTGATGTAGAAATTCAAGAGGAGGCCGAAGATTTAGTAAGATCTTTTGAATTGGCTTTAAAAAGAAGAAGAACAGGTGACATCGTACGTTTAGAAATTTTAAAAAATAGTAATAATGACTTAATTAAGTTTATAACCAATAAGTTAAACGTAAAATCTGAATACATCTATGAAATTGAAGGCATTGTTGGAATTCAAGATATCGACCAAGTTTGTAAAATTAAAAATTCTAAATTAAGATTTAAAAATTTTAATCCCAGAGAGGTTGAGAGATTAAAGGAATTTAATAATTTTTTTGATACTATAAAAAAAAAGGATTTAATAGTTCATCACCCTTTTGAAACATTTGATGCTGTCGTTGAGTTTTTAAATCAAGCTGCATATGATAAAAAAGTTATAGCAATTAAACAAACTCTATACAGAACAACGTTAGACTCTCCAATTGTTAAAGCCTTAATAACAGCAGCTGAAAATGGAAAGACAGTAACCGCTTTAATAGAGATCAAAGCAAGATTTGATGAAGAAGCAAACATTCAACTTTCAAGAAGTTTAGAAAAGGCAGGAATTCAAATAGTTTATGGTTTTGCAAAATATAAAACACATGCAAAATCATCTTTAATATTAAGAAAAGAGCAGGGAAAAATTCAAACTTATATACATCTGGGAACTGGCAATTATCACCCAGTTAATGCAAAAATTTATACTGACTTATCTTTATTTAGCTCTGATAAAAAAATAGCAACTGATGTAGAAAAATTTTTTAATTATGTAACTGGTTATTCAAAACCACGAAATCTTAGTAAAATATCTATATCACCAATTAATCTTAGGGAAACTTTGAACAAATGTATTGCTAACGAGATAGCAAATGTCAAAAAAGGTAAAAAAGGTGAAATATGGGCCAAAATGAATTCCTTAGTAGATCCAGCGATAATTGATAAATTTTACGAAGCTTCAAATGCTGGAGTAAAGATATTTTTATTTGTAAGAGGTGTTTGTTGTTTAAGACCTGGAGTTAAAGATAAATCTGAAAATATAATAGTTAAAAGCATGATTGGAAGATTTTTGGAACACTCAAGAATTTATTGTTTTGCAAATGGAAAAACAATGCCTAGTAGAGATGCAAAAGTTTTTATTTCATCAGCAGATTTAATGCCAAGAAATTTAAATCGAAGAGTAGAACTTCTAGTTCCAATTGAAAACCAAACAGTCCACGAACAAGTTCTTGATCAAATTATGTTAGCTAATTATTTAGATAAAAAACAAAGTTGGGAACTTGATGCTAGTGGAAATTATAAAAAAATTAAATATAGTGAAAATGATTCTTTTTCAGCCCATGATTATTTTATGAATAATCCTAGTTTATCTGGAAGAGGTAAAGCTAAATTAAAAATGAAACCGAAAAAATTAAACTTAAGATTAATTAAAAGTGGAAATTAAAGTTTTTAAAAATAAACAAAATTTAAAATTAAAACCTGCTAAATTAGCAGTTATTGATATAGGATCTAATTCTATTAGGATGCTAATTTATGAAGATTTTAGCTCTTCTCGTGTGCCATTTTTCAATGAAAAAGCTGTTTGTGAACTTGGTAAAAATTTAGATAAATCAAGAAAACTTCATAAGTCTGGTGTTGATTATGCTCAAAAAGTATTGAAGAGATTTTCAGAGATTTTAAATGTTTCTAAAATTGTTAATTTAAAAATAATAGCAACTGCTGTTTTAAGAGAAGCAACTGATGCAAAACCATTTGTTGAATACGTAGAAAATCTTTTTAAGAAAAAAATAGAAATCTTAAGTGGTGAGGAAGAAGCAAATTGTTCAGCAGAAGGTGTTAAAATTGGATTTGATAATGTAGATGGGTTAGTTGCCGATCTTGGTGGAGGTAGTTTAGAACTAGCTCGAGTTGAAAATGGTTTGATCACTAATAAAACATCTTTACCCTTAGGTGTTTTAAGATTAATAAATAATCCAATTGTAAAAAAGAGAAACCTTTCCAAATATATAAAAAAACTTTTGAGAGATGAGAAATGGTTATCTAAAAAAAAATTTGAAAACCTATATTTAGTTGGTGGAACATGGAGAGCTTTATTTAAACTTCATCTTTTTCAAAATAAACACCCTGTCCACATAATCCATCAGTATTCAGTAAATTATGAAACTATATCGACATTTGTAGAAAAAATAGCATCGTTCAACAAAGCAAAGCTAAAAACAGTTGAATATATATCTAAATCTAGAACACCCTATCTACCATATAGCTCTATAATTTTAGATGAGATCATGAGAGCAACAAATCCAAAAAACATAATATGTTCCATAAGCGGTATTAGAGAGGGATCTCTAGCAAAAGATTACTTTAAAAATATTGATAACTCTCAAGTTTTTGAAAAATCATTAGAATATATTTCGAAGAAGAGAGGTGATTTGGGATTAACCTACAAAAAGTATCATGAATTTATCAAACCTGTATTTGATGGTAATGAACATTTTGATGAAAAATTGCTTAATTTAGCTTGTGTTTTAAGTCATATGGATTGGGGACTTGGTGCTTTTCAAAAAGCAGAATTAGTTTTTCAAGAAACATTAAATACTCCATTATTGAGACTTTCACATAAAGAAAGAATTCAAATAGCTCTTTCATGTTATTGGAGGTACTGCAGCATTAAATACAACCCTAAAATAGAATATTTAACTTTTTTAAATAATAATGAAATTTTTTCTAGTAAACAAGTTGGTGCAGCCTTAAGATTTGCACATTCACTTACATCTATTTCAACTATCTTCTTAGAGGAATTTAAATTGTATAAAAGAGGTAACTCTGTATTTTTAAAAATTCCAGCACAACACCAAGAAATAATTTCTAAACAAGTTACAAAAAGATTTAAAGCTCTTGCGCGAGAATTATTTTTAGAGCCGAGAGTAATTTACTCAAATAATTAAAATTTAATTTAATCTATTACAACTTATAAGTTAGTGATTTTTCTTTTGTAATAATTTTTTAATTTTATTGAAATATATCATTAATTTAAATGTCATATTTTTCTGTGATGTTTCTCTAAAGGAGATTTTTTATGAAAAATAATAAAACTAAAGTACATAATTTATCAATTGATGAATATGATGAAATAAATAATCCACCACCAGAAGTGGTTGATTTTGACAATATACTTCAAAAGGCAATGAGCAGAAGAAGCTTTATGAAAAATAGTGCTATGTTTGGCGCATCAGCTTTTGTTCTTGGTTCTGGACTTAACATTTTAAGCTCTACAGATGCAGAAGCTGCATTTTCTGGTCTTGTAAATTTTAAACCAATTAAAGCAGATACAAAAGATGATATTACAGTACCAGAAGGATATAGTTGGGAAATCTTAGCTAAGTGGGGTGACCCATTATTTACTAAGGGTAAATGGTTTGATCATTACACAAGAGGAACTGGTGAGACACAGGAACTTGCTTTTGGTGATAACAATGATGGTATGGATACTTTTTATACTAAAGATGGTAAAACAATCATTGCTGTTAATAATGAATATGTAAATAGATCAATTATTTACGACAACAGAGGCACCAAATTACCTGAAACAGCAGATGATGTTAGAAAAGGTAAAGCAGGTCATGGTGTTAGTATTTTTGAAATATCAAATAAAAATGGTAAATGGGAAATAGTTAAGGACTCTAAATATAATAGAAGAATAACCGCAGATTCAAGAATGGAAATTACAGGTCCTGCAAGAGGGCATGATTTGTTAAAAACAATTTCTGATCCAACGGGAACATTATCCTTAGGAACATGGAACAACTGTGGAAATGGTAAAACTCCATGGGGAACTTATCTTGCATGTGAGGAAAACTTTAACGGATATTTTTCTAATACTGACCCTAATGCCGATATTCCACCAGAATTTAAAAGATATGGTATTTCAACAAAGGATTGGGGTTATGCTTGGGGTAAATTTGATGATAGGTTTAATTGGGATCTAGAACCAAATGAGCCAAATAGAGCTGGTTATGTTGTTGAAATCGATCCATTAAATCCCTCATCTACTCCAAAAAAAAGAACAGCTTTAGGAAGATTTAAGCACGAAAATGCTGAGGTAACACTTGGTAAAAATAATGAAGTTGTTGTTTATTTGGGAGATGATGAAAGAGGTGAGTATTTGTATAAATTTATTTCATCAAAAAAATATAATAAAAATGGTGATAACTCCAAAGTTTTAGAAGATGGAGATTTATTTGTTGCCAAGTTTGATGACAATGGAAAAGGCAAATGGTTACCTTTAACGCCTGAAACAACTGGAATGAAGTCTAAAGCCGAAATAGCTATTCACACAAGAATGGCAGCTTCTGCAGCAGGCGGGACTACAATGGATAGGCCTGAATGGGTTGCAGCAAATCCATTAAAAGCAGAAGCATATGTTGCTTTAACAAATAATAAGAACAGAGGAAAAAAACCAAATGCTGGTGGCGATGATACGTCTGTGAATGGACCTAACCCCAGAACAAACAATCAATATGGTCAAATTGTTAGATGGACAGCAGATAGAGGTGATCATGCTTCATCTAATTTTAAATGGGATATATTTGCTTTAGTTGGAAATCCAGCTGTTCACAAAGGACCAAATGCTGGATCTAAAAACATAACTAAGGAAAATATGTTTAATGCTCCTGATGGAATTAAATTTGATTCTAAAGGAGGATTATGGATACAAACAGATGGAAAATACTCTAATTCAGGAGACTTTGCAGGTATGGGTAATAATCAAATGTTGTATGGTGACCCAAAGACAGGTGAGATTAAAAGATTTCTTGTAGGTCCTAATGAGGCAGAGGTTACAGGATTGACCTGGAGTAAAGATTACAAAACTATGTTTGTTGGTATTCAACATCCAGGTGAAAAAGGTAATTCTATATGGCCAGACGGACCTGGTACGGCTCCAAGATCTTCAATTATAGCTATTAGAAAAAATGATGGCTCTAGAATTGGTTAATTAACAATAGACCCCTGAAATACGCTCGATAATGTTATCGAGCGTATTTTTTTTTATAAAACAAAAACATACCAATATGAGAGGCGTTATTAAATTTACCATTCTTAATTAATTTAATTATTTGATGATCTGAAACTATGTGGATATTTATTCCTTTTTCAGGCTTTGAAATTTTAATAAGATTATTACAAAAAAAACCAGTAATTTTAGTGGTGAGTCGACCCGGTTCAGAATAAAATGAAGTAATTTTTCTCAATTTATTTCTTGATTTATATCCTGTTTCTTCAATTAATTCTTTTTTAGCAGATATTAAAGCTGTTTCATGTTTTTCAATGATACCAGATGGAAACTCAAAATTAATTTGATTTATAGGAATTCTTTTTTGTGAAACTAAAATATACTTGTTTTTAATTTTGGGTATTACGATTGAAAGGTTTGAGGTTTTTAAAAAATGATAAAATTCATTTTTTTTAAATTTTTTATTAATTAATTTAATATTGTTTGTTAGTTTTAAATTTTTCAATCTTTTTCTAAGAATAATTTTTTTGCAATATAAACAGCAATTAACATACCAATTAATTCAGCAGTTATATAAAAAGGAGTGTTTAAATAACTTATACCAGTAAACGACTCTGTGAATGTTCTTGCTATTGCTACAGCAGGATTTGCAAAAGATGTTGATGAAGTAAACCAATAACCAGCTGTAATATATAACCCAACAGATGCAGCTACAGTAATTTTACCTGACTTCATGGATCCAAAAATAATAATTATTAGTCCTAATGTTGCTATAATTTCTGATACAAAAATATAGATACCATCTCTTGATTTTGTCGATAATTCAAAAATCTGATGTTCAAAAAAGAAATTAGCTAAAGCCACACCTAATAAACAACCAAGGATCTGAGCTGAAATATAAAAGGGTAGAAGACGTTTTTTTAGTTTTCCTGTAATTGTCATAGCAATGCTAACAAATGGATTAAAATGAGCTCCAGAAACATCAGCAAAAACAGTTATTAGCACAAACAATCCAGCACCTGTAGCTAATGTGTTTGCTATTAACATTACAGCTGTATCATCGGTAAGATTTTCTGCCATTAAACCTGATCCAACTATGATCATTACCAGGAAGCAACTTCCAATAAACTCTGAAAGAAAATATCTATTTTTATTTTTCATCTAGCCAATCTTTAATTTTACTACTTATAAAATTGAAAGTGTTTCTAATGATTATTTGCTTTTCTTCATCATTTGCATTTTGAAGTTTTGTTACTGGATCATCTATATCCCAATGTATAATTTGGTTTTTATCAGGCCAAATAGGACATACCTCATTATTTGCGTTATTGCATACGGTTATTACATGATCCATTTTTATTTCATTATTTATAAACTCTTCAAAATTTTTAGAACTATAATTAGTTAGATCATAATTTTTATTTTTCTCTAAAAAACTTCTAACATCAATATTAATTGTTCCAGATGGATTACTACCAGCACTAAAAGCTTTAAATTTATTTGAGTATTCATTATTGATAATACTCTCAGCTATAATGCTTCTTGCTGAATTACCTGTACATACAAATAAAATATTTTTCATTAAAAAATAATTTTATAAATACCGATTACAAATAATGGAATTTGTAATCCAAAGTTAGTTAAAATAGCTTTATCCTTTAATAAGAAACCTGAAATTGTCCATCCAACAACACCAAGCCCATGAAAATAAATATTCAGCGGGTAAATATTAAGATTTGTAAGTAAAATACCAGTTAACACTAAGAGTGTACTGATCCACTTTAGATATTTTTTTAAAAATGACATTCAAAATTTATATGAATGTTTTGTTAAAGATTTATTACAATAAACTTTGATGTGCTCTAATTTTTTTGAAGTTCGTAGATAGAAATATAATGTTTCTTCTTAGGGAGTGGGATTATGGTTGGAACTTTAGTCAATCTTGGTTTTATTGATTTATTTCCAACAATTATATTTTTGTCATAATTTTCCAAATCAACTTCAGGATGGGGGTTTCCATCATTAATTAATGGCCATGCATCACAAGCTCTATAACCAAATAAAATTAAGGGTCTTGAGTTATTCATTTGATTGTGTCCAGACCCATGAACTGATCTACAATGAAAAAATACTACTGTTCCTGCTGTGCCAGTTATAGAAACACTATCTTTAGTTCCTATTTTATTTTTTTTAGTATCTATTTTTCCAACAAAATAATTTTCTTTGCTGTGGTGGCTGTACAATTTCTTTTTGTGTGAATTCTTTATTATTTTAAGTGGCCCATTTTTCTCGTAGCAATCATCTAAATATATACCAACTGTAATTAAATCATCGTTCGTATGAGGGTAAAAAGCCCAATCTTGGTGCCATCCAATTTCACTGCCTTTTTTCTTATTTGGAAGCTTAAAATTTAATTTACCTAGATGAAATCTTACTGTTCCACCTAATAATTTTTTAGCTATGGATATAATCTTTTTATCTCTAGATAATTCATGGAAAACTTTATGCCTGTTCTGAGGATTATTTAGTCTTAGAATTTCTTTATTTTTTGGAGAACTCGAATTGTAAACAAAATGGTAATTATCATAGGACTGAGTCCCATTTGTACCATTACCTTTTTTTCTTTTTTTTTCTTTTGAAATTAATTCATTAACAATTTTATTAATTTTATTTATCTTTGTTTGAGAAATAAGATTTTCTTTAACAAGAAAACCATTTTTTTTAAATAAATTTAAATCATTCATATATTCAGATTATGAAAGAAAATAAATCTTCTTTAAAATAAATACAATGTTTTTTGTGAGATTAAATAAAAGTAATATTATTTGTTAATCCGAGAATTTAAAAAAAATTCCCGGATTAAACCTAATTTTTAATTAACAACCTTTGAAAGATGCAGACATATTTCTAATTAAATTGAAATATAAGTCTTTTCCTGGATCTAAAGTCGCTCCTAATGGATCAACTACACCGGTTTTAATATTCATGTCTTTCGCAACCGCTTTAATGATATCAGGGTTAAATTGAGGTTCAGAAAATACACAAGCAACTTTATCGTGTTCAATTATCTCTCTGATTTCTGCTAGTTGTTCTGCTCCAGGCATTACATCTGTATTAACAGTAAAAGCACCTAATATATTTACATTAAATCTTTTCTCAAAATACTGATAAGCATCATGGAATACAATTGAAGCAACACTGCTACTTAAATCAGTCATTACATCAATTGTAAGTTTATCGATTTCTTGTAAAGCTTTAGCTAAATTACTTTTGTATTTAGCTTCATTTTTTGGATCATTTTCAATTAAATGTTCTGCCATTTCATTTAACATAGCTTTTGCATTAATTGGGTCCAACCAAATGTGTGGATCAAATTCACCATGCGCATGTCCATCATGATCGTCATGTCCGTGGTCGTCATGATCATCCTCTTTTTTACCATGATCGTCATGATCGTGGTCGTGATCATCTTCCTTTTTACCGTGGTCATCATGGTCATCTTCTTTTTTTCCATGATCGTCATGGTCGTGATCATCTTCCTTTTTACCGTGGTCATCATGTCCATGATCGTCGTGATTATCTTCTTTCTTACCATGATCGTCATGCCCGTGATCGTCATGATCATGTTCGTCAAAAATATTTCTCTCTCGAAATTTTAATACCTGTAATCCTTTAGTTTCCATTAATTCAATTTTTTCTGCTTTCTTAGCAATTGAACTCAATGGTTTTTCTAAAAAACTCTCTAAATCTTCACCAACCCAGAATATTAGATCTGCATTTTGAAGCATTTTTGCGTGCGAAGGTTTCATTGCAAATCCATGTGGAGAAGCATATCCATCAACTATTAAATCAGGTTTAGCAATACCATCCATTAAGTAACTAGCTAATGAATGAATTGGTTTAATAGAAGCAACTACTTTTATTTCGGCATTTGCTGGTGTAAAGAGTGTTAGAATTGATAATATTGAGAATATAAGTGGTATTTTTTTAATATTTTTCATAATAAATAATTTAATTGGTTGTTATAATATAACGTTATGTAATAATATAACATTTATAAGTCAAGTAATATATGAGCTCAGAAAATAGTACATTAGTAAAATTAAATAACGCTGGTTTTAAGCAAAATGATAAATGGTTAGTGGAAGGTGTTTCATTAACTGTTGAAAAGGGAAAAATCGTTACCCTTATTGGACCTAATGGCTCTGGAAAAAGTACTACCGCAAAAATTGCATTGGGAATTTACAAAAACATAGAAGGAAGTGTTGAGAAATACACAAATAAAGTTGGATATGTTCCTCAAAAAATATCTATTGATTGGACCTTACCTTTAAGAGTTTATGATTTTATGCTTCTAACTGAAAATATTAAAGATGAGGCAATTGATGAAGCACTTACATTAACAGGCGTTATCCATCTTAAGAATAAAAATTTAGGAAATTTATCAGGTGGTGAATTTCAAAGAGTTTTAATTGCAAGAGCTATTTCAAAAAAACCTGAATTATTAGTTCTTGATGAACCTGTTCAAGGAGTTGATTATACTGGTGAGATTGCTTTGTATGAATTAATAAAAAGAATTTCTGATACACTAAATTGTGGAATTCTATTAATCTCACATGACTTGCATACAGTCATGACTGCAACTGATCATGTGGTTTGTTTAAATGGCCACGTATGTTGCTCTGGATCACCAATGGATGTTGCTAAAAACAATGAATATAAATCCTTATTTGGTGAACAAGCATCTCAAATTCTTTCTGTATATGAACATAAACATGACCACGTTCATTCTGATGAGGGAGAAATAAAGAAAAATTAATATGTTTGATGATTTTTTTATAAGAGCATTATTTGCAGGAATAGGAATTGCATTTGTAACAGGACCATTAGGTTGTTTTGTAGTATGGAGAAGATTATCTTATTTTGGTGATACATTAGCTCATTCAGCACTTCTTGGTGTAACAATGGCATATACCTTAGATTTAAATATTGCTATTTCAGTGTTTTTAATTTCTTCAGTAATCGCATTAATCCTTATTCAACTACAGAAAAAAACTAATTTACCCGGAGATGCTTTGCTTGGTCTTTTAGCTCATTCTTCATTAGCTGTTGGATTAGTAGTAATAGGTTTTTTAACATTTATTCGTTTTGATATTATGGGTCTATTATTTGGTGATATATTAGCTGTAACAACTGATGATTTATTAATTATTTGGACTGGTGGTGCGGTAATTTTATTAGTTCTTAAATTGATTTGGAAACCATTGTTTGCATCTACAGTTAATTATGAATTAGCAGAAGCAGAAGGATTAAACCCTGATAGAGCAAAAGCTATTTTTACAATTCTTATGGCTGCTGTAATTGCCATATCAATTAAAATGGTAGGGTTATTACTAATTACAGGTATGCTAATTATACCAGCGGCTATGGCTAGAAATATCTCAGACAGTCCTCAAAAAATGGTAATATTTTCAATTATTGGTGGATTACTGTCCGTTGTATTAGGTTTATATTCTTCATTAGAATTTAATACACCTTCAGGACCATCAATAATAGCTGCCTCGTTAGTATTATTTATACTGTCTTTATTTAAAATAAAACAATCGATTAAATTGAAAAACTGATAACTAATTGATAAGAATTTAAAGATGCAAAAAGAACATAATCTTTCCAAAAATCAAAAAATCATTTTTGATCTTATTGATAAATCTGGCGGACCTATGAAAGCTTATTCAATTCTTTTTAATGTTCAAAAAAAAGGAATAAAAGCACCTTTGCAAGTTTATAGAGCCTTAGATAAGTTGGTTGAAATTGGAAAAATTCATAAGATTGAAAGCAGAAATGCTTTTATCGCTTGTCAAAATTCCAGCTGTCAGGTCTCTAAAGCGACAGCTTTTTCAATTTGTGAGAGTTGTGAAAATGTATCTGAAATAAGTAATTCAAAACTTTCAAAATATTTATCTAATTTTTCAGACAATTCAGGAATGAAATATAGCAAATATAATTTAGAATTTTTTGGTTTATGTAAAAAATGTAAATCAAAATAATGAGTACAGTTTCATTAACTTTAGAGGAAATATTTGAATTAGCTAAAAAAACTCTTTTAGCAAATGGTTGTGATGATGAAACAGCATCAATTTTATCTGACTTAATCAGAAACGCTGAAAGAGATGGTTCTGTATCACACGGTTTATTTAGATTGCCAGCTTATGTAACAGGTCTTAAAGGTGGAAAGATAAATGGAAAAGGGAAACCTGAAGTAAAAAAAATATCTCCATCAGTAATTAAAGTTGAAGGAAATAATTGTTTAGCTCCTGTTGTATTAAATAAAGGATTACCTGAATTAGCAAAAGCTGCAAAAGAAAATGGTATAGCTGTGTTAGCAATAAATAACTCACATCATATGGCTGCTATGTGGCCTGAAACAGAAAAATTAGCAGAAGAAGGTTTGGTTGCATTTGCTTGTACATCTTACAAGCCTGCTGTAGCACCTGCTGGTGCAATAAAACCATTATTTGGAACAAACCCAATTTCATTTGCTTGGCCACGTCCAGGTAAAACACCAGTTGTTTATGATATGGCAACAGCTTCAATGGCAATGGGAGAAGTTCAAGTCGCTAAAAGAGAAGGGCACAAAGTACCGCTTGGAACTGGATTAACAAAAGATGGAAAAGAAACAACTGATCCAGGTGAAATTGCTGATGGTGGAGTTTTATTACCCTTTGGTGGTTACAAAGGATCTGCCATTGCAATGATGGTAGAATTAATGGCAGGTGCATTAGTTGGAGATAATTTTAGTTTTGAAACTGCTGCAAAAGATAACAATGATGGTGGTCCTCCAAGTGGTGGTGAATTCATACTGGCTATTAACCCTGATAAAACGTCAGGTACTAATTGGCAAAAACATGCTGAAGAATTTTTTGAAAAAATGAAATCAATGGGTGAAGTAAGATTACCTGGAGAAAGACGTCATAAGAATAGAATGGACACTGGTACAAGAAATATTAACGAAGAATTAGTAAATAAAATTAAATCTTTAAGCTAAATTAATCTCTATTGGTGTGTGATCAGAAGGCTTTTCTCTGCCACGTGGATCTTTATTAATATTAATATTTTTAATTTGATCAATTATAGAATTTGAAACTAAAAAATGATCAATCCTCATACCGTTATTTTTTTGCCATGCACCTCTCATATAATCCCAAAATGTATATCCTTCTTTATCTTCATAAAAATGTCTGTAAACATCATTAAAACCAAGATTAATCATTTCTCTAAATTTTTTTCTTATTTCAAGTCTGTATAAAGCATCGTCTTCAAAACTTTTAACATTATAGACATCTTCAGCTGATGGAATTATATTGAAATCACCAGCTAATATAATATTTGGATTTTTTTTAGATAATGTTTTTAATTGTTTTATTAATTGATTAAGCCAATCTTTTTTATAATCATATTTTTCAGTATCTACAGGATTACCATTAGGGGTGTAAATATTAATTAATTGTATATTTTTTTTCTTATGCTCAAACTCAGCTGAAATTATTCTTGATTGTTTTAATTTATCTTTAATTAAATCTGTTTTTACATTTTTTAATTTATTTTTTGAAATGATCGCTACACCATTATAACTTTTTTGACCAAATACATGACTTTCATAGTCCATTGATGAAAAATCATCATATGGAAAATTAACATCTTCAGTTTTGATTTCCTGCATCATTAAAATATCAGGTTTATATTTTAATAAGTAGCTTTTAATATTTTCAATTCTCGCTCTTACCGAGTTTACATTCCAAGATGAAATGAGCATTAAAGTGAGAAAGAAACTCCACAACCACATGAAGATTTGGTTTGTGGATTAGATATTTTGAATTGTTCACCTATAAGTTCAGACACATAATCAACCTCAGATCCTTTAAGCAAATCAGCTGAAGTTTTATCAATTAAAATATTTTGATAATTTAAATCATCATCTTGTTTTGATTTATCAAATGTAAATTCATATTGAAAACCAGAGCATCCTCCACCCTTAATAGCGATTCTGAAGAATGATCCTTTATCTTTTTTTGATAACAAATTATCTATTTGTTTTAACGCTTTATCTGTAAATTTAATTTCTTTAATCATAACTGAACACTGATATTACTAATATAATACTTAATTATTTAAATTAAAGGATGAAAAAAGACACTTTGTTAGGCGTATTTAAAAGTAAAGGCAGACTTAATAAAGAAGCTAATTCAAAATACAGATCTCCTTTTCAACGAGATAGAGATCGGATAATTCACAGCGCATCATTTAGAAGATTAAAGCATAAAACCCAAGTATTTGTTAACACAGACGGGGATCATTTTAGAACAAGGATTACTCATTCAATTGAAGTTGCTCAAATAGCAAGATCAATTGCAAAATATCTAAAATTAAATGAAGATTTAGCTGAAACCTTAAGTCTTGCTCATGATTTAGGTCATACTCCATTTGGCCATGCAGGAGAAGATGCTTTAAATGAATGTATGGAAAACTATGGAGGTTTTGATCATAATCTTCAGACACTAAGAATCGTAATGTTTTTAGAAAACAAATATTTCAAATTTGCTGGACTAAATTTAACTTTTGAAACTTTAGAAGGACTCTTAAAACACAACGGACCAGTAGATGATCTAAGCATGATAAATAAATTAATTGGTTTAAAAGTTTTCAAAAATAAGATTAAATTTAATACGTATCCTTCAATAGAAGCTCAAATATCAGCTATATCAGATGATATTGCATATAATAATCATGATATTCAGGATGGAATTAAAGCAAACCTATTTAAACTTGAGGAATTAGTTGAATTAGATTTTTTTAAAGACATTTATCAAAAATATAAAAACAAAATTAATAAAAAAAATTATAAAATTGCTATTTACCAAATCATCAGAGACTCGATTGATATTATGATTAGAGATTTATTAATTAATACTGAAAAAAATATTAAAAAATTTAAAATTAAGTCATTAAAAGATGTATCAAAATCAAATCAATTAATAGTCTCCTTTTCAAATAAAATAGAAAATTCAGAACAAGAAATCAGATCCTTTTTAAGATATAGAATGTATGACAATAAATCGGTGCTAAATAAGAATCAAAGAGGTAAAATGATAATTAAGAAATTATTTAAAATAATTAAATCAAATCCTAGAAAATTTCTTACTAAAGAGCAATTGACTAAAGACAAATATAGAGCTATTTCAGATTTTATATCTGGTATGACAGACAGATACGCGATTAACCTTTATAACGATAATAAATGAATATTTTTGAATTATATTTAGATAAAATTAAATCAATTATTGTTGAACTGAGTAAAAAAAATCAACTTATCGTTCCAGAGAGTTTCAATGGTGTTAATGCAGAAATACCGCCTCCAAAATTTGATTGTGATATTTCAACTAATGTTGCAATGGTTTTATCCAAACTAAATAAAACCTCACCAATAGAATTGGCAGAAAAACTTGCACCTGAAATCAAAAATAGCGATGATCAAATAGACAATATATCCATTGCTAAACCAGGTTTCATAAATATTAAATTTAAGCCATCTTTTTGGTCAAACTTTATTAAAGAAATTACTGATAACGCTGAAAAATTTGGAATTAATGAGAAAGAGAAAAAAAATAATTACTTAGTTGAATTCGTATCAGCCAACCCAACAGGACCTTTGCATGTTGGTCACTGTAGAGGAGCTATTTTAGGTGATGTCATATCTAATGTATTAATATTTAATAAGCATAAAGTTACAAAAGAGTATTATGTAAATGATTATGGTAATCAAATTATAAATTTTACAAAATCTGTATATTTTAGAATTAGAGAAGTTAAGTTTAACAAAACTTTTCCACTAGATAATCCTGATTTGTATCCAGGAGATTATTTAATCGATTTTGCGAAAAATATAGTTTCAGATAATTCAGATCTTAATTTTGATAATTATGATGAAATAAGCGATAAGTTAACAGCTTTATCTATAGAACAGGCGCTGCTTTTAATTAAAAAGAACCTTAAGAGTTTAGGAATTAACCATGATAATTTTGTTAGTGAAAAAAGCATTGTTTTAAACAAAGAAGTAGAAAGTGTAATAAAATTTTTAGAAAAAAGTAAATTTGTTTATAAAGGAAAAATTAAAGCTCCAGCTGGAGAAGACGATAAAAACTGGGTAGAAAGAGAACAGTTACTTTTTAAATCTACTGATTTTGGTGATGATAAAGATAGAGCATTACAAAAATCAGATGGAGCATGGACTTATTTTGCAAGCGATGTTGCTTATCATAAAAACAAAGTTGATCGTAAATTTGATTATTTAATAAATATCCTTGGAGCAGATCATGCTGGTTATATCAAAAGAATTTCATCCTCAGTTGAAGCTTTATCAGGGAAAAAAGATAAATTGATTTGTAAAATTAGTCAGCTTGTAAAATTAATTAAAGATAACAAACCATTTAAGATGTCTAAAAGAAAAGGTGACTACATTACGGTTGATGATTTAATTGAAGAAGTTGGAAAAGATGCAACTAGGTTTATCATGCTCAACAGAAGTAGTGATGTAGAATTAGATTTTGATTTTGATGCTGTAAAAGAAAAATCAAAAGATAATCCGTTATATTATGTTCAATATTGTTATGCTAGAATTTCATCTGTTTTTAGACATATTGGTAAAGATTTAAATTCAAATATTAAATTAGATGATTTTAGTTTTGAATATTCAAATGACGAGATCAAAATTTTAAAAAAGATTTCAGAATGGCCTAAATGTATCGATGCAGCTAGTTCAAAATTAGAACCGCATAGAATACCTGTTTATTTATATGATCTTGCTTCAGAATTTCATTCTTATTGGAATCTTGGCAAACAAAACCCAGAAAAAAGATTTATTAATGATCAAAAAACAGTTTCGCCATATAAATTAATTTTTTTAAAAGCAATATCTAACGTTATAAAATCAGGAATGGATATAGTTGGTGTAGATACACCAGATAAAATGTAATGCTAAAAGAAATTAAGTATTTAATATTTATTCTTGTAATTGCTTTATTTATTTTTTTGACTGGTAGATATTATTTTTCAGACGAAAATAAGAAAAAATCATACAGATCTTATAAAAACAATGATGAAAAAATTAAATTATATTCAAAAAATTTACCAGTTTTGGAAAACGATACACAAAATGTAATAGAATACGTAAAGCAAACAAATAAAAAAAAGAAAAAAAAGTTTAATTTTTGGAAACTTTTAGAAAATGATTAAGAATAGAAGAGCCTTTATTGTTGGTATAAAATCATCGACATTATCAAACAAAGAAATAACCTTTTTAAAGAAATATAAACCATGGGGTGTTATTTTATTTTCAAGAAACATAAGTTCAATTGAACAAACTAAAAAATTAACTGATAGAATAAAAAAGATATTTAAAGACAAAAAATACCCAATATTAATTGATCAAGAAGGTGGAAGAGTAAATCGATTAAGTAAAATTATCTCATTCGATAATTTGACTTCTGAATATTTTGGTAATTTATTTATAAGAGATAAGAAAAAATTTAATATTATTTATAAATTATTTATTGATAAGACTTCGTATTTACTTAAATCAATCGGTGTTAATATAAATACCGTTCCCGTTTTAGACCTTCGGATTAAAGGTTCTAGCAACATTATTGGTGACAGGTCTTTTTCAAAAAATAAAAAAAATATTTCTAAAATTGGAGATATTTGTATTGATTATTTTCATGGAAATTCTATTGGAACTGTAATGAAACACATACCAGGGCATGGATTAGCTAAGGTAGATAGTCATAAATTTACTCCTGTAGTTACCAAAAACTTAAATTATTTGAATAAATATGATTTTTTCCCGTTCAAGAAAAAACAAAGCTATTTTGCTATGACAGCGCATGTAATATATCGAAGTATTGATAGATTAAATACAGCTACACACTCCAAAAAAATTATAAATTTAATTAGAAAAAAAATTGGTTTTAAAAACATTTTAATTTCAGATGATTTATCAATGAAAAGTTTAAAAGATGATTTAGAAACTAATACGATTAAAACGTTTAGTGCAGGTTGTAATCTTGCTCTTCATTGCAATGGTAAATTGTCTGAAATGAGGGTAGTTGGTGATAATTCACCAATGGTAAGTAATTTTATTATAAAAAAAACATCGTTATTTTATAAAATTTTAAGTTAATATCTGAGCATGACTATTTCTGATTCTGCATTATTTAATGTTGATATAAATAACTACAATGGTCCTCTAGATGTACTTTTAGATTTAGCAAAAGCTCAAAAAGTAGATCTTGAAGAGATATCAATTACAAAATTAGCAGATCAATTTCACGATTATATTACGAAAGAAAAAGATTTAAATTTAGAAATTGCTTCTGAATATTTATTGATGGCAACTTGGTTAGCATATTTGAAATCTAAATTATTGCTTCCGGGAACTCCAGAAGAAGAATTTAAAGTTCAAGAAGTTGCTGAAAAATTAAAATTACAACTAAAAAAATTAGAACTAATAAGATTACTTTCTGAACAAATGCTTAAAAGAAAAAGACTAGGAAGAGAAATACGATCAAGAGGGATGAAAGGAAATATAAGATCTATTTATAGCACAGAATATAATTTAAGTTTATTTGAGCTTCTCAAGTCATATTCAACAATTATTATGACTAAAGATTTTCAAAAAATGAATATTCCCAAATTACCAGTATTTACTGCTGAAGATGGAATTAAAACAATAAGAGAGTTTTTTGGTAAATTAATCGATTGGAAAAAATTAGATGATTTAATTCCTAAAAATTTTAAAAACGGCTCAAAATATAAACGTACTGGTAAAGCAGGAATATTTGCAGGTTCCTTAGAGTTAGTTAAAGAAGGAAACCTGACTATGAAACAAGATAAATTATTTGACGACATTTATGTGAAGGAAAATAATGATTAAAAAAGAAAAAATCACAAAAGATAATATTGTAAAATTTCCTTTGAAGTTAAGTGATTTAGAAAAAGAAATTGAAGCAGTTATTTTTGCTGCTGCAGAACCATTAGATGTTGATACAATTGAAAGTAAAGTTACTAAAAAAGGTAGCGTCTCTAAATCATTAGAAAAGTTGCAACAAGAATACTCTAAACGTGGAATTAATCTGGTTTGTATAAAAGAAAAGTGGTCCTTCAGAACTTCTCCTAACTTGTCAAACATCATGTCACAAGAAAGAACGGTTGAAAAAAAACTTTCTAGAGCTGCAGTGGAAACTTTGGCTATAATTGTATATCATCAGCCTGTTACTAGAGCAGAGATTGAAGAAATTAGAGGTGTTGCCTTTGGTACAAATACTCTCGAAATATTGATGGAGCTTAACTGGGTTAAGCCAGGTGGTCGTAAAGATGTACCAGGTAGACCAATTCAATATGTTACAACTGATGAATTTTTAAGTCATTTTAATCTTCAAAAATTATCTGATTTACCAACAATTGATGAATTAGGTGCAGCTGGATTAATTGATAGTTCTAGTATTGATAATGCAATATTTGGAACTGGTAAATTCTACAAAGAAAAACAAGAAGAAAAAAAAGAGGATATTTATTCTAATATTGACGAGATGTTAAATAGTACTCTTGATACAGAAGAGAAAGATTAACAAAAAAGTAACTTTTAAATTAATCATAAAAAGGTTATAAGTTTTTCATGAGCATAGGAATTTGGCAAATAGCAATCGTAGTTATATTAGTAGTCTTATTATTTGGACGAGGTAAAATCTCTAGTCTGATGGGTGATGTAGCTAAGGGAATTAAAAGTTTCAAAAAAGGAATGGCGTCAGATGTCACTGACGATACAGAGCCAAAAAATATATCCGACGAAAATAAAGACTCAGAAAACAAAGATTAAATCACATGCCTACTATTGGTTGGTTTGAGATATTAATTGTTGTTGGCATTGCAATTGTTGTTCTTGGTCCTAAAGATTTTCCAATCATGTTAAAGAAAGCAGGTTCTTGGATAGGTTCTGCGAAAAGATATGTGAGCAATATTCAGAATGAAGTTTCAAATTTAGATATTGATGATGAAAAAATTGATAAAGAAATAAAAAAAGAAACAAAAAAAGATGAGCAATGAAGAAAATGAAGGTGGATTTGTTAGCCATCTAACTGAACTAAGAAAAAGATTAATACATAGTTTTATATTTCTAATAATCTTTTTTGTTATTTGTTACATATTTGCTGAACACATATACGGTTTTTTAGTTGATCCTTTTGCTCAAGCTGTAAAAGACGATGGATCTGATAGAAGGCTTATTTTTACCGCCTTACAGGAAACTTTTTTAACTTATATTAAGGTATCCTTTTTCACAGCTTTTTTTGTGACCTGTCCATTTATTCTAATGCAAGTATGGAAATTTATTGCACCAGGGTTATATAAACATGAAAAAGTTGCCATACTTCCATATCTTGTACTAACACCAATCCTTTTCTTTTTGGGAGGTATGCTTGTTTACTATTTGATAATGCCTCTAGCTATTAAATTCTTTTTATCATTTGAAAGCTCAGGGATGTCTACAAGTCTACCAATTCAACTAGAAGCCAAAGTAAATGAATACTTGTCACTTGTTATGAAGTTAATTTTTGCTTTTGGAATAAGCTTCCAACTTCCTATAGTCTTAAGTTTGTTAGCAAGAATAGGTGTTGTTGATAGTCAATTTTTAAAAGAGAGAAGAAAGTATGTAGTAGTAATTATATTTGCTGCTGCTGCATTACTTACACCACCCGATCCAATTACTCAAATAGGTTTAGCTATACCATTATTAATTTTATATGAATTATCAATATTTTCAGTAAAATTTATAGAAAACAAAAATTTAGAAAAAACTGATGCATAATTTAAAAGAAATTAGAAAAGATTTTTCAAAATTTGAAAAAGATCTTGAAAAACGTTCGGTTAAAATTGATTTTAATAATTTAAAAAAGCTTGATGAGTTAAATAGAGATTTAATTCAAAAAAAAGAAAATTTAGAAAAAGAAAAAAAAGATATTTCAAAATCTAAAGATGAAAGTTTATTTGAAAAATCTAAAGAAATATCTTCTGAATTAGAAAAGATCGCTGAGCAACAAAAAAATACTAAAACTGAATTAGATAATATTTTATCAAGTCTACCAAATATACCTCATCAAGATGTTCCAAATGGGAAAGATGAAAATGATAATGTAGAAGTTTTAAAAGCTGGAAAAGTTCCTGAGTTTGATTTCAAACCTAAATCTCATTATGAACTTGGTGAAAAATTAGGCATGCTTGATTTTGATCTTGCAACAAAAACAACAGGGTCAAGATTTGTATTTGTTAAAAAAGATTTAGCATTACTAGAACGAGCTTTATCCAACTTTATGCTAGATACTCATATTGTTCAAAATGGTTATCAAGAGATTTCACCTCCATTGATTGCTTCTGACAATACAATGTATGGAACAGGCCAATTACCAAAATTTGAAAACGATCAATTTGAAATAAAATTTGATGAGGGATCTGATAGAAAATTTTTAATTCCAACCGCTGAAGTAATTTTAACAAATATTGTTAAAGATAAAATTGTTGACCAAAAAGATTTACCAATGAGATTTGTTGCCTCAACACCTTGTTTTAGAAAAGAAGCTGGTAGTTATGGAAAAGATACCAAAGGAATGATTAGGCAACATCAATTTTATAAAGTTGAGATGGTCAGTATTGTGGAAAAAGAAAATTGTCTTGAAGAATTAGAGCGAATGACAAACTGTGCAACAGATATACTGGAAAAGTTAGAATTACCCTATAGAAAAGTAATTTTATGTTCAGGTGATATGGGTTTCAGTGCAGAAAAAACCTTTGATATTGAAGTTTGGTTACCATCAGAAAACAAGTATCGTGAAATATCATCATGCTCTTCTTGTTCAACATTTCAGGCGCAAAGAATGAAATCAAGATATAAAAATAAAAACAAGGAAACTGTTTTTGTTGGAACATTAAATGGAAGTGGTTTAGCTGTGGGAAGAACTTTAATTGCTGTGCTAGAAAACTATCAACAAAAAGATGGTTCGATTGTTGTTCCTAAGGTGCTGCGACCGTATATGAATAATTTGGAATTGATTTCAACTAAATAAAGTTGTTTTAATTACATAGATAGTATAAGTATTCACATAATTATAAGGAGATTTATGGAAGGTTCAGGAATAGGACAATTTATACCGTTAATTTTAATATTTGTTATTTTTTATTTTTTCTTAATCAGACCACAGCAAAAAAAAGTTAAAGAGCACAAAGCAATGGTTGAAAGTCTTAAGAGAGGTGACAAGGTTGTTACTTCTGGTGGAATTACAGGTACAGTGGAGAGACTTATAGACAACGATAAAGTTGAAGTAGAAATTGCAGAAAACGTAAAAGTTGAGATAGTTAAATCAACTGGTATCCAAAGTCTTGTTAATACAAATACTCAAGAAGTTAAAAAATAATTATTTTTAGTTAAGTGCTTTATTTCTCTAAGTTAAGAATTTTATTTATAACTCTTTTTTCAGTTTTATTTATTTTAATAGCTTCATCAAATCTTTTTAAATTTGATGATAATTTTTTTGATAAAAAAATTAATCTAGGTTTAGACCTTCAGGGAGGATCATATCTATTACTTGAAATTGATAACGAACCTGTAATTGAACAAAAGCTTCAAAATTTAACAACAACTATCAGAAATTACTTCAAAGAAAAAAATATTAAGATCAATAATATAAAGATAGAAAATCAAAATATTTTTTTTAATGTAATAGAAAATGATAAGCAATCTATTTTGAATGTTTTTCAGGATGAAAATAGTGATCTTAATCCTTATTACCCAAGATTTAAATCACATCAGTTAGAAATTGAAGATACAGGGTTAAATTTTAAAGTTAATTTTTCAAGACAGGGTTTAATTAAACTTAAAACTTCTTCTCAAGATCAAGCTATAGAAATAGTTAGAAGAAGGGTAGATGAGGTTGGAACTAATGAACCTAACATACTTAAAAGAGGAAATAACCGAATTTTAGTAGAGCTACCTGGATTAGATGATCCGATGAGAATAAAATCATTGCTTGGCAAAACTGCAAACCTTACTTTTCGATTTGTAACAAATGACGAAAATGATCGTTTTGGTATTGAAAAGTTAAAATTTGAAAATGGTTTAGAAGAAGCCGTAGTTAGTAAAAGAATTATAATAAGTGGTGAAAATTTACTTGATGCTCAACCAAAAATGGACACTCAAACTAACCAAACAATTGTTTCATTTACTTTAGATAGAGTAGGTGCAAAAAGGTTTGGTAAGGCGACATCAACTGGTATTGGGAAGCAATTAGCAATTGTTTTAGATGGTAAAATTATTAGCGCACCTGTAGTTAGAGATACTATAGCTAGTGGTTCTGGTCAAATAAGTGGTGGCTTCACTTTTCAATCAGCAACCGATCTAGCTTTATTATTAAGATCAGGAGCATTACCAGCACCATTAGAAATTATTGAAGAAAGAACTGTTGGACCTGATCTTGGACAAGACTCAATTAATGCAGGAATGATTGCATTAACAATAGGTTTTATGTTGGTGATTATTTTTATGTTTGTAAAATATAAAATTTTTGGATTAATTACTAATGTAACTCTAATAGTTAATTTATTTATTCTGTTAGGAGTTTTAACTTTATTTGAAGCCACTTTAACATTACCTGGTATTGCAGGAATTATTCTAACTGTAGGTATGGCTGTTGATGCAAATGTTTTAATTTTTGAGAGGATCAAAGAAGAATTAAAAGACGAGACTAACAATATTTTGGCTTTTGATGGTGGTTATACTAAATCTAGAACAGCTATTTTAGATGCTAATATTACTACTTTATTAGCTGCAATCATTTTATTTTTTATGGGCTCAGGTCCAGTGAAAGGTTTTGCTGTAACTTTAGGAGTTGGAATATTTACAACACTATTTTCAGTTTATTTTATAGCAAGGCTTTTTACCAGTATCTATGTTACTAAAAATAAAAATAAGGAGAAGTTAATTTAATGATTGCTTTTAATAAATATTATAATCACTTTAATTTACTATCATCAGTTTTAATTGTTGTTTCATTATTATTTTTAATATTCAAAGGACTTAATTTTGGTATTGACTTTAAAGGTGGAACTTTAATTGAATTAAGAGCCTCAGATTCTAAAATAAATGTTAGTTCACTAAGAGATAGATTTAATCAAATGGATTTAGGTGATGTTTCAGTAAAAAAATTTGGTAATGACACTGATTTCTTGGTAAAATTTGAGAATAAAGATAATAAAAAAAATATCATTGAAGAAATTAAAACTAATTTAGATAAATCCTTTGGAAACAACTATGATTTTAGAAGGGTAGAAAATGTTGGACCTAAGGTAAGTGCTGAATTATTAAAATCAGGAATAATTGCTATATCATTATCTTTAGCTTTAATGTTAATCTATATTTGGATAAGATTTGAGTGGCAATTTAGCTTGGGTGCAATTTTAGCTTTGTTTCATGATGTTATTGTAACTCTGGGAATTTTTTCGCTATTTAGTTTAGAAATAAACTTATCAATTATAGCAGCAGTGTTAACAATAGTTGGATATTCCATGAATGATACTGTTGTAATTTTTGACCGTGTTAGAGAAAATCTTAGAAAATATTCTGATATTAAAATTTTTGAATTAACAAATATTTCGATTAATGAAACTTTATCAAGAACTATAATAACATCTGCAACTACTTTACTTGCTTTATTAGCAATTTATTTTTTTGGTGGTGAAATATTAAAAGGGTTTTCATTAGCAATGATACTTGGTGTTGTTTTTGGAACTTATTCATCAATTTATATAGCTAATACTGTTTTGGTTAGACTAAGAGTTTCTCAAAAAACCGTTCTTAGAGAAGATGAAAAAAAATAATTTAATATAAGTTTTGAGCTATTACCA
This sequence comes from uncultured Pelagibacteraceae bacterium, assembly GCA_902525565.1. Lineage (GTDB taxonomy): Bacteria > Pseudomonadota > Alphaproteobacteria > Pelagibacterales > Pelagibacteraceae > Pelagibacter. Next base: position 211,255 of record CABZHY010000001.1, read on the forward strand.
TTGTTAGCAACATTGGTAATGATAATAGAGTATTTGTTCTTGAGAAGAGCATTGCGGTTTTAGCTGACTTTGTCTTAGTCTCTGGATCAGTATCAACCATTCCCAAAGCTCTTTTTTGATTTGGCCAAATAACAAACCATACGTTAAATGCCATTATAATTCCTAGCCACATTCCAATACCTATAGCTGTATGCTTAGGTACTCCCGAACCTATACTTAAAGTCATTGCATCATGAAGATATCCATTAAGATAAGCAAGAATTAAACCTGAAAGAACAGTTATCGCTGCAGCCCATCTAAAATAAAATAATGCAGCAGGAGCAATAACTTTGCCAATGGCTGGTTTTTGTTCATCTGGAATTTTTCCCATATTTGGAATTTGAACAAAATTGAAATACCACAATAATCCAATCCACATAATTGCAACAATCACATGTATGTATCTAAACAGCCAGCTCCAAAATAATGTATCAATAGCTATACCATCATTTAAATAAAACAGTCCAAGAAACAAAACTATGGCTAATGCTAGTGATGTGTGAATTGTTTTTGATAATGAAGATAATAAATTACTCATGATTCGAAATATTATACACTAATTTTTAAACATTTTTAAGTTGTTAAATTTAAGCTAAAAGAGGTTTCAAAAACTGACCCGTATAACTCTCTTTAACTTTGCATACTTCTTCCGGTTTTCCTTCGGCGACAATATTACCACCCTTTACACCACCTTCAGGACCCATGTCCACAATGTAATCGGCTGTTTTAATAACATCGAGATTATGTTCAATAACAACGACTGTATTTCCAAGTTTTACAAATGTATGAAGTATTTCTAAAAGTTTTTTAATATCATGTTGGTGCAAACCTGTAGTTGGTTCATCTAAAATATACATTGTTCTTCCTGTTGATCTTTTTGAAAGTTCTTTTGCAAGTTTAATTCGTTGTGCTTCACCTCCTGATAGTGTAGTTGCCTGCTGACCAATTTTTATGTAACCTAATCCAACTTTTTTAAGAGTTAACAATTTTGTTTTTATATTAGATATATTTTCAAAATAATCACACCCTTCATCAACCGACATATCCAAGACATCTGCAATACTTTTACCTTTAAATTTGATTTCCAAAGTCTCTCTATTGTATCTTGTTCCTTTACATTCATCACACTGTATATAAACATCAGGTAAAAAATGCATTTCATATGTAATTACACCATCACCCTCACACGCTTCACATCTGCCTCCTTTAACATTGAAAGAAAATCTTCCTGGTTTATATCCTCTTGTTTTGGATTCTGGTAAACTTGTAAACCAATCTCTAATAGGACCAAAAGCTCCTGTATATGTTGCTGGATTTGATCTTGGAGTTCTACCAATAGGAGACTGGTCAATATCAATTATTTTATCAATCAATTCTACGCCCTTATAACCTTTAAATGATTTGGGTGCTTTTCTTGCTTTGTTATTTAAAGTTAAATTTAAGGCATGAAACAGAGTTTGTAATATTAGAGTAGATTTACCACTACCTGAGACACCAGTAACACATGTAAATGTTCCAGTAGGAATTTTAAGATTAACACTATTTAAATTATTTCCACTTGCACCATTGATTTCTACAAACCTTCCATTTTTTGCTAAACGTCGTGATTTTGGAATTTCAATTATTTTTTTGTTAGCAAGATACTGTCCAGTAATACTATTTTTATCTTTTTTAATTTCTTCATATGATCCTTGCGCTGTTATTTCACCACCATTACTCCCGGCTTCAGGGCCAAGGTCAATAATATGATCTGCATTTTCCATTGTCTCAGTGTCATGTTCAACAACAATTACAGTATTGCCAAGATCTCGTAATCTTTTTAATGCATTAATAAGTTTAACGTTGTCTTTTTGATGTAATCCAATTGAAGGCTCATCCAAAACATATAATACTCCTGTTAAACCAGATCCAATTTGTGAAGCTAATCTTATTCTTTGAGCTTCACCGCCTGATAAAGTTCCAGATTCTCTAGATAATGTTAAATAATCTAAACCAACGTTTAGAAGAAAATTTAATCTTTCATTTATTTCTTTTAAAACATGTTCGGCAATTTTAAATTGTCTTTTATCAAGGTTATTTTCTAAATTTTTAAACCATACCGCTGCATCTAAAATAGATTTTTTTGTTACTTCACTAATATTAAGATCGTTTATTTTAACACATAAAGCTTCCTCTTTTAATCTATCACCATTACATGCTTCGCACGCTGTATCAGATTGATATTCAGAAATGGCTTCTCTTTTCCATTCACTATCCGACTCTAAAAATCTTCTTTCAAGATTATTAATTACACCTTCAAAGGTTTTTTTGTAAGAATATTTCTCGTATCCATCATCATAATTAAATTTAATCTCATCTTCATCTGAGCCATACAGAATAATATCTTTAATTTTTTTGGGTAATTTTTTCCATTTTTCGTCTAAAGAAAAACCATAATGTTTTGCTAAAGATGCTAAAGTTTGTGCATAATATAATGTGGTTGATTTTGACCAGGGTTCAATTGCTCCATCTGCTAAACTTTTTCTTTCATCTGGAACAACTAAATTTGGATCAACATTTAATTTCATTCCTATTCCCTCACATTCTTCACAAGCTCCATAGGGACTGTTAAATGAAAAAAGTCTTGGCTCAATTTCCTCAATTGTAAAACCGCTTTCAGGGCAAGCAAACTTTGTAGAGTAAATTAATTTTTCAATTTTTCTAAATTTTTGCGGAAGAGTCTCATCTTCATATTCTACAAAGACTAAACCGTTGGCTAAATTTACAGCTGATTCAATACTTTCGGCTAATCTATTTCCAAGTTTTGAATTTAAAACTATTCTATCTACTAAGATTGAAATATCATGCTTAAGTTTTTTATCTAGATTAGGTGATTTTTCTATATCATATAAAACATTATCAATTTTAATTTTTCTAAATCCTCTTCTTTTGTAACTTAAAATGTCTTTTTTATATTCACCCTTACGACCTCTTACAACTGGAGCGTAAATATATATTGTTGATTTTTTTGGTAATTTTTTAACTAAATCCACTATCTGAGTAATCGTTTGGGAGGTTATTGGTTTGCCTGTAAATGGTGAATAGGGGATACCTGCTCTAGCATACAATACCCTCATGTAATCATAAATTTCAGTTACGGTTGCAACAGTAGATCTTGGATTTTTTGATGTATTTTTTTGCTCTATTGCAATGGCAGGACTTAATCCTTCTATTAAATCTACATTTGGTTTTTTCATTTTATCTAAAAATTGACGTGCATAGGCAGATAAACTCTCTACATATCTTCTCTGACCTTCTGCGTAGATAGTATCAAAAGCTAAAGATGATTTTCCAGACCCAGACAGACCCGTTATGACCACAAATTTGTCTTTTGGAATCTCTACAGTAACATTCTTTAAATTATGTTCTTTAGCGCCCTTAATAACTATCTTTTTCATCATATTTTTAGTTGCTTTGAGTTAATAAAATTAATATTCAGAAGAATTGTGATATAATTCTAATTAACTAATTTAACAAATATTAAATATTATGGCTGGAAGTTTAAATAAAGTATTATTAATTGGTCGTTTGGGCGCAGATCCTGAAATCAAGCAAATGGTAAATGGCAAAAGTGTTGCTAGATTAAGCCTTGCAACAAGTCAATCATGGAAAGATAAAAGCACTGGTGAGAGAAAAGAAAAAACTGAATGGCACCGTGTAGTTGTATTTAATGAGGGTTTAGTAAATGTTGTTCAACAATATTTAAAAAAAGGTGCTCAAGTTTATGTTGAGGGACAACTTACGACAAGAAAATGGAAAGATGAACAATCGGGACAAGACAAATACTCAACTGAAATAGTTATACAAGGATATAATTCTTCACTTACAATGTTGGGTGGTAGTAATTCTGGTGGTGGAATTCAAAATGACACAACTCAACAAAATAACATTGAAGATTCTTCTCAAGTGTCAGACATGGATGATGAAATTCCATTTTAACTTCTATGAAAAATACTGAAGAGTTTAAAGATAAAAATATTAAATTAATCTCAATGCATGATGAGATGAGTTCATCATATCTTTCTTACGCAATGAGTGTAATCGTAAGTCGTGCACTGCCTGATGTAAGAGATGGGTTAAAACCAGTTCATAGAAGAATTTTATATGCAATGTACAAAGGTGGATACGATTGGTCTAAACAATTTAGAAAATCTGCAAGAATAGTTGGAGATGTTATTGGTAAATATCATCCTCATGGTGATCAATCTGTTTATGATGCTTTAGTTAGAATGGTGCAAGATTTCTCTATGAGCTTGCCGCTAATTCAAGGTCAAGGAAATTTTGGTTCTATAGATGGCGATCCTGCTGCTGCAATGAGGTATACCGAAACTCGTTTGTCAAAAGTTTCTCAATATTTAATTGATGATATTGAAAAAAACACAATTACTTTTAAAAGCAACTATGATGAAACAGAAAAAGAACCTAGTGTTTTACCAGCACAATTTCCAAATTTGTTAGTAAACGGAGCTGGCGGTATCGCTGTTGGTATGGCAACAAGTATACCTCCTCATAATTTAGGTGAAATTATAGATGGTACTTTGGCCTTAATAGATAATAAAGACATAAAAATTAAAGAATTAATGAAATACATACCGGGTCCAGATTTTCCAACTGGTGGTGTAATTATAGGTAAAGATATAATTAAACAAGGATATAACAATGGAAGAGGATCATTTAAGATAAGAGGTGAAATTTCAATTGAACAACATAAAAAAGGACGTGAAAGACTTATAATAACCTCTATTCCTTATCAAGTTAATAAGTCTGTTTTAAATGAAAGAATTGCCCAATTAGTAAGAGAAAAAAAGATTGATGGTATAAGAGATATTAGAGATGAATCGAACAGAGAAGGTATAAGAGTAGCAATAGATTTAAGAAATGGTGTTGAGCCAGAGACTATAAAGAGACAATTATATAAAAATACTCAAATCGAAAGTTCTTTTGGATTTAATACTTTGGCTATTGTTGAGGGAAAACCTCAAACTTGTACTTTAAAAGATTTTTTATCTAACTTTTTAACTTTTAGAGAAGATGTAGTTATTAAGAAAACCAAATTTGATCTTCAAAAAGCAGAGGAGCGAGCTCATATTCTTATAGGATTATCAGTTTCAGTAGAAAATTTAGATAAAGTAATAAAAATTATTAGATCATCTAAAACGCCTGATGATGCTAAAATATCAATTCTAAAAACCAAATGGAAAATAAACAAATCACAAAAATTAATTTCATTAATAGAGGGTAAAAAGGTTAAAAACCTTTATTCTTTATCTGAACCACAAGTTTTAGCTATTCTAGAATTAAGACTTCAAAAATTAACTGCATTAGGAATAAATGAAATCGAGGTTGAAATTAAAAAATTAGCAGAATTGATAACTCAATATAAAAAGATCATTTCATCAAAAAAAGAACTTTTAAAAGTAATAAGTGAAGAGTTAAAAAATATTAAAGAGAAATTTGCTATTCCAAGAAGAACTAAAATTATAGATGCTGTTTTAAATTATGATATTGAAGAAACTATACAAAAGCAATCGGTAATAATTACAGTTACATTGCAAGGCTACATAAAGAGAGGATCTTTAGATGGTGTAAAAAAACAAAAAAGAGGTGGAAAAGGTAAATCAGGAATAACAACTAGAGATCAAGACTCTGTTGTTCAAACACTATCTGTAAATACTCATACTTCAGTTCTTTTCTTTTCTACCGAGGGTTTAGTTTACAAAATTAAAGCATGGAAAATCCCAGAGGGATCATCATCATCTAAGGGTAAGTCTTTATTTAATATTTTACCTTTAAAAAGTCATCAAGCAATAAGTTCAATTATGCCAATGCCTGAAGATGAAACAGGCTTAAAAAATTATCAAATAATTTTTGCTACAGCACAGGGAAAAGTACGAAAAAATAGTTTAGAAGATTTTTCATCAATAAATGCATCTGGAAAAATTGCGATGAAATTGGATAATAACGATAAAATTGTAGGTGTTAAAATTTGTAAAGATGATCAGGATATAATTTTAAGCACAAAATTTGGCAAATGCATTAGATTTGAGACCAAAAAGCTAAGAGTTTTCAAAGGTAGATCTTCTAAAGGTATTAAAGGGATAGAGTTAGCATCAAATGATCAAATAGTATCTTTGTCAGTTATTGATAATGATAAAATTAGTAAAAAAGAAAAAAAATCTAAAGATGTAAAATCTGAATTAAAAGCAAGAGAGAAATTTGTTTTATCAATAAGTGAGAATGGTTATGGTAAAAAGACCTCACACACAGATTACAGAGTTACTAACAGAGGTGGTAAAGGCATTATAGGAATAGTAAATTCACCAAGAAATGGAAATATCACTTCATCTTTTCCTGTTTTTGAAGGCGATGAAATTTTAATTTCTACAAATAAAGGTAGAGTTATAAGGGTTGCTGTTAAAGAAATTAGAACCGCAGGTAGAAATACTCAAGGAGTCAGAATAATTAAGTTATCTGGAGAAGAAAAAGTTGTTTCGGCTATTAAAATTGATGATAATTTAATTTAATGAGTAAAATTGCAATTTATCCAGGAACATTTGATCCTATCACTTTTGGACATATTGATGTCATAAAAAAATCACTAAAACTATTCGATAAGGTAGTTGTAGGTGTTTCTGATGAAAGTAATAAAAATTATCTATTCAGTTATGAAGAAAGAATAGAAATAGTCAATAAAGCTTTATTTAAAGATTTAAAATTAAATAGAAAAAAAATTAAAGTAGTATCATTTGGTTCTTTAACCACAGATTTATGTAAAAAATATAAATCAAACATTATTCTAAGAGGATTAAGAGCTGTATCTGATTTTGAATATGAGTTTCAATTAGCTGGTATGAATAGAAAATTGAACCAAAACATAGAAACAATTTTTTTAATGTCTGATATAGAAAATCAAATTATCTCATCAAGATTTGTTAAAGATATTGTCAAATTAAAAGGTGATATAAAAAAATTTACTACAAAAAGTACAATTAAATCATTAAAAGATAAATATGAATAAAATTTTTACGAAAATACTGATTTTGTTTTTTTTAATTACTAATCAATCAATAGCTGAGGAGAATATAATGATATTAAAATTAAAAGATGGGGATGTTAAAATCGAATTATTTGAAGATGTTGCACCAAACCATGTAAAAAGAATTAAGGAATTAGCAAACAGTGGTAAATACGACAATGTGGTTTTTCATAGAGTTATCGATGGATTTATGGCTCAAACAGGAGATGTAAAATTTGGAAATTCAGAATCTAAAGAATTCGATCTTAGAAGAGCTGGAATGGGAGGTTCAGATTTCCCAGATTTAAAACAAGAATTTAATAGTCTACCACATGATAGGGGAACTTTGTCAATGGCAAGATCTCAGGACCCAAATAGTGCAAACAGTCAGTTTTTTATTTGTTTTCAGCCAGCTCCATTTTTAGATCGACAATACACAGTCTTTGGAAAAGTAATCGAGGGTATGGAATTTGTAGATAAAATAAAAAGAGGTGATCAAAACGATAACGGTGCTGTAACTGATCCAGATAAGATTATTAGTTTTAAATCTAAATAATTCTTTCTAATGGCATTTAAAAAATTTGCCTTTAACATTATAAATAAAGATAATTTTGCTCGATGCGGCCTTATTGAAACCCCTCGAGGGGTTATACAAACACCAGCATTTATGCCTGTTGGAACACAGGGTACTGTAAAGGCTTGTACTATAGATGATATAAAAAAAACAGGATCACAAATTATACTCTCAAATACTTATCATCTTATGATAAGACCTGGTGTAGAAAGAATTCAATCTGCTGGTGGACTTCACACTTTTATGAATTGTGATTTACCTATATTAACAGACTCTGGTGGTTTCCAAGTAATGTCTTTGTCAAAATTAAACAGGATAGATAGAGAGAAGGGAGCTATTTTTAATTCTCACGTTGATGGTAAGAAATTCTACTTAAGTCCAGAGGAAAGTATCAGAATTCAATTAGGATTAAATTCTGATATCGTAATGATTATGGATGAGTGTCCAAAGAAGACCGATAATTACGATGTTATAAAAAAATCAATGGATTTATCACTTTACTGGGCGAAAAGATCGAAATACGCATTTGGCAGTAATCCTCATAAAGCATTGTTTGGCATCGTTCAAGGAGGCTTGTTTAAGGATTTAAGACTAAAATCACTTCAAGAGTTAATTAAAATTGGTTTTGATGGTTACGCAGTTGGTGGATTAGCTGTAGGCGAAACACAAAGAGAAATGTTTAATGTTTTAGATGATATAAAAGAATATTTACCAACCGAAAAACCACACTATTTAATGGGTGTTGGAACACCATCTGATATTTTAGGTGCTGTCAAAAGAGGTATAGATATGTTTGATTGTGTTTTGCCAACCAGATCAGGGCGTACTGGTTTAGCATTTACTTGGCAAGGAAGAATTAATATTAAAAATAGAAGATATCAAAATGACAACACTCCTCTAGATCCAGATTGTGAAAATCTTAATTTAAATAAATACTCAAAAAACTATTTAAATCATTTATTTAATACTAATGAAATTCTAGCTTCAATGTTACTCACTTTACATAATATTAATTTTTATCAAGAATTAATGACTTTGATCAGAAAAAATATTAATCATGGTACTTTTGATCAATTTCACGATAAATACATTGATAAGTTGTAGAACGTGTAGAAATTTAGTTAAAATTGACATTTGAAAAAAAAAAATAATTCTGTATATAACAATTATTCAATTTGAATAATTTGGGGGCCCTTAGCTCAGTTGGTAGAGCAATTCCCTTTTAAGGAATGGGTCGATGGTTCGAGTCCATCAGGGCTCACCAATTAATTGAACTAACTTAAGTTAATTGGTGGATAATCCAAAATTACTTCATTCATCCATTCATTCAGCTGTCTGATACGTGTATCAGAAGATGGATGAGTACTCATAAATTGAGGTGGTTCTTTACCTTTATTAAATTCTTTCATTCTTTCCCAAATTTTTACTGTTTCTCTAATATCATACCCTGAAAGTGATGAAAAAATCATACCAAGATAGTCAGCTTCACTCTCTTGTTTCCTGCTAAAAGGATTCATAATACCTAGTTGAGCCAGCAAACCAACAGTGTCCATACCCGTTGTTCTATTAATATCTGATAATACTCCACCGCTAGCTATATCGATTATTCGTGCTCCTGTATTTAGCAGTACTCCTCGACTTGCTCTTTCTATAGAATGTTTTGCAACAGCATGTGCCACCTCGTGACCCATAACTGCAGCTAAACCATTTGTATTTTTGGTAACATCAAGAATACCAGTGTAGACGGCTATTTTGCCACCAGGCATACACCAAGCATTTCTAACTTTTTTATTATCAATTAAAATATACTCCCAATCAAAATTTGCAGTTGGATCATTTAATTTAGCTCTATAAAAATATTCACTTATTGAGTCTTCCATTCTTTTTCCAATTTCTTTTATTTCATTTAATTTTTTTACATCATTACTCAACTTTTCTTTTTCTTTTACTTTTTCGTAAATTTGAGCAGCTTGAGCATTCAATTTTGCCTCTGGAATAATTTTTAATTGTTTTCTATCGGTAATAGGTGCTGAAGAACAAGAATGCAAAAAAAGACTTCCACAACCACAACCCACATATGTTAAAAATTTTCTTCTATCCATAACTAATTTAAATTGGTATTAATGTTTAACATGAATCTTAATAACAAAATCTTAATTGTATTATTTATCATTGCAATTGTTTTTGTTGTATACGCTAGTTATAGATAATTTTAAATATGGCAAAAAAAGGCTCAAAAAAATCAATTTCATTAACTTTGAGAAACTATTTTATCGCTGGTGTAGTTGTTTTGATACCGATTGGTTTTACGTTATATCTAACTAAAATTTTAATTGGTATTTCATCTAACTTAATCCCAAAAAATATTAATCCAAATAGCTATTTACCTTTTAACATTCCTGGAGTTGAAATTATTATTTCAATTTTACTTATTACTATAGTTGGAGGCCTTTCATTATCTTTTTTTGGAAGAAGAATTTTAAAATTAATTGATGATCTTTTCAAAAGAATTCCATTTTTAAGAACAGTTTATTCTGCAATTGTTCAGATGACAGAAACTTTTTCAAAAAAAGATGATGGAAAAAGAAGTGTTGTTTTAATTGAATATCCTAGAAAAGGTGTTTGGGCTGTCGGTTTTGCTACAAAAGAAAATAAAGGTGAAATGGCTAAAAAAACAGGAAAGAAATTGATTAATGTTTTTGTTCCAACTACACCCAATCCAACAAGTGGTTTTTTATTAATGTTCCCTATAGAAGAAGTTATATATTTAAACATGTCTTTTGAAGAAGCATCCAAATTTATAGTTTCGGCTGGCACTTCAACTAAAAAATCTTAGGCAATATCATTAATTATATCAGCTCTATCATATAGTTTTATTAAAGGTTTAAACTTTTTTATATCTTCATTAGAATTCTCAATTCTTTTCATTTCTTTCTCAGCTAACAAGAAAAGATCACTATTATGAATTGGGTCAGCTAATTTAAAATTTTTGATACCACTTTGTTTAAAACCTAAAATATCTCCAAAACCTCTTAATTTCATATCTTCTTCGGATATTAAAAAACCGTCATTCGTATTTTTCAAAATTTTAATTCTTTTTTTGGCATTTTCACTTAAATTAGATTTGAACATAAGAATACAAGTTGAGTCTATTTCTCCACGACCAACTCTTCCTCTTAATTGATGAAGTTGAGACAATCCAAATTTATTTGCATTTTCGATTACAATTACATTAGCATTTGGAAAATCAATTCCAACCTCTATGATTGTCGTTGATACTAAAATTTTAAATTTATTTTTTAAAAAATTATTTAGTATTTGATTTTTTTCATCGTTATTGGTTTTTCCATGAAGTAAACATACTTGATTTGGAAATTTTTGATTTAAAAATCTAAATTTTTTTATAGCTGATGAATGGTCCAATTTTTTTGATTCCTCGATTAGTGGACATACCCAAAAAATTTGGTTTCCAATTTTAATTTCTTTTTTTATAAATTTTAAAACATCCTCAATTTTAATCTCTAATTTACTATAGGTTTTAATTGGTTTTCTATTTTTAGGTTTTTCTCGAATTATTGAAATATCCATATCACCATAAATAGTCATTGTTAGTGTCCGAGGTATAGGTGTCGCTGTCATTAATAAAACGTCACAATTTGTTCCACCTTTGTCTGACAATTTTTTTCGTTGATTAACTCCAAACTTATGTTGCTCATCTATTATTATTAATCCTAATTTTTTAAAAATTATTTTTTTTTGAAATATTGCGTGAGTTCCAAAGATAATATTAATTTTATTATTTTCTAATTTTTTATGAATTTCTTTTTTTAATTTATATTCAGATTTTCCAGAAATAAGATCAATATTTATATTTTTAGGAAATATCTTTTTTGCAAGCGTAAAATGTTGTCTTGCTAGAATTTCTGTAGGTGCCATAAAAGCAACTTGGTAACCAGAATTTATGGTATTTATTGCTGCTAGCAGTGACACTATTGTTTTTCCGCTACCAACGTCTCCTTGTAAAAGTCTAAACATTTTACTTGTAGAACACAAATCTTTGTTTATTTCATTAAGTGATTTTAGTTGATCGTTTGTAAGTGAAAAATCTAATCTATTTATTATATTATTTTGAGCATTATAATTAATAACTTTATTTTTTTTTTTTATTTTTTTTATTTTTTTTCTGATTTCAGAATTAACAAGAAATGTAGAAAATATTTCATCAAAAGCTAGTCTTTGATAGAAATTTGATTTATAATTTCCAATATTTTCTGGTTTGTGTAATTCTTTAATTGAGCTGTTCCAACTTATATTTTTAAATTTAGATAAAATACTTTTAGAGTGCCATTCATTTAAAACAGGCAAATTATCTATTATTTGACGCATGATTCTGTTATATATTTTTTCTGAAATACCCTCTGTTAGTGAATATTTATTATGAGTTTGTTTGATTAGTGAAGCATCTTCAGAAACATATTTTGGATTTGTCATTTGGTATTTATTTCTAAAATATCCAACTTTACCACTTACAGTTATTTCCTTTCCTAGTGGAAGTATTTTTTTTATATATCCCTCATAACTATTAAAAAAAACAAAATCTATTTCACCAGTTTCATCACTACACACAACTCTATTAGGTAATTTCCTTATTCGTGGAAAATTATATTTTTGTGGAGTTATATTTACTGTTTGTATTTCACCAATTTTTAAATCTTTTATTTTTGCTGATAAACTTCTATCCGTATAGGATTTTGGAAGTTTCCACAGTAAATCAAATAAATTATTAATATTTTTATTCTTTAATAAATTTTTTGTTTTAGTTCCTACGCCTCTTAAAGAACTTAAATCTGACAATAAATACTCATAATTTGTTTTATTTTTCATTAACAATCAATATATTCTAATTATTATGATCAACATAGACGAATTAAAAAAAAAAATTATTTATCGATCTAATTATAGGGGTACAAAAGAAATGGATAATCTTTTAGGTGCATTTACGAAAAAATATATAAATAATTTAAATGAAAAGGATCTTCTTGATCTAGAAAGATTGCTCAATATTGATGACAATAATTTGTATAATTTTTACAACGGTTTCAAAACAGATATTAAATTTGAGAATAATAACATAAATTTATTATATAAAAATTTTAACTTTAAATAAAAATGATGGCGGAGAGACTGGGATTCGAACCCAGGAAAGAGTTGCCCCTTTGCCGGTTTTCAAGACCGGTGCTTTCAACCGCTCAGCCATCTCTCCGTGAGCAAGGTTTTATAATTATAATTATTTAATTCAACCATAAAATAGTCTAATAAACTTATTAATTATAAGCATCATGATTTCCAATGAATAAAGAATTTAACAAAGGGTTATTACTTGCTGGGTTTGGATCTTTTTGGTGGGGTTTTTTTGGTGTAATTTATTTTAAATATATTGCTTATATCGGTCATATTGAATTAGTAGTTCATAGATGTTTATGGACAGCCTTTACTTTAATTCTGACTACTTTTTTTTTTTCTAAATGGACTATTCTTTTTAAAATCGTAAAAAATAAATCAAATTTATTTTATTTATTTGTCTCTGGTTTTTTAATTTTTATCAATTGGAGCGTATGGATATATGCTATTGCAACAAATAGAATTATAGATGCAAGTTTTGGGTATTTTATAATGCCCATTTTAAGCGTAATGCTTGGTTATATCTTTTTCAAAGAGAAACTTAATAAAAAAAGAATCTTTTCAATTCTTCTAGTTATTCTTTCAATCCTTTTTTTAGTAATAGTAAGTATTAGATCATTGCCTTGGGTTGGTTTAATAGTTGCTTTAAGTTGGGGCTTTTATAATCTTGTTAGAAAAAAAATTAACGTTGATACTCATGTAGGACTTCTTATAGAGAGTTTATTTATATTACCATTTGCACTTATAGTTTTTTATTTGATAGCTAGTAAGGGGTTCAATGATTTTAGATTATCTGATCCATCAATGATGTTATTTATTTATCTGGCAGGACCTATGACAGTTATACCTTTATTTTTATATGTCAGGGGAGTCGAACTATGCGGCTTAGGACCAACTGGCATGATATTTTACATAACTCCTACATTTCAATTTTTACTAGGATATTTTTATTACAATGAGCCTTTTTCAATAACAAAATTAGTTAGTTTTATTTTTATTTGGATTGCTGTAATTATATATTTAAAAGATTTACATGAAACTAATTAATTTTTTTTTATTATTTATTTTATTTTTTATTAATTTTTCATTTGCTGACATCAATAAAGATTTTGAAAATTGGAAATTAAATTTTAAAAAAATAGCTTTAGAAAATAATGTTTCAGAAAAAACGTTTGATAGTGTTATGTCTGATACTAAATTTTTATCAGATGTAATAAAATATGACAGATATCAACCTGAATTTTATGAGGATACTAAAACTTATATTTCAAAAAGAACATCTTCAAAAAAAGTTTCACTAGGTAAAAAATTTTATGAAAAAAATTCAAATTTAATAAATTCTATTGAAAACGAATTTAGTATAGAGAGAGAGCTGCTATTAGCTCTAATGGGAATAGAAACTAATTTTGGAACTTATGTTGGTAAAATGGATATTTTATCCTCTTTAGCAACCTTAAGTTTTGACAAAAGAAGATCGGAATTTTTTACAAATGAACTATTAATTCTTCTAAGATTAATAGAAAACAAACAAATCGATCACAAAACATTATATGGATCTTGGGCAGGAGCTTTTGGTTTTTTTCAATTTATGCCATCTACAATGAAAAATTATGCAATTGATTATGATGGTAATGGATATATAGATTTAAAAAATAATAATGATGCTTACGCTTCAGCATCAAATTATTTAAATCAAATAGGATGGAAAAGTGAAAATCCTTGTTTCTATAGAATTGATTTATCAAAAGACATACCAAGTAAATATCTAAATATTTCTGCAAAAAAACTTCATGATAAAAAAAAATTAAAATATTTTAGAAAATATATAAAAAATAATAATCAAATAGACAGTATGTATAACGCATTAAATGTAGCAATTATAACTCCAGATAAAGATATTATACCTGATGCTGAAACTTTAAATCCAGCTTATATAGTATTTGATAACTATGAGATAATATTAAAATGGAACAGATCGCTAAGATTTGCATTAGCTGTTTGTACCTTAAAAGATAAATTTAAAAATGAACTTTAAAAAATTTTTGTTAATTATTTCAGTATTTTTTTTATCAGCATGTAATCAATTTGATCAAAATAATAAGTCTTTAGTTTATATTGATCAAAAGTATAGTAATGCTGGGTTTACATTAATATATGAAGATAAATTAAAAAAAGAAAAAAAAATATCTAAAAAAATTGATAATAGATCTCTTTTAATTTTCCATAATAAAATTAAAAAAAATTCATTTGTTAAAATTACCAATCCTGTTAACAATAAATCAATTATAGCTGAAGTAATCTCTAATAATGTTAAATTTTCTTCTTTTTATAACTCTGTAATTACACAAAGAATTGCTGAGGAACTATCTCTTGATCCTAAAGAACCATATATTGATCTTGTTTTAATTTCAAAAAATTCAACATTTGTGGCTAAAAAAGCAAAGACCTTTGATGAAGAGAAAAATGTAGCTGAAAAAGTTCCTGTTGACGGAATTACTATAGACAATTTGGGTAAAGAAAAAGATAAAGAAATCAAAATAAAGAGACATAAATTTTTATATTCAATAAAGATTGCAGATTTTTATTACAGAGACTCAGCAGAAAATATGGTTAATAGAATAAAAGATGAGACAAATATAAAAAAATCAGTAATTAAGAAATTATCTAAAACCAAATATAGGGTATTATTGGGTCCATTTAATGATATAAAAAAACTAGAAAAATCATTTGATGAAATAAAAGTATTAAACTTTGAAAATATAGAAATATTAAAAGATGTTTAGAAAATTATTAATTGTAATTATTATTAGTTTTTCATTGATAAATATTTCAAAAGCTAATTTTGATGTAAAGACAAGAACTGCAATATTACAAGATTATCATTCTGGAGAAATTCTTTATGAAAAAGAAGCAGATATTTCAATTTATCCAGCTTCTATGACAAAAATAATGACATCTATTGTTGCTTTTGATTTAATAAAATCTGGTGATCTTAGTTTAGATGAAAAATTTATAATATCAGAGAAAGCATGGAGATTATCTACTTCTGGGTATTCCTCGATGTTTATAATGGTAGGTGATCAGGTCTCTGTAGAAAATTTATTAAGGGGTATTATTGTTGCTTCTGGTAATGATGCATGTATTGCATTAGCTGAAGGCATAGCAGGTACAGAAGAAGAATTTGCAATGTTAATGACTGCTAAAGCAAAAGAATTAGGGATGGATAATACAAACTTTTCTAATTCATCAGGAATAAATGATCCTGATAATTATTCAACCGTTAGAGATATTTTAAAAATGTCTAGATATTTAATTAAAGAACATCCAGAATTTTATAAAATGTTTGCTGAAAAAGAATTTACTTGGAATAGAACTGGAGGTGATCCAATAACTCAAGGAAATAGAAATCCTTTACTTTATAAAAATCTTGGAGCAGATGGAATAAAAACTGGCTATTTAGCTGTTGAAAAATATTCTTTAGCATCATCCATAGATAGAAATGGTAGAAGATTGATTGCTGTTGGAAGCGGTTTTAATTCAAAAAATGCTAGATCTAAAGAGAGTACAAAATTACTTACATTTGGTCTTACCAACTATGATCTTGTAGAAATAGCTAAAGCCAATAAACCTTTACACAAAATTGATGTTTGGTTAGGAAAAGAGAATAATGTGGAAGTATACACAAAGGAGGATATTTATAAAACAATTAAAAAAGCAAAAAAAAAACTTTTAAAAGTTGTTGTTAAGTATGATGGACCAGTCGAAGCACCAATTAATAAAGATCAAAAAATAGCCACGCTAAGAGTTGTTTATGATCAAGAACTTGTTGGTGAGTATGATTTACTTTCATCGAAAGAAATTAAAAAAGTTAATTTTTTTACAAGATTGATAAGATCAATAAATTATTTAATTTGGGGTGATGTCTAAAAAACCCATCATTGTTTTTGAGGGTATAGAGGGTAGTGGCAAAAGTCATCATATAAATAAAGTATCTAAATATTTAGATAAAAAAAAAATTAACTATATAAAGATAAGAGAACCAGGTGGAGGTCTTAATTCAGAAAAAATAAGAAGATTAATTTTAAATAAAAAATCGAATTTTAACATATATACTGATTTACTTTTATATTTAGCAGCTCGTAGTGAAAACATAAATCTTATAAAAAAATCTTATAAAAAAAAAATTATTTTAATTGATAGATTCGTAGACTCAACTGTTGCATATCAGCATTATGGAATGGGTATTGATTTAAAAATTATAAACACCATAAATAAATTTTTATTAAAAACAATTAAAGTCAACTTTACTTTTCTTAATGTTGTAAATAAAAAAAATCTATTTCAAAGATTAAAAAAAAGAAAATCTTTGAACCGATATGATCAGTTTGATATGAATTTTTATAATAAAGTTCAAAAAGGTTTTTTAAAATTAGCTAAATCTAATAAAAAATCATACAAAATAATTGATTCTAATTTAGATATCAAAAAAAATGAAGATTTAATAATAAATCAAATTAAAAAATTAATTAAATGAACCTAAATCCCTTAACTCAAATAAATTTATTTGAGCACAAAGAAATTTTTAATCAACTATATGAATTATCTAAGAACGATAATTTACCTAATAAAATTCTTTTATCAGGTGAAAAAGGTATTGGAAAATCAACATTAGCATATCATTTAATTAATTTTGTATTGTCAAAAAATGAAGAACATCCCTATAATTATGAAAATAATCAAATTAGTACTGATAATAAGTCATACAAACTTATAGTAAATAAATCTAGCCCAAATTTTTACTTAATTGATGTCTTAGAAGAAAAGAAAACTATTGATATTAATCAAATTAGAGAATTGATAAAAAATCTAAACAAATCCTCATTTAATAATAAAAAAAGATTTGTTTTAATTGATAATATTGAATTATTAAACTTAAATTCAATTAACGCTTTGCTGAAAATTTTGGAAGAACCTAATGAAAATATAAATTTTATTTTAATTAATAATAATAAAAGAGTACTACCAACTCTTAAATCACGATGTTTGAATTTTAAAGTTTTTTTAACTAAAGACCAGTCTACTAGAATTGTTAGTCAATTACTAAATGATGATATAAATAATATTATTAGCAATAGTTTACTTGATTATTATACCACTCCTGGAAAATTATTTAAATTAATTAGGTTAGCTAAAGAATATAACTTAGATCTTGTTAATTTTGATTTAAAAACAATTTTAAAAACCGTAATTAAAGATAAAATTTATAAAAAAGATAAATCAATAATTGAAATTATTTATTCTTTTATTGAACTTTATTTTAGAAACAATATATCTAGTAAAGATATTAGTTTATATAAGTCATACCATTATTTTTTAGAAAAAATTAATTATACTAAAATTTATAATTTAGATGAGGAAACTTTATTTATGGAATTTGAGGATAAAATACTAAATGGATAAAACTTTTTACATTACCACTCCAATTTACTATCCATCAGCAAAGCCTCATATGGGTCATGCATATTCAAGTATTATCGCTGATTTTTTTGCAAGATTTAAAATAATTGATAATTATCAAGTTCATTTTCTTACAGGTACAGACGAACATGGTTTAAAAATTCAAAGATCAGCAGAAAAAGCAGGTAAGAAGCCTCAAGTATTCTGTGATCAAATTAGTCAAACATTTAAAGACCTTACAGACACTTTGAATTTATCAAATACTGATTTTATAAGAACTACAGAAGACAGACATAAGAAAACAGTTCAACATCTTTGGAATGAACTTGAAAAAAATGATGATATATATTTATCAAATTATTCTGGATGGTATTCAGTATCAGACGAAGCTTTTTATAACGAAGATGAAGTTGAGGAGGTAGATGGAAAAAAAATTGCTGTATCTTCAAAATCTCCTGTTGAATGGATAGAAGAAGAGTCCTACTTCTTTAGACTTTCAAAATGGGAAAAACCATTATTAGATTATTATGAAGCTAATCCACATTTCATTTCTCCAGAATCTAGAAAAAACGAAGTTATTAGTTTTGTAAAAAGTGGTCTTAAAGATCTTTCTGTAAGTAGAAAAAGTTTTTCATGGGGTATACCAGTTCCAAATAATAAAAACCATGTAATATATGTTTGGCTCGATGCTTTAACAAATTATTTAAGTGCATTAAATTATCCAAATAAAGATGATGATTTGTTTAAAAAATTTTGGCCAGCCTCAATACACTTAATTGGAAAAGATATACTTAGATTTCATGCTGTTTATTGGCCTGCTTTTTTATTAGCAGCAAAAATTGATTTACCAATTAAAGTTTATGGGCATGGATGGATATTATCAGGAGAAGAAAAAATGTCTAAATCTAAAGGTAATATACTTGATCCACTTGAGATAATTAAAGAGTATGGTTTAGATCCTTTAAGATACTATTTAATTAAAGAGGTTTCTTTTGGTAATGATGGAAATATATCTCAAGAAAGACTAGAGGATTGTATCAACAGCGATTTAGCTAATAATTATGGAAATCTATGTCAGCGAGTAACTGCTTTTGCAATAAAAAATTGTGGCGGAAAAATTCCATCAGAAGTAAAATTCCAGGATGATGATTTATTAATACTAAATAAGTATAAAGATAATTTAGATAATATTAGGTCTCAGATTGACAATCAAAATATTAATTTTTATATCGACTATATTGTAAATTCACTTTTTGAAGCGAACAAATATTTTAATGATCAAGAACCTTGGAAAAAGAAAAATGATATAATTAGATTAAATACTATCGTATACACTACATTAGAAATTGTTAGAAAAATAAGTTTTTTATTGTATCCAATTATTCCTGTATCCTCCCTCAAGGCATTAAAGATATTTGACATTGAAGAAAAAAATATAAAATTAGACACAGTAACTAACAATGATTATTTAATAAAAGGAAATAATATAAATAAAATAGAGATACTTTTTAAAAAAATAGAAAAAAACAATGATTGATTCACACTGTCATCTAGATCATGAACCATTATTAAGTGATTTAACTAACGTAATACAAAGATCAAAAGAAGTTGGTATAGAAAAATTATTAACTATCTCAACCTCGTTTGAAAGTTTTTCTAGAGTTAAAGAATTAGTTAATAAAGATGAGATGATCTATGGTACTATCGGAATTCATCCTCATGAAAGCTCTACAAATATTATCACTTCAAAACAGATCATAGAGAAACTGAATGAAAATTCTAAAATTATTGGAATTGGAGAAACTGGGTTAGATTTTTATTATAATAATAGTGAAAAAGACAAACAGATAGCAAGTTTTAAAGAACATATAAATGCATCCATAAAAACCAATATTCCATTAATTGTTCATTCAAGAGATGCAGAAAAAGAAACTTTTGAGATTTTAAATGAATATAAAAATGAAAACCTTAAAATTTTGATGCATTGTTTTACTGGATCTAAAGAATTTTCAGAGAGACTAATGTCTTTAAATTCATTCTTTTCAGCAAGTGGCATCATTACTTTTAAAAACTCTTTGGATTTACAAGATACGTTCAAATCTATTCCAATGGATAATATCTTAATTGAGACAGATAGTCCTTTTTTAGCACCCGTTCCTAAAAGAGGAAAAAAAAATGAACCATCATTCATTGATTTTACTGCTGCAAAATTAGCTGAAATTAAAAATATATCCAAAGAAGATCTTATCAAAAAAACTACAGATAACTTTAATAAACTTTTTTTTAATTGAAATTAATGCAATTTATTATTTTAGGCTGTGGTAGTTCAATGGGTGTACCAAGACCAGATGGTTTTTTTGGAAATTGCGACCCTAATAATAAAAAAAATTATAGAACAAGATGTTCAGCTTTAATAAAAACCACAGATGAAAATATCCTCATAGATACAGCTCCTGATCTACGTCAACAACTTTTAAGACATAAAATAAAAAAAATTAATAAAGTGTTATATTCTCATATGCATGGCGATCAAACTCATGGAATAAATGATCTGAGATCTTTCTATATAAACAGTAGAAAACAACTTGATGTTTACGCTGATAAATATACTTCTAAATACCTTAATTCTACATTTTCTTATATTTTTAAAAGTTATTCAAAAGAATATCCTGCAACTCTTAAACTCAATAAACTGCCAAAAAAAATATTTACAAAAAATTATAATAAAAAGATTGGTATTCAATCAATTATGGTTGAACATGGTAAGGTTAAATCAAATTGCTTTATAATTGATAAAAAATTAGCGTATATAAGTGATGTAAGTAAAATTTATAACAAAGATCATAAGTATTTTAAAAATCTAAAATATTTAGTCATTGATTGCTTGTGGTACAATTTTCATCCTTCCCACTTTAATTTAGAGTCTTCACTAGCCATAATTAAAAAATTTAAACCTAAAAAAGCTATTCTAACAAACTTGTCGCCAGTATTAGATTATAAGGTGCTCAAAAAAATGCTTCCTAATAATATTATTCCAGCACATGATGGATTAACTATTAACTTATAAGATATTTTCTATAGCTTTAATTATTTTTTTTGACATTGGTTTTGTCATTGATGCAAAAGTATCTTCTATTTTGCCTTCTTTATTAATTAGAATTTTATGAAAATTCCATTTAGGGATAGCAGATTTTCCATGATTTTCTTTTGCCCATTTAAAAATTTCATGTGAATTTTTGCCTTTTACCTCTGTAATAGTTGTAAGAGGAAAGTTAATATTAAAATTTACTTCACAAAACTCTTTTACATCTGCATCATTACTTTTTTCTTGATTAAATGAATTAGATGGAACACCAAGAACAATCAAACCTTTTTCTTTATATAAATCCCACAATTCCTGTAATTCATCATATTGTTTAGTAAACCCACAATAACTTGCTGTATTCACAACTAAAATAACTTTATTTTTATAATCTTTAAAATTAATTGTCTCACCAGTTATACTCTCTATGCTGAAGTCATAAATTTTTTTTTCATAGTTTGCACTAGCTGAAGTTTTAAAAAAAAACATAATTATAGATAACAGAATTATTACTTTTCTCATTTACTCGGTTTATTGGGAGTAAGTAATATCAAAAAATAACCAAATAAAGTGGATAACAATGACCCAGTTAATACACCTATTTTTACACCATCCATATATTGCATATTTTCAACAAAAGCTAAATTTCCAACAAATAAACTCATTGTGAAACCAATTCCAGTAAGAACTCCTACACCATAAAAATTGTACCAACTGGTGTCGTTTGGCATTTGAGCCACTTTTAATTTTATCGATATATAAGAAAATATAAATACACCAAGTTGTTTACCAAGAAACAGTCCAAGTACAATACCTAATGGAACTTTATCCAGTAATGAAGCAAATGATAAACCTTCTAAAGATACTCCAGCATTTGCAAATGCAAATAAAGGCATTATCCCAAAAGCAACATATGGACTAATCGCATGTTCAATTTTTATTAATAAAGAAAAATCTTTTTCCTTTTTTTTATGAGGAATTGTCATAGCCAACAAAACACCTGCTATTGTAGCGTGTATTCCTGAGTTATGCGTAAAATCCCAAAGAAAAAGACCTACAATTAAATAAGGTAGAAACTTTTTAATATTAAATTTATTAATTAATAACAAAGCAATAAAAGCCAACAACATCAAAGTTAAGTACTTAATGCTCAAATCTCCAGAGTAGAATAGGGCAATGATTACTATTGCTCCTAAATCATCAATAATAGCTAATGCTGTTAAAAACACTTTTAATGATAAAGGAACTCTTTTACCTAGCAAAGATAAAACTCCTAAAGAAAAAGCAATATCAGTAGCTGATGGAATTGCCCATCCATTTAAAGTTTCACTATCACCTAAATTTATGAAAACGTAAAATAAAGCTGGAACTAACATTCCTCCTACAGCAGCTATTATTGGTAATAAAGCTTGTTTAATATTAGAAAGTTCACCTTGTAAAAATTCTCTTTTAATTTCTAAAGTAACAAAGAAAAAGAAAATTGCCATTAAGGCATCATTGATCCAATGCAATACTGATAATTTTAATCCAAAATTATTAATACCTATGAATAAATACTTATTTAGAGTAGCAAAATATAATTCTGCTAATTCTGAATTGCTTATAAATAATGCAATTATTGCAGCAAATAACAATACAAGTCCACTTGCAGCTTCTAATTTAAAAAACCATCTAAAAGGCTTAGATATATAATTAATCATAAAAAGTTAAATTAGGTCTATAATAAATAGTTTTATATCTTGCAATGTTTCAAAAAGGTTAAATAGTATAATTTCTAATCCTGGAAACACATTAATTAGTGGAGTTTTTAGGGTATCTAGCAAGATAATTAATGCTACAAAAGATATAATAAATACTATTAAATAAGAAAAAAACTTAATTTCTTTATTTTCTGTTTTTTTAAGATTAGTTATAATTTTTTGTTTTTCTGAATTTTTTTCTTTTTTTTTATTATTTATTTCAGTTTTAATTATTTTTCCTGGTTGTTGTTTTGCTTCTTTATTATCCTTTTTATTTTCAGCTTTTATTTCAATATCTTCACTGATAATTTCCTGTTTCAACTCTGGTACTTCATTATTTTTTTCTTCAATATTATAAAACCAAGTATAATTACATGATCCACATTGCAAATCTCTACCTTCATTTGGTATTAAAGAATTATCAATTTTGAATTGCTTGTTACAATTTGGACAAGTAATTATCATGCTTCGTTATATACCAGATTTTAATCAAATTTCTTTTAATTTTGGCTTCTTTATGCATTGAAATTATCAATAACTGCTGTATTAGTACTCGGATCGGAGTGTAGCGCAGCCTGGTAGCGCATCTGGTTTGGGACCAGAGGGTCGCAGGTTCGAATCCTGCCACTCCGACCATCATTTATGAGAAAAGCAATTATTTACATTCCAAATAAAAATCCAATGCAATCGGGATTAGCAAAGAATGATAAATGGATTTTAGAATTTATAACCAAAAATCCTACAAAAAATCCTTTGATGGGTTGGGAAAGTTCATCTGATACTTACACAGAATTAAAGTTAGAATTTTCGTCTAAAGAATTAGCAATTAATTATGCAAAAAAAAAGAAAATTGATTTTGAATTAATTGAACCAAGAAAAAGAAAAACCGTAAAAAAGTCTTATGCAGATAATTTTCTTAAATAATAATGTTTAGATTTTTTACTGATAAGCATTGGTTTATTTGGTCTTGGATAGGTTCGTTTATAATTCTTTCATCACTTTGGGTTCAAGTTGAAATAGATGTAAAAATAAACGAATGGTTTGGTGTTTTTTATGACATGATTCAGAAAGCACTTGCGGAACCAAACGCAGTTTCAATTGAAGAATATTTTGCAAGCCTGTTTTCATTTATTACATTGGCAGCAATGTATATTGCTGTTTATGTAGCTATAAGTTTCTTTACAGCTCATTATTTATTTAGATGGAGAACATCGATGGTAGAGTGGTATCATGCTGTTTATGACAAAGCACGTAAAATTGAAGGTGCTTCACAAAGGGTACAAGAAGATACAATTAAATTTACTAGAATTATGGAAGGATTAGGCACAAGTTTAATTGAGTCTATTATGATTTTGATACAATTTATTCCCATATTATTTGGCTTAAGTGTAGGTATTCCTATTTTCTTTTTTGGTGAATGGGAATATGGTTTAATTGTAGGAGCTTTGATCTGGACTGTAGGTGGAACTATATTTCTAATTATTCTTGGTTATATATTAAGACTGGTTGGTATTGAGTACGATTTACAAAAACAAGAAGCAGCATATAGAAAAATTTTAGTTATTGCTGAGGATGATGGTAATGTAAGACCTAAAAGAATTGATGAATTATTTGATGATGTGCGTAAAATTCATTTTTTAAGTTATTTACGATATCTTTATTTTAACATTGGTCGAATTGCATATTTACAAGCAAACGTTTTATCTGCATATGTTTTTTTAGCACCAGCTATTGTTGCAGGTGTTGTCACATTAGGTGTTATGCAGCAAATAATAAGAGCATTTGGTAGGGTTGAAGGATCTATGCAATATTTATTAAAAGCTTGGCCAACTATTATTGAACTAGCTAGTGTTTATAAACGTTTAAGAGAATTCGAAACCAAGATTAAAGATGAAGTTTTAATAGATGAAAAAGTATAATGACTCTCGATAAAAGATTTATTGATCAATTTATACGTGTTACATCAAAAGCAGCTTTAGCATCTTCATATCTAGTTGGAAAAAAAGACAAGATTGCAGCAGACAAGGCAGCTGTAGACTCTATGAGGAGTGAATTGAATAAAATAAATTTCCAGGGTGAAATAGTAATAGGTGAAGGTGAGCTAGATGAAGCTCCAATGCTTTATATTGGCGAGAGAGTTGGTAATAAAAATGGTCCTATGTTTGACATAGCCGTAGATCCACTTGAAGGTACAAATTTTGCAGCAAATAATCTTCCAGGAGCATTATCAGTAATAGCTGTTGCAGAAAAAAATTGCTTACTTAATGCACCTGAAACATATATGGAAAAAATATCTACTAGAATAAATGAGAAAAATGTTATTGATTTAGATAATACAGTTAAGCAAAATATTTCTAATTTGAGTGATTATCTAAATAAAAATCCTGAAAATTTAACAGCATGTATTCTTGATAGGCCTAGGCATAAAGAAGTAATTGAAGAACTTATTAAGTTAAAAGTTAAATTGAAATTAATTACAGATGGTGACATATCTGGTGCTCTGCTTGTAACGAATGAAAAGTATAATGTTGATATTTTTTTAGGTATAGGTGGTGGCCCTGAAGGAGTTATTGCTGCAGCCGCTTTAGACACATTTAATTGTAACTTTCAAGGAAGATTTTTATTTGAAACAGATGAAGACAAAGTTAGAGCAAAAAAAATGGGAATAAATGATTTAACAAAAAAATATGAATTAAACGAAATAGTTACTGGCGACTCTATGTTTTGTGCAACTGGAATTACTACTGGAGATTTGGTCGAGGGTATTAAAATTCAAGGTAATGATTTTATTTCAGAGACTTTAATTACTCATAAATCCTCCGGTCTTAAAAAGGTAATAAAACTAAAACAAAATATATAATGATATGCTTGATTAATTGATGATTTTACAATAAAAAGCAGCAATTCGGTCCCTTCGTCTATCGGTTAGGACACGTGGTTTTCATCCTCGAAAGAGGGGTTCGATTCCCCTAGGGACCGCCAAAAAATGAGTTTTTACGTTTATTTAATTCTTTCTTATAAAAAAAATAAGTATACATCCTACGTTGGTTATACATCAAACATTATTAATAGAATAAAACTGCATAACACATCAAAAGGTGCTAAATTCACTAAAGGAAGAAAATGGAGCTTAATTTTTAAAAAGAAATATTTAAGTAAATCTAGTGCTATGAAGGCAGAATATAAACTAAAAAAAGACTACAGGTTTAGAAATTACTTAAAAAAAAAATATATTTCAAATAATGTTAAATAACAAACCTGTAAAAATTCTTCATATTGCTGACATGCATCAAAGGCACCAAGGTAGATTATATTATTCTACGGGAAAAAAAATTAATAACGGTTTTATAAAAAATAATTATAATGTGTTTCAAATTAGTGATAGAGATTTTCTTCAATCAAATATTTTTAATTATAAAAAAAATATTTTTTTAGATTATATTGAAAAATCGATTTTGAATTTCTCTCCAGATATAATCTTATTTGGTCATGTAGACTCTTTAAATCAAAAAGATTTGTTTAATCTTAAAAATAATCATAAAACAATAAAATTTGCTCAATATTTTGTTGATACACTAGATAAAAATTTTGAAAACTTCAAACATCATAAAAATAGATTTTTTCTGAAATATCAAATATGTGATAAAAATTTTATAACTACTGATCCTGAAGTGCTTGAATTCGCAGATAAATCTAAAACTTATTATATTCCCAACGTATGTGATGCAAGTATAGATATTTTAGAAAATTATAAAAATGAAAATTTAAAGTATGATATTTTTTTTGCACTTAGTCATGGGCAACATAGAGGAGCTTTAAAAAAAGGATATATTGATGAAAGAGTTGAATTTATTAAAAAAATCGAAAAACCTGATATTTCAACAAATTTCTTTGGGATTGATAAACAACCGATATGGGGGAATGATTTTTTCGAGAATTTATCACAATGTAAAATGGGTTTGAATTTTAATAGAGGCGCCGCAACAAAATATTATTCAAGTGATAGAATTTGTTCACTTATTGCAAACGGTTTATTAACTTTTTTACAAAAAGGTTATGATTATGAGGATTTTTTTGAGAATAAAAAACATGTACTATATTTTGATAATGAAAATGATTTATTAGAGCAAATTAAATATTATTCAAAAAATTTTGAAAAAAGATCATATATAGCTGAAGCTGGAAAAAAACGTTATTTCGAATTGTTTGAGAATAGTAAAGTAACTAAATACATGATTGAAAAAATACTTAATTTAGAAATTTCAAATAAAGATTTTTGGATGGTATGAAAACTTTAGTATTTAGAACTGATCGAATTGGTGATTTTTTAATTTCATGTCCTTTCATCATTTCATATAAAAAAGCATTTAAAAACAATTCTATTGAAATTATTTCATCTGAATACAATTTTAAATATATTAAAAATTTCAAATTTATAGATAATGTTTTGCCTTTATCAATTGATACTAAGTTTTTACGTAAAATATTTTTGCTATTAAAAATGATATTTTTTCTTAGAAAGACTAAATATAATGACATCATTGTATTAGATGGAAAAAAAAGATCTTTCTTTATATCTTTGTTTTTAAAAGGAAGAAAATCAATTTTATTACAAAGTAAAAGTCTTGAATTCTTTAGTAAAATTTTTAATTATAAAATTGTACATAATTACGAATTACAACATCAATTTAAAAATATTTCTTATTTAGCAAGTATTTTGAATTTTAATATAAATAATAATGAAGTTGATGTTTATAAAAACTACAATTTTGACAGTAAGGTTAAAATAAATGACAAATATGTTGTAATTCATTTAGATGAAAAATGGTATACGAAATATTACTACAATGACTTTACAGATATAAACCCAAATAATGAACAACTTAAATTTTTAATAGAAAAAATTTTTTATGTTCTTGAAGGCAAGTATAATCTAGTTTTAACTACAGGATCTAAACCACTCGACATTTTAAGTGAATATACTAAAGATTTTGAAAAATCTTCAGATAATAAATTAGTGAAAAAGAGAATAGGAGATAAATATATATACTATTTTAATAATAATAGTTTTAACGATTTAGAATTAATAATTAAAAACTGCTCATTTTTAATTTGTTGCGAAGGTGGTATAAGTCATGCTTCTCATAATTTCAAAATAAAAACGCTCGCTTTCTTTCAAAAAAATCGCTTGCAGCATACAAAGTTTTGGACAGGACATATGAGAGATTTAATCTTATATGAAAGAAAAGATATGAATAAAATAATTAATGATGAAAATTTCTTCGATCTTATAAGTAAAAATCTTTAAAATAGGATAATAATTGATTTTTAAATTAATTTAATTAAATATTTTAATATCTAATTAATTTTTTTGTAAATATTACTGGATTTTTTTTCTTATAAGTTTATTAGATCTTTTATGAATATTGGTTTTTTAGGATTAGGAAAACTTGGTTTACCTGTAGCTTTAGCAACTGAAAGCAAAGGTCATAATGTTTTTGGTTACGATATTTCAAAAAAAACTATATCAAATATTAAAAATAGAATTATAGATTATAAAGAAATTTGGGTAGAAGATTATTTGCCAAATTCTAAAATTGAAATCCTAACTATTGAAAAACTAGTTAAAAAATCAGATATTATTTTTGTACCAATTCAAACTCCTCATGAAGAAAAATATGAGGGAATTACGAGAATACCTTCTGAAAGAGCAGATTTTGATTATAGTTTTTTAAAAGATGGAGTTAAAACACTAAGTTACGAAATTGAAAAGCAAAAAAAAGATAAAGTAGTAATAATAATCTCGACAGTATTACCTGGCACAATAACCAGGGAAATAAAACCATTATTAGGTAAACATACTAAACTAGTTTATAATCCATTCTTTATCGCAATGGGTTCAACAATGAAAGATTTTTTACACCCTGAATTTGTTTTATTTGGTCGTGATGATGAATTAGCTCTTAAAATTGGAAAAGATTTTTATAAAACAATAAGTTCAGCTCCAATTTATGATACCACTATAGAAAACGCTGAATTAATAAAGGTATCTTATAATACTATGATATCTACAAAAATTTCATTTGCAAATACTTTAATGGAAATGTGTTACCATCTTCCAAATACTGACGTTGATGAAGTAACCAATGCACTGAAAATGGCGAATAGCAGATTAATTTCAGGCGCATACATGTCTGGAGGCATGGGTGATGGAGGAGGGTGTCATCCTAGAGATAATATAGCTATGAGTTATTTATCCAAAAAATTTAATATATCACACAACTGGTTTGAAAATATAATGCTTCAAAGGGAAAATCAGACTAATTGGTTAGCCGATATTATATTAGAAAAAACAAATGGAAGAGTTATAAATATATTGGGAAAATCTTTTAAAGCTGAAACAAATTTAACCCTTGGTAGTCCAGCTATTCTATTAAAAAACTTACTTGAAGAAAAAGGTACTAAAGTAAATCAATGGGATCCATATATTGATGGCGAATATGATAAATATTCAAGATTATATGAGTGGGATAAAAAACCACAAACATATTTCATTGCTACAAAACATGATTATTTCACAAAAATGAAATTTATAAAAGAATCTCTTGTGATTGATCCATGGAGATTTATGCCCTCTACAAATATAGATCACGAATTAATACAAATAGGTAAAAATTCTAAATTATAAATTTTTTAAGTGGATCGTTCTTTAGTATTTTACGAAGTTTTAAAGAATTTAATTTAACATTTTTAAGGTAAAACTCATAATTTTTTGAAATTTTAATAATCTTTTTTGCAAAATCTTCAAGATTTTGTGCTTTCTCATATGATTTAAATTTGATTATATCTTTCATAAAATTGGTACCTTTTGGAACAACTGTTGGTATCTCATGAGAAAGACAGGAATACATTGTGCCAGATGTAATTTTATTAATCTCACTAGCCTTATGTATAATTGGCATAATATCAATTTTTTTTAATATATTTCGAAATTCTTTATAATCACAATATTTTTCAATAAGATGAATATTTTTATCTTTTTTAGATAAAATAATTAACTCATTTTTAATGTTTATTAAGTCATCTGTGATTTTTGAATACTGTATTATATAATCAAATTTATATTTTTTATTTTTTATTGAACGTATTATTTTTGGTAAAAGATGAAAACCACGAGATCTTCTAGCATCACCCATGAAACCGATAACAAGTTTCTTTTTTCTAAAGTTTCTTTTAAAAAAAGACCAAGGAATATTTGATTTATAAATTCCTTTTTTACTTACAGTGTTTTTTAAGAAATAATTGTAATTATAGTTGCTCCAGGTATATATAAAAATTTTTTTATTATCCATTTCATACTTCAATTGATTTAAATAATAGAAAAAACCTTTAAATTTTAACTTAGGTGGCAACATAACTCTTATGTGAAATTTTGGATGATTTTCATCAATTTTGATCAAAAAATTAATTAAAGCCATATCTTTTCTTCGTGCTGTCTGGAAAAAAATATTATCATTTTTAGAAAGATTTAATTTTCTATACTGTTTATAAAAAGAGCCGAAATATCTAGGAAGTATAAAAAAATTTGATTTTAATGCCTTAATGAATATTTTAACTTTTCTTTCTTTTAGAAAAAAAAATAAATATAATACTATTTCAAATATATTTTTCAAAAATAGATAAATTTCCTCTAAAATATAAAATAATTTATTTTTTTTTCTTTTGAAAAAATTACTTGAAATTGTTTTTTTTATTTTTATATTTTTTGGTATGTATGTACCCTCATTATTAAATCTTTTATTTATTATCCAATAAATCTTATTTTTTTTTTCAAAAGTTTTAGTTGTTTCAATTAAGTTATCTAAAAAATGACCTTTTGGGCCAATCATTTCGCTTTCTACAAGAATAAGTTTATTTTTTTTTTTCATTTATTATTTAATAATTAAAAAAAGATTATATATAAATTAAATTTTAGAATGAAATTAAAATAATATTATTAAAAAATTAGTTATTAAATAAAATGATATCTCTATCTTTGTATAATGGACATAATGCTGCGATTTGTATTATTAAAAATGGTGAAATTATACTAAATTGGGAATTGGAAAGATTTTCTAGAATTAAACATGATTATGGATTTAATCAAAAATTTTTTAACAAAAGTTTAGAGTTATGTAATTTAAAATTTGAAGATATTGATTTTATCATAACTAATAAACAATGTTATAAAAGGAATCCTCCTTGGAAAGTTCCAAGTACAAATGATGTTAATTGTGTTGAATTTAAAATCAAAAACAAACCTGCTATTGCTTTAAATCATCATCTTTGTCACGTATCTTCTTCATATTTCACTTCACCTTTTAAAGAGGCAACAATAATTACTCAAGACGGTGGTGGAGATAGTGAAAATTTTTCTGTAGCTACAGCTGTCGACAATAAAATAAAAAGTTTTGAAACTAGAATTGTAACTAATATTGCAGATTGGTGGTCAAGTATAACGCTTAATAATTTTAGAATGAAACGTATACACAAATGGGATCCAGGTTCTGGTGCAGGTAAAATAATGGCATTAGCGGCTTATGGACAACCTTCAGATAAAATTGAAAATTTAATAAAAAAAACAATGAAATTAGGTCCAAGTAAAAAATATACTGATAAAAGAGCTTCTGCTTTTAATTATGATGAGGATTTATCTAATGATAAAAGTGAACGAAGCAAAGATGTTTCTGCTTCACTACAATCCATAACTGAAAAAGAACTTAAAAAGATTTATGATGATATATATAAAATTTATCCTAATAATAATTTATGTCTTGCTGGTGGTATAGCTTTAAATTGTGTTGCTAATTCTAGAGTTAAATCTAATTTTAAAAAATTGCATATTCCACCATTTCCAAATGACACAGGCCTAGCTGTAGGTATGGGCTTATATCATTGGCATGTTATTTTAAATAATGAAAAAAATACAAACTTTTTTTCACCTTACCTAGGTCCTAGCTATAATAGTTTGCAGACATTAAAAGCTATTAAAAAAAATAATTTTATTATTAAAAGACTTTTGAAATTTGAAAAAAAACTAAATTTTGAAAAATCTTCAATAGAAAAAATTTCTGATTATTTATCTGAAAGGAAAATTATTTGTATGTTTAGAGGTAGAAGCGAAAGTGGCCCAAGAGCATTGGGGCATAGAAGCATCATGTGCGTTCCAGATAGTGAAAGAGGCAGAGATTATTTAAATTTTAAGATCAAGAAAAGAGAATGGTATAGACCTTATGCTCCAATTATTTTAGATAAATATGTAAATGAAATACTAAATGATTATATTACAAATTCTCCTTATATGACGACTAGTGCGTATATTAATGAAAATTGGCGAAAAAAATTAGATGCCGTAAATCATATAGATAATTCTACAAGACCACAAATTTTAAAAAAAGATCACGATCCTTTCTTATACAAATTAATAGAGTCTGTTTATTCTAAAACAGGTATACCAGTTTTGTTAAATACTTCTTTTAATAAACAAGAACCAATAGTTGAAACACCTTATAATGCATTAAATACTTTTAGAAAGTTTGATATAGATTTTTTAGTTTTAAACGATTTTATTATAAAAAAATAACAATTTTCAAATATTAATTTTATTTAAAGCATTATTTTTAAATAAATTTGCTTCTTTAATATATCTTCTTACCATTTGAGTATTTTTGTGACCTGTCATAGCCATGATACTTCTTTCATCTGCGCCAGCTTCAGCAGCTGACGTTGCAAATCCTGATCTTAAACTATGACCTGCATAATTTTTATATTCTATACCTGCTAAAAATAAATATTTTTTCAATAATAAAACTACAGATTGATCTGTTAACCTTTTATCAGTTAAATATGACCCCTTAGAAAATCTTCTAAAAATAGGTCCTGATTTAATTTTAGAAATTTCCAACAATTTTTTTAGATTTACCACTGGGCAATAATTATTATTATCAAAGTAGGGTAGTCCTTTAATCATCCCTTCTCCGAATTGATCAGTTTTTGATTTTTTAATAGTAATTTTAACTCCCTCAGTAACAAATTCTAAGTCTTCATAATCAACTGAAATAAGTTCATTTCGTCTAAATCCACCACCAAATCCAATTAATAAAATTGTTTTGTCTCTTAGTTTTTTAATTTCTTCAATTTTTTGCTCATTAATTACATTAATTATTAATTTTAAGTTATTGATTAATAATGGTTTTTTACCTTTTTGAATACTTCCTTTAACTCTTCTTATTCCCATTAAGTTTTCAATGATTATTGGATGTTTTGTATCTAAATAATGTCCTCTCAATTTATGTACCATACTTATTGAAACCAATCTTCTTCTTAGCGTGCTAATTTTATGATTTTTTGATAAATGAGTTAAATATAAAGAAACAACTTTAGGTTCTGTAGGCATTGAAATGAAACTATGTTTGCTACAAAAACCCACAAAATCTTTAAAATCAGATTTGTAAGCTCTTAAAGTGTTATTTGCTTTAGAGCTTTTAAGATTATTCAACGTTTCATCATGGAGTAATTTTAGATCTGTTGTTAGCTCATTCATATTACTATTGATAACAATTAATTATCATTAGTAATATATCAAGAGTTTTCTAATGTCAAATAAAATAATTAGTCATTTTTTAGGGTCAATTAATGATATTGCTAGCTCAATAATGATGAAATATAACTTCTAGATGGGCATAGACGGAATAATTGAACCGATATATTTCTTAATAACATCTTTTGGTTTTGCTATATTAAGCTTTATTAATTATAGAAAATCTGGAAAAACTCTTGAAACTATTTATCTTTCAATTCTAACTGTTTTCTTTATAGTTTGCTTCATTATTTTAAATTTTTATTGATGAAAGGTACTAAATTTCAATTAAAAGTCTGGAATTACCTTAAAACTATACCAAAAGGCACTGTTAAAACCTATAAACAAGTAGCAATAGCTATAAAAAGCCCTAAATCAGCGCGTGCTGTAGCTAATGCATGTGGAAAAAACCCTTATGCCCCCAAAATACCCTGTCATAGAGTAATTCGGTCCGATGGAGGCCTTGGTGGATATTCAGGTAGTGGTGGAATTAAGACAAAACTGCGTTTATTGAGATCTGAAAAAGTTGATATTTAGTGGATTTTTTGGCCTATTTTATGGTTAAAAAGACTAATAAAATCAACGATTTTTTAATATTTAATCTTATTTTAGCATAAATAGCAATATTCACCCTTCAGTTGCACTATATATCGAGATATAACAAAATAAAGCACCTCTATGGCCGTTTAAAACATATATTCTATAACTGCATTGCTCTACTTTTCAATGATACCAAGGCTAAATTTAGTTTCGATTTTTATAGAATTTTTAAAAATTTTTATTCCCCTACCCATTTATTAAAATAAGAATTTTGAATTTTGTGTTTATTTATCTGATAAAACCATTGGTGTTAAACACTTTTAAGTATTATGGTTTATTTTCTTTATTTATATTGCTATTTGTGACTTTATCTATTTAAAATAATAGTAATTTATTTGATAATTTGCGTTAATTTATTTGTAAATTTAATATTAAAAAATATAATAATTACAGTAATTTAATTATGTATATTAAAGTATTACATTATATATTAGTAACTATTTATTTACTATTAATTGGAACGAGTACGTAAATATTCTCTTCTAGAAATATATAGACCACTGAGAACAATGATAAATAAACCTAAATAAGTCCAGTTATCAGGCAATTCATGAAAGAAATAATAACTAATTAGAATATTGGTAATTATCTCTGTATAGCCCAAAGGAGCTAATTTAGAAGCATCAGCGTATTTGAGTGATAATATGAGAAAAAGATGAGCTACAGAGGCTATAAGGCCGATTAAAGCCATTAAAATCCACTGATTTGACGTAGGATTAACCCAAACTGAGGGCATAAATAGGCTAATTATAATGGTTCCTATTAAACCCGATAGTAAAAGGGTTAAAAGAGGATTGTCAGAGGCACTGAGCTTCCTCGTGATAATAAGATAAAACCCATAGCAAATTCCATTACCTAAAGCAGCCATGGTAGCTAAATTAAGTTCTATAAAGCCAGGTCTGATTACAATTAAAGTTCCAATAAATCCTAATGATACAGCAGTCCACCTCTTAACCCCTACTTTCTCATTTAAAAAAAATGGAGATAATGCTGTAACACAAATTGGAGCAACAAAAGCTAAGGTTAAGGCTTTAGGAAGTGAAATTTCCGATATTGCATAAAAGAATAAATAAGTAGAAAAAACAAAAATTAATCCTCTAATTAATTGAAGGGCTGGTTTTTTTGTCCAAACTAATGAATTCCTATAAAAGATAAGCATTAGGGATAATGTAAAGACTACAGTAAAAAAATATCTTGCCCACGTTATCTGCAAAACATCCATAGATGAGCTTAAATATTTAGCAAAAGCATCCATTACAGGTACAATCATCCAAGCAGATGCATTTAAAATTATAGCCTTCATAAAAGAAGGATATCTCTTAATAGAAGTATTTTAAAGCAAAGAATAATGTAATCGGAATAGTGAATAAGGACATGATTGTAGATACTACAATTGTGCTAGATATATTATCTACAATTTCTTTAGGAGAATACATGTGCGCAATCAAATAACACAAAATTGCACTAGGCATACAAGACTGAATTAACAGAACACCAGCTGGTATACCAGATAAATTAAAAAATTTTATAACAGCAAATCCTATAATAGGACCTAATATTACTCTTCCAAAAGAAGTTATTAATGCATCTTTAAAGGAAAATACTTTCATTTGTGTAAGAGCAACACCTAGCGACATAAGGATCATTACAATCATTCCATAAGCTAAAAGCATTACAGTATTTAATACAAATTGAGGAAATGGAATTTCAAAATACAAAAAGAGTACTGTTATTAAAATTGCGTAAAATGATGGACTTTTTAATATTGTTTTAAAATCAAAGGCTCTTTTTGCTAAAAAAATATTTAAAGTAAAGTGGAGTAAAACAATAAGAGATGAAATTGCAGCTGCTATACCCATTCCTAATTCACCATAGGCAAATAAACAAATCGGAATTCCCATATTTCCAGTATTTGGTAAGATAAATGTTGGTAATTCACGAATATAATCTTTCTTCATAAGAACAAGAAAAATTAAACCTACAATCCCAAATAATGTTAATAAGATAATCGCGTAACCAAAATATTCACTAAATAACTCAAAAGTTACTCTACCTGCAGTAATAGCAAAAATAACAAGAGCTGGAGTTCCAAAATTACCAGCGTATGTAGTTATAAATGATGTATCAAAATTGGGATTTTTTTTACCCAAATGATATCCAAGACCTACTATTAGGAATACAGGAAATAAAACTTCAAAAAGTTTTAAATAAATTTCCATTAACCAAGCAATCTAATTAATGTTGGTATTTTTAAAATATTTTTATTTTTTTTGAAAATAGACAGACAATTATGAATATTAGTTTCAGTTGTTTTATGAGTTATAATAACTATTGTTGCTTTATTATTTTTTTTATCAGGTGTCTGGATTAACCTTTTAACTGAAATTTTGTATTTAGCTAAACGATTAGTTATTTCGGATAATACACCAGGCTTATCTTTTACTTCAAATCTTAAATATAATGAATTTACATAGTTATTTACATTATATGGATTTAAAGATTTAAGCTTAGAAACACTAACACCGAAAGGTTTTTTTATATTTCCACGCAAAATTGATAATAAATCAGAAAGTAATGATGAAGAAGTAGGACCTGGACCAGCTCCCTCTCCTTGCAATACACTTTCACCAACAGGTCTACCTTGCAGAATTACTGCATTCATTACACCGTTAACATTACCAATATAAGATTTTTTACTAACCAAACATGGATGAACGGTTTCAAAAAGATGATTATTCTTTAACTCAGAAATTCCCAACAGCTTTATTCTTAAATCTAATTGATTTGCAATTTTAATATCTTTTAATTCAATTTTTTCTATTCCTTCCATTAAACATTTATGTTTTGAAATTTTACTGTTAAAGGCTAAAGCAGACAAAATTCTAACTTTTGCAAATGCGTCAAAACCATTTAAGTCTAATTTAGGATTACCAGGTTCGGCATAACCAAGTATCTGTGCTTTTTTTAAAACCTCAGCAAAATTTTCATTTGAATTTTCCATTTCAGATAAAATATAATTTGAGGTACCATTCAGAATTCCATAAACCTTTGATATTTTATTTGTTGCTAATCCTTCTTTAATAGATCTTAATATTGGGATACCTCCAGCAACTGATGCTTCAAATTCTAAATTAACCTTATTTTTTTCTGCAAGTTTTGCTAACTCATTACCGTGTTTTGATATTAAAGCTTTATTAGGTGTAATAACATGGATTTTATTTTTTAAAGCAGTTTCTACAACCTTTTTAGAAATTCCATCTGATAAACCTATGGCCTCAAACAATATATCAATGTTATTTTTTTTAAAAATTTCTAAAGGATTTTTGTAAAATATTTTTTTATTAACTTTAAATTTTCGTTTTTTATTAATACTTCTTGCAGATAAAGCAACTACGTTTATTTTTTTACCTGTTTTAAGCTCAATATCTT
Source organism: uncultured Pelagibacteraceae bacterium (assembly GCA_902525565.1). GTDB lineage: Bacteria > Pseudomonadota > Alphaproteobacteria > Pelagibacterales > Pelagibacteraceae > Pelagibacter. The sequence continues at coordinate 249,028 of CABZHY010000001.1, forward strand.
TTTTTTTTGTATTTAGTTCGTTTAGCAAATAATTGCCTACCTGACCAAGTCCTACTACTGCAATATTAATTAATTTACTCATTTGCTTATATCTGGATATTTACTTTTTTTTGTATAGTCATCTATATAAATCTCATATTCCTCTAATGTCATTGACGTTATATCGTCTGCCTTTCTTAATATTTCATTTAATTTTTTTTGATTATTTTTTTTTTCAATAGAATTTTCTGTCCAATATTGAGAATCTCTGTTTAAAGAACAATTGGCTAATATTAATGAAAAAAAAATAATTATAAATATTTTCATGTTAATCCAGTCTTTTCAGGAAAATTAAATTTATTATTTAAATTTTGCACAGCTTGACCTGCCCCACCTTTAATCAAATTATCAATAGCAGATAGAATGATTATTTTATTACTATATTTAGATTTGCACACTGAAATATAACAATTGTTAGTATTTATTACATTATTGGTGCTTAACAATGTGCCAGACTTTAATATTTTCACAAAACTTTCATTTTTATAAAATCTAATTAATGTTTTTAATACTTTTGTTTGTGAAATATTATTTTCTAAATCAACATATATAGTACTCAGAATGCCTCTAAACATTGGTGATAAGTGAGGAGTAAAACTAAATTGAAATTTTTTTTTAGTAAATTTTCTTAACATTTGATCTATTTCAGAATTGTGACGATGAAAACCGACTCCGTAAGCACTCAAAGAATGATATAGATTTTTATCTATATATTTTTTGTGAACACCTCTACCAGCACCTGAATATCCGGATTTTGAATCAATTATAATATTATTAAATTTAATTAAATTTTTCTTAAATAAAGGAAATAGAGGAAGCAGTATTGATGTTGGATAACATCCTGGACATGAAATAATATTATATTTTTTAATCTCTTTTCTATTAATTTCAGGAAGTAAATAAATACTTTTTTTTATTAAATTAGTTGCTCGATGTTTTTGTTTATACCACTTTAAATAATCAGAAGCTTTTTCTAATCTAAAATCTGCGGCAAGATCGATTAGAGTATGATTTTTGCTTAAATGTTTAGATATATCTTGTGCTTCCCCATTTGGAAGTGCTGTAAAAATAACATTTACGTCTTTTAATAAATTTTTATTAAATTTTAGAATTTTTGGTAATTTATATTTAGATAAAGATTTATCATAAGATTTAATGTTTTTACCTACAGAGGAATTTCCGCAAAGGTATCTAATATTGATATATTTGTGTTTAACTAATAATTTAATTAATTGAACACCAATATATCCAGTTGATCCAGCAATTAATGCGTTAAGCTTAAGCATTTTTTATTATAACAGTTAAAAATTAAAAAAAAATTATCTTTTAGAGAATTGGAAGCTTCTTCTAGCTTTTCTTCTACCAGGTTTTTTTCTTTCAACTGCTCTTGAGTCTCTGGTAGTAAGTTTCTCTGTTTTTAAGGTGGCTTTTAGATTTTCATCAAATAATACTAAAGCTTTCGAAATACCGTGAACCATAGCTCCTGCTTGGCCTGTTGGACCTCCGCCCTTTACACTACATCTTACATCATAGTCTGTAGCTTGATTTATAATTTCAAAAGGTCTCGTAATTTGCATTTTATGAGTTTCATCAGCAAAATAATCACTAAATAATTTCCCATTAACATAAATTTTACCAGAACCTTTTTTTAACCAAACTTTAGCTATTGATGTTTTTCTTCTTCCTGTAGCATATCTGCTATCTTTAAAATCTAATTTTAATTTAGGAGATTTTGAAGCTGATTGAGTATTTTCCATTTTAGTTTCTTGCTATATTTTTACTATTTAATTTGTCTAACTCTATAACTGTAGGGTTTTGTGCTGAATGCGGATGTTCATTACCTGCATAGATTTTTAATTTTGTTAATTGTTTTCTCCCCAATACTCCACCAGGTAACATTCTTTTAACTGCCATTTTTAAAGTTTCTCCAGGTTTTTTTTCGTGAAGTTCCTCAGGTGTTGTAACTTTAATTCCACCTGGATGACCAGTGTGTCTGTAATATTTTTTATCTTGAAATTTTTTTCCAGTAAATTTTACTTGTTCAATATTTTTAACAACAACAAAATCTCCATCATCCATATGAGGAGTGTATGTAGTTTTATTCTTACCTCTTATAATATTTGAAACTACAGTTGCTAATCTTCCAACTACTGCATTCTTTGCGTCTATTTCATACCAAGATGAAGATAATTGGTCTTTTTTAGTGAATTTTGTCATTGTGCGAGGATTAATACTATTAATAATTACAAAGTCAATTTTATATTTAGCTTGAATTAAGTAGCTTATATGCTAGAAATTACTTGCCGATTTGATCCTATTGCGGGCTTATAACTGCTAAAATGGAAATTTCAAAAAATAAATTAAATCGGTAGGCATTTGAACTGTATTGTGCGCCTAACATAATGTTGAAGCACTAAAAAAGGAGTAAAATGACTAAAAAAAGAAATAACCCTGAAACTATTGCCATACATGGTGGTGACTATAGGAGTGATCCAGCGACAAACGCAGTAGCTGTTCCAATCTATAGAACAACATCGTACCAATTTAACAACACAGAGCACGCTGCTAACCTTTTCGCTCTTAAAGAATTTGGCAACATATACACTCGTATAATGAACCCTACAAATGATGTCCTGGAAAAAAGAGTTGCCGCTCTTGAAGGAGGTCTGTCATGTGTAACTGTATCTTCAGGCCAAACCGCTTCAACGTTTGCTGTATTAAATGTAGCCCAAGCCGGTGATAATATAGTGAGCTCAACCGATCTTTATGGTGGAACAGTATCTTTATTCACACATACTCTTAGTAAACTTGGTATAGAGATAAGATATGCAGATCCAAGTAATCCTGAAAATTTTGAAAAGTTAATAGATGATAAAACTAGAGCTTTTTACGGTGAAACTTTACCAAATCCATATTTAAGGGTGTTTCCAATAAAGGAAGTTTCTGACATTGGAAGAAAATATAACATTCCACTAATAATGGATAACACAGCTGCACCAGTAATATGCAGACCTATTGAACATGGAGCTGCAGTAGTAATTCACTCACTTACAAAATATATAGGTGGACATGGTACAGCAGTTGCAGGGAGTATAGTTGATAGTGGTAACTTTGATTGGACCGCAGATCCCAAAAGACAACCTTTGTTTAATGAACCTGATAATAGTTATGGTGGTGTAATTTGGGGAAAGGCTGTACCAGAACTAACTGGTGCCAATGTACCATTTGCAGTTAGGGCAAGAGTTTGTTTATTAAGAGATTTAGGATCAGCTCTGGCTCCAGATAATGCTTTTGCAATAATTCAAGGACTTGAAACAGTTGCTTTAAGAATGAGACAACATTGTGCTAATGCTGAATATGTGGTTGATTTTCTTAAAAAGCATAAAGAAGTTACAAAAGTTATTTATTCTACAGAACACGATAAACCCATTGCCGATAGAGCAAAAAAATATCTTAAAGGTGGAAATGGACCAATGATTGGTATCGAGCTTAAAGGTGGAATTGAAGCTGGTAAAAAATTTATCGAGTCTTTAAAGATGTTCTATCACGTTGCTAATATTGGTGATGCTAGAAGCTTAGCAATACACCCGGCAAGTACAACTCATAGTCAATTAAATGAGAAAGAACTAGCTGCATCAGGTGTTACCCAAAGTTATGTAAGACTTTGTATCGGCATTGAACATATTGATGATATAATTGAGGATCTGGATCAAGCATTGAATAAATCATCAAAGGGCAATTTAAAAGCTGTAAGCTAATTTGAGGTTTTAATGTATACAGATAGAAATTAATAAATAGTTTCTTTATATTTTACAATATAAATAAAATATAAAGTTGAAAGTATTATTAAAATAGAATTTATCTGGTGTAGAGATGCATAGAGCATTTTTACTCCAGATAAAATAGTAAGAACTCCCAAAAAAATTTGAAAAAGTAAACTAACTCCAATAGTAAAAATCGGAATTCTTAAATTTATATTTCCATTTTTTAAAACAAAATAAAGTATACAAAAATATATTATGACAATTAAATAAGCTAAGTTTCTATGAATAAATTGAACAAGTGATTTATCATCAAAAACTTTGAGATTAAACAAATCACTGATTATACTGTCATCAGGAAAGTATGATGAACCCATAAAGGGCCATGTATTATAAATTTTTCCTGCATCCATACCAGAGACAAATGCACCAATTATTAATTGTAAAAATAATAATAAAAGAAAGAATTTAATTAAGTTTAATTTAATACTAATTTGATTAATTCTTATATTTGTTAGTTTTAAAAACTTCCAGAAAACTATAGATAAAATAATAAAAGCAATAAATAAATGTAGTGATAATCTATAATGACTAACATCAACTCTATCCACTAATCCACTTGAAACCATGTACCATCCAATAAATCCTTGAAAACACACTAAGAAGAAAATAATTAAATATTCTCTTAAAATCCAAAAACCATTTTTAATTGTAAAATAAATCATTGGCAAAAGAACAATTAGACCAATTAATCTCCCCAATTGACGATGTCCCCATTCCCACCAAAAAATTATTTTAAATTCATTTAAAGTCATGTTGAAATTTTGCTCTTTAAATTCAGGTATTGTTTTATAAAGATCAAAATATTCTATCCATTTATCACTAGTTAAAGGAGGCAATGTACCAACAAAAAGTTCCCAAGAAGTAATTGAAAGTCCAGAGTCAGTTAATCTGGTTAGCCCCCCAACTATAATTATAAGCACGATCATAACTAATAAAGTGATCATCCATATTTTTAATTGAGAATTTAAAGTATAATTCTGACTGTACATGGTTAGATAAATATAATAATTATTAATTAAACCAATAAATTAAATGTCGCCTAAAAACAAAAAAAAATTGGAGATAATTAGATCTAAATTAGATAAGTTAGATAATAAATTGTTATCTTTAATTAAATATAGAACAAATCTTGTAAAAGAAGTTTTAAAACTTAAAGAATTTAAAAAAGAAATAGTAGATAAAAAACGTATCAATTTTATACTGAAAAAAATTCACTCAAAATCTAAAAAACTAAAGATTGATACTAAAATCACTAATCGTATATGGAAAAATATGATTTTGTCTTATATCGATTACGAGAAAAGAAACTTTAAAAAAAAATAATTACTTACTGTGAGGTGGAAGTTTTTTTTCCACAAACATTTCATGTTTTCTTGTATCAGGATTATATTTTTTTGCTGAAAGTTTAATCTTAGCTTTCTCACCTCCAGCGGGTTTTTTTACATAATAGAAGTAAGGACTATCTGGTTTCGCCTCGGGTACCATTCTTACTTTAACGTGTGTTTTTTTTGCCATTTTTTAAATCTTTTAATTTAATAGAAATTTGTAATAACTTATTCCTTAAATTTTCAGTTCTTATAGATTTATCTGCAATTTCGTCAAGCTTTAAAGAAACTTCATTATTTAATATTTTTTTAACACCATTTATTGTCATACCCTGCTCTTTAAGTAAAAATTTAACTTTTTTAAGAAGATTTATTGTCTTTTCATCATAATACCTTCTATTAGAATTTAATATTTTTGGTTTAATTTGTTTAAATTGAGTTTCCCAAAATCTAATTATATGTGTTGGCAAAGTACCTTTATCATTAGATTTAAGATTTAGTATTTTGGCTACTTCACCAATGGTCTTATAAGCGCTATCTGATTTATCCATTATCCTTTAAATTAACAAATTCTTTAAATTCCTTTGATGGCTTAAATAATACAACATCTCTACTTGAAATTATTTTTGTTTCTTTTGTCTTGGGATTTCTTCCAATTCTTGATTTTTTTTGTCTTATAGAAAAAGTGCCAAATTTTGATAGTTTTAATTTTTTTTCCTCTTTGATGTTAGATACGATCGTTGATAAAAAATCCTGAATTAAATTTTCAGATATTTGTTTTGAAAAACCAAGCTGCATATAAACCAAATTAACTAAGTCTTTTTTAGTTAAATTAATTCTCATATTAAATATTTTGCTTGATCTTTTCTATCAAATTACCTTTTACTATTCTATGACAAACATCTAAAGAATTAGAAAAACCAATATAATCAGTACCACCATGACTTTTAACTACTGGAGAATCTAAACCAATAAAGATAGCTCCATTGTATAATCTAGGATCTAGTCTTTTCTTAAATTTTTTTAAGTTAGATATATTCAATAAAGAAGATATTTTACCTAATAAATTGCCAGTCATAGCATTTTTTAGTTCACTAGTGATAAAATTTGCAGTACCTTCTGCTGTTTTTAATGCAACATTTCCAGTAAAACCATCTGAAACAATTACATTCACTTTTCCATCCATAAGATGATTTCCTTCAATATATCCTGCGAAATTATAATTATCTGATTTTTTTTCATTTAATAATTGATAAGTTTCTTTAATCGTCTCATTTCCTTTGAGCTCTTCAGAGCCAATATTTAATAATGCAACATTTGGTTTATCATCAGGATAAAGTGATATGTAAAGAGAAGCTCCCATAATTGAGAAATCTAAAAGATTTTTTGAACTACACTCAATATTTGCACCCAAATCTAAAACAACACTCATTCCTTTTTTGTTTGGCCATAATGCAGACAAAGCAGGTTTGTCTATATTTTCAATCATTTTTAAATTCAATTTTGATACAACCAATAATGCTCCGGTATTACCAGCAGAAATAACAATATCTGCTTCTTTATCTTTAACACTTTTAATTGCCAACCACATGCTTGTATCTTTTCCTCTTTTGGCACCTTCTAAGGGGCTATCTGTACTTTCTATCTTTTTTTCTGTGTGAATTATTTCAAAAAAATTCTTGGAAATTTTTCCATTAATTAGCGGTTCTATTTTGTGTTTATCTCCAAAAATTTTAAAAAAATTATTTTTGTTAACTGAATGGTTTAAAATAATACCATCAACTATTTTCTTTGGTGATCCATCACCACCCATTGCATCAACTGCAATTTTTATCAAATCTGACATTATAATAGATTATTATATACTATTCTTTTGGGTCTAAAACTTGTCTTCCCTTATACATGCCAGTTTTAAGGTCTAAATGATGAGACAACCTGTATTCACCAGATTTTTTGTCCTCAACTATATTCTTAGTTGAAAATTTCATAGTCTGAGCTCTTCTCATTCCAGTTCTGGATGGGGTTTGTTTACGTTTTGGTACAGCCATAATTATGGGTTAATTACACTTTTTAAAAAATAATTCAAATTTTTTTTTGATAATTTTGTGTTAAAAAGATCAAAATATTCCAATAATTCCTCATTATTTTGAAAATCACCTAAAAAAAAGGAAATTTTTTTTAATTTGTCTGACTTTGATAAATCATCCCAGAAATGTATTTCGGAAACCATGGAATGAAATAAATTGATATAATCTTTCATTTTTTTATTTATAGACTGATCACCATATCCTATTTCTCTAATACTTAATTCAAGTTGTCTAAAATTATAGTCATAAATTTCCTGAAGAATTTTCTTATTTTCCTCATTTTTATAATTTTTCAAGAAAAAAGAAAAATGCAGTAAAAAAAGGGTTAATCGATCAGAGAAATTATCTTCTCTGTCAAGGTTTTTATATAAATCTTTATTTCTAGTGTAATTAATTAAATTATTATAAACATGTATATACTTTTTATTCATGAATAAAATATTATATATAATTTTATTATCTTTTATACTTTCAAATTGCTCATTTAAACCTGTGGTAAAACATCATGGTGTACCTTTTTTAGAAAAAAAACAAGCTAACCTAATAGTAAATAAAAGTAATAAAAACGATATAAAAAAAATTTTAGGAACACCTTCAACAAAAAGTAAATTTGACAACGACGTATGGATATATATTGAACGTAAACAAACCCAATCGAAGTTAAAAAATTTAGGTAGAATGAAAATATTCAAGAATGATGTATTGGTATTAGAATTAGATAATTATGGAGTATTGAAAAAAAAAGAATTTTACAACAAAGAAGATATGGAAAACATTAAAATTGTTGAAGCAACAACAGAGGCGGGTTTTAAACGTAACTCATTTATTTATGACTTTATGTCAAGTATGAGACAAAAGATTAATGACCCTCTAGGAACGAGGGCCAAAAAACGTAAAGAAATTAGCCAGCGATAACAGCTAGAAGAAGTAAAGCTACTATATTGGTAATTTTAATCATTGGGTTTACAGCAGGACCAGCCGTGTCTTTATAAGGATCACCAACTGTATCACCAGTTACTGCAGCTTTATGTGCCTCAGAACCTTTTCCACCATGATTACCATCTTCTATATATTTTTTAGCGTTATCCCACGCACCACCACCTGCAGTCATTGATACTGCAACAAACAAACCTGTGATAATAACACCTAGTAACATTGCACCAACTGCAGCTAGGGCAGCAACTTGTCCACCAATAGATAGAATTATAAAATATAAAACAACAGGAGATAAAACTGGTAATAGTGATGGTATAATCATTTCCTTGATAGCAGCTACAGTAAGTAAATCTACTAATTTTGCATAATCAGGTTTTTGTTTTCTTTTCATAATACCAGGGAATTTTTTAAATTGTCTTCTTACCTCAACAACGACTGCACCACCAGCTCTTCCAACAGCTTGCATTCCCATAGAGCCAAAAAGATAAGGTAACATTCCACCAATTAATAAACCAACTACTACGTAAGGGTTAGATAAATCAAAAGTCACTACAATACCTTCTAATGCCGATCCTGCCTCTTTTGAAAAATGCTTGATGTCCTCAGTGTATGCAGCGAATAAAACTAAAGCACCTAATCCAGCAGAACCAATTGCATAACCTTTTGTAACCGCTTTTGTAGTATTTCCTACTGCGTCTAAAGCATCAGTTGTTTTTCTAACTTTTTTATCAAGATTAGACATTTCAGCAATACCACCAGCATTATCAGTTACTGGTCCGTATGCATCTAATGCAACAACCATACCTGCTAAAGCAAGCATTGTAGTAACAGCAATAGCAATACCAAAAAGTCCAGCAATTGAATTTGTAATAAGAATACCAGCAACAATTATCAAAGCAGGAATAGCAGTTGCTTCCATGGAAACTGCTAATCCTTGAATCACGTTAGTACCATGTCCAGTTGTTGATGATAATGCAACAGATTTAACAGGTCTATAACTTGTTCCTGTATAGTATTCAGTTATCCAGATCAATAATCCAGTTATAACTAACCCTATAACTCCACAATAATATAAATCCATTCCATTAAAAATTTTATCATTTACTGTAAATTCATTTGTAAAACCAATTACGTGATCTGTAACTGGCCATAATATTACTAAAGAAGCTACTGCAGAAACAACAAATCCTTTATATAAGGCGTTCATAACATTATTACTTCTTCCAAGTTTAACAAAAAATGTTCCAACAATTGATGTTAGCAAGCACGCAGCACCAATAGATAAAGGGTAAATCATCATATTAAGGTCACCAACAAAGAAAATTGAAGACAAAACCATTGTTGCAACAATTGTAACCGCATAAGTTTCAAATAAATCTGCAGCCATACCTGCACAATCTCCTACGTTATCTCCAACGTTATCTGCGATTACCGCAGGGTTTCTAGGATCATCTTCAGGTATTCCTGCTTCAACTTTTCCAACTAAATCGGCACCAACATCAGCACCTTTTGTAAAAATTCCGCCACCTAATCTTGCAAAAATTGAGATTAATGATGCACCAAAACCTAATGCAACTAAAGCATTTACAATTTCTCTTTCATCTACATTAGACTTCAATAAAATATAATAATAAACTGCTATAGATAATAATGCTAAACCAGCAACTAACATTCCAGTAACAGCACCAGATTTAAATGCAACAGAAAGACCTTGAGCTAAGCCTTTTCTTGATGCTTCCGCTGTCCTTACGTTTGCCTCTACAGAAACTAACATTCCCACATAGCCCGCAATACCTGACAAAGCAGCACCTATTAAATAACCTAGACCTACTAGCGGACTAAATGCAATACTTACGATTACTAAGACTACAGCACCAACAATAGCAATAGTTTTGTATTGTCTTGCCAAATATGCTTTTGCACCAATTTGAATTGCAGATGCAATATCTTGCATTTTTGCATTTCCTGCACTTGAATTTAGAATATTTTTACCAGTTAAAAATCCATAAACGATAGATAATAAACCAGCTCCGATTGTGTATAATAGTATTGTCTCGACTGTTCCGCTCATATTAACCTTAAGTTGTTGGTTGTTAAATTTTAAGCCCGCACAATACAAAAAAAGATAGAAAAGACAACGATTAACTTCTAAAACTGATGAATATAACCTTTAGATTTAGCTTGTATTTGCTTGCCTTTTTCATCAAATATCAATGATCTGTCTTTACCAGATATAATTTTTCCAATTTTAGTTATTTTAATTCCAGTTGTTTTAGAGGCTTGTTGAATGATTCTAGCTTTATTAACATCTGCAGTAAATAAAACTTGATAATCATCTCCGTTAGAAATTAGATTAATTTTATTTAATCTTTTTTTTTTAATTAAATTACTCAATTTTTTAGAAACAGGGATTTTGTTTTCGAATAAGTGAAAAGATAAAGTTTGTCTATTAATCATTTTTAACAAATCATCAATTAATCCATCTGAAACATCAATCGAACTATTAGCAAATTTTAATAAATATTTTGTTAAATTTATAGGTAAAATTGGTTTGTAATATTTGTCTACGAAGAATAATTTATCTTTATTTCTAACTTTAGCTTTATTACTTAATACTTTTAATCCAAAATAACTATCACCCAAATTTCCAGTAACATAAATATCATCATTTAATTTAGCTTTATTGCGATAAATTATTTTCTTTGAATATCCCAATGAAGTGATTGTAAAACTTAGTTTTTTTGAAAATGTTGTGTCACCACCACTTAAATCTATATTAAATTTATTTTGTTCTGATCTAAGTGACTTTGAAATTTTATATAAATTATTTTTTGTTAACGTTTTTTTACTTCCTGAACCAGAAATAAAATAAAACTTTGGTTTAACACCTTTGCAAATTAAATCTGAAATAGATGATCTTAAAATTTTTTTTATTACTAAATCAGGAGATTTAAAATTAATAAAATGAGTACCTATATTATATGTATCTACGGATATAACAACACCTCTTTTTTTATCAAAAAAAACATCGTCATTTAAATTAAGAGCAGATTTATTGTTTTTAGCTATTTTTGAAAAATAATTTTTTATCAGCTCAAATTCATGCATTTTTAGATCTTAATTTTTTTCCAACGTTATCTAATAAAGCATTAAGATACTTTGTCTGTGCATCTTCAAGAAAAAAATTGGACGAATTTAAATATTCTTTAATTATTATATTAATTGATAAATTTGGTTTATACATAAATTCATAAGTTGCTGCTTTTAAAATTGTTTGAAAAACTTTGTCTAATTTTTCAATTACGAATTCATCACCTAATTTGTTATTTAATTCATCTAAAATAAGATCGTTCCTTTCGATAGTTCCTAAAACAATGTCCTTGATAAATTTTTTAAATCTATGTTTTGGAAAATCTAAATCATCATTTTCATTATAGAATTTACTATATAATTTCTGAATAATTATAACTCTAGGATTATTTTTTGGATTATAATGGGTTCTCATTTTTGAGAAAGAACTGAAATCACAGCCTCTGCAGCTTCAGCACCCTTTTTTCGTCTAGCTCTTGCTTGAGTCATATTGAGACAAGTAATTATTCCATTTCCAATAGGTTTTTTACTATCTATAGACAATTTCATTATGGCATCTGTTGATGCTTGAGAAATGAAATCGAAATGTGGCGTTTGACCTTTAATTACACATCCTAAGGCTAAAAAACCATCAAATTGTTTTATATTTTTTGAGATTGTAACTGGGATTTCAAAAGCACCAGGTACTTTAATAATTTTTATTATATTTTGTTTTGGAATTATTTTTAATGCGTTTTTTATTAAACCTTCAGCAATGTCTTTATAATAATCTGCTACAACAATTAGATATTTTTTTTTCATCAAATTAATTCCTGTTTTGTAATTTTTATACCATAACCATCAAGACCAATAACTTTTTTTGGTGATTTAGTGATTAATATCATATTTTTAATTTTTAAGTCTTTAATAATTTGGGCTCCAATACCATAATTTCGTATTAACTTATCATTCCCTTTTTTATAAAAATCTTTGTTTTTATAATCTTTTAAGGTCTGTGTTACTGATTTTAAATTTGAGTCTTTAATAAATACTAAAACACAATTTTGATATTTTTTAAAATAATTTAAGGTTTTATTAAATGAATTTGGTAATGATTGATTTATTAAATAGTTTTGGACCACATTAGAAGAAATTACTCTTACTCTTGGAGTGATACCTTTTTTTATCTTACCTTTTATTAATGCAAAATGTTCAGAGCCATCTAAGAGATTCTCATAAATTCTAATATTATATTTTTGATTTTTTACATCAATCTTACTTTGCTTTTTAAGTTTAATAAGTTTTTCTTTTTTTAGTCTATATGCGATTAGATCTTCTATTTTTCCAATTTTTAATTTATGTTTTTTTGCAAAGATGATTAAATCCTGACCTTTAGCCATAGTTCCATCTTCATTCATAATTTCACAAATTACAGCAGAGTTATTTTTTTTTGCCAATTTAGATATATCTACTGAGGCTTCGGTATGCCCTGCTCTAACAAGAACTCCACCGTCTTTTGCTATTATTGGAAATACGTGACCAGGCGAAACAATTTCATTTTTATTTGCATTTTTTTTAGAGGCAATTTTAATTGTTCTAGCTCTATCTTTAGCAGATATACCTGTTGTTATTCCTTTTTTAGCTTCAATAGAAATTGTGAAGGCTGTATTGTTTCTTGATTGATTTACTGGAGACATTAAAGATAAATTTAATCTTTTTGCTTGAAGAGTATCGAGTGCTAAACAAATTAAACCACGTCCGTATTTCGCCATGAAATTAATATTCTTTGCATTCGAGTCTGATGTAGAAATAACTAAATCTCCCTCATTTTCCCTTTTTTCATCGTCAACTAAAATAAACATACCTCCTTTTTTGGCTACACTTATTATTGACTCAATTGATGCAAAATTATTTTTTTCCATGAAAATAATTCCTAACGTATTTAGACAAGATATCTATCTCAATGTTAACTAAACTAGATTTTTTTAAGGTTGATAAATTTGTTTCTTTGTAGGTATGAGGAATTATCCATATCTGGAAACCTTTTTTAGTGACTTTTGAAATTGTGAGGGAAATCCCATTTACACAGATTGATGCTTTTTCTATTAAGTGTTTTCTCTCCTTTATAGGTAAATCAAAGTCAAATAGAAATGATTTATCTATTTTTTTAATATTTAATACTTTGCCGACAGTATCAACATGACCTTGACAAATATGTCCTGAAATTTTTGTCCCATATTTTAAAGGTAATTCTAAATTTATTTTATCTCTTATTTTTAAAAATTTAAATTTTGAACGAATTATTGTTTCTTTAGAAAGGTAAAATTCCATAATTTTTGATTTATATGAAATTAAAGTTAAGCAGACACCATCACATGCAACTGACAAGCCAAAATCTTTTTTTGAGACTTTAAGATTGCTTTTTACAAAAATATTAAGACCCTTGGGTCTTTTAATAATTTTTGTAATAGTACCTTGGTTATAAATTATTCCATTAAACATAATTTCTATCTATATAGTGTTATTCTGTCTTTTCGCAAATTCAGATTTAAATTAATCTTTGTTTGATACTTTTGATTTAATGTGTTCATACCACTAAATTTTAAATATTCTGAGCTTTTAGAAAGATTTTTGGGGCTTTTGAATAAATAAAATTTATTAAAAATTTTGTTTTTGAGCAGGGAATTAGTTAGTTCGTTTCCACCCTCTATCAATAAATTCCTGCAGCCAAAATTATATAGTTTTTTTAAAATTTCTCTCATATCAAATCTGTTATTTCTATCTACATTAGATTTAACGAGAATAATCCCTTTTCTTTTAAATTTAGAAATTTTTGATTTGTCAGCCTTGTTATAAAATATTAAAGTATTTTTATTATTAGAAGATTTTATTATATAGCTGTTTGTTTTAGTGTTTAAATTATTATCTAAAATAATTCTTTTAGGAGAGTAATTTTTCACGCTTTTTAAACGACAATTTAATCTTGGATTATCTTTGTTTAGTGTTTTGTATGTAATCATCAAACTATCATTTTGATATCTCAAAAGATGTGTAAACTGATCTGAGTAAAAATTTGTAATTTTTTTTTGATACTTACTATAAATAATATTGTTTTTTGAAATAGCTATTTTGCCAGTAACATATGGTAATTTTTTCTTTCTATTAAAAAAATAGGGATAATAAAAATTTTTAATTTTATTTTTTAACAAACCTTTTTTTACAATTATTTTTTTTGACTTTAAAATTTTAAAACTTTTATTTCTAACTCTTTTGTCGATGTCAGTAACAGCATATATAACCTCTGAAATTTTTGATTTAATTATTGAGTCTGTACAAGGTGGTGTTAATCCATGATGACAACACGGTTCTAAAGTAACATACATTTTTGAACCTTTTAAATCTTCAAAACAATTTTTAATCGCATTAAATTCAGCATGAGGTCTTCCATTAAATGAGGTTTGTCCAATTGAGATAATTTGATCTTTTTTGACGATAACACAGCCTACAGATGGATTTGACCCAGTTAATCCATGACGAGATTTAGCCAAGTCCAAAGCTATCTCCATATAAAATTTATCTTTTGATGTAAATTTATCTCTTTTTGTAGACATCAAGCTTGTCCACGAATTGTACAAAATCTTTTTCTTCTCTAAAGTTTCTATATACTGATGCAAATCTAACATATCCAACTGGATCTAAATCCTTCAAACCTTCCATAACCATAGTTCCAATTGTATTAGTAGATATTTCACTTTGACCAAGTTCCTCTAATGATCTTGAAACATGACTAATAAATTTTTCAATTGTTTCGGTATCAATTGGTCTTTTTTTAAGTGCTATATAAATTGATTTAGACAGTTTATCTCTATCAAAAATTGACTTTCTCCCATTTTTCTTAACAACCATTAATTCGCGAATTTGAATTCTCTCAAAAGTAGTAAAACGTTCACCACAAACACAAAGTCTTCTTCTTCTGATGGCTGTACCATCTTCTGTAGGACGTGAATCTACAACAGATGTGTCACCTTTTTTTTCACACGGACAAATCATTTACTAAAGGTTCTTATATATCGGAAATGACGAAGTTAAAGAAATAACTTCATTTTTTACTTCTTCTTCTATTTTACTATTATCTGATGGGTTTTCAGATAGACCTTTTAAAGTTTTTGTTATTAATTCTCCTACTGTTTTAAATTCGCTTAGTCCAAAACCTCGTGTAGTAGCTGCTTGAGTACCTAATCGAATGCCTGAGGTAATCATGGGTTTTTCTGTATCAAAAGGAATACCATTTTTATTACACGTAATATTTGCTCTAGACAAACTTTCAGCTGCAAGATTACCTTTTACATTATAAGGCCTTAAATCTACCAACATCAAGTGAGTATCCGTTCCATCAGAATAAATTTTAAACCCATTATTTTTTAAAGTTTCTGCAAGTATTTTAGCATTTGCCAAAACAGATTTAATATAATCTTGAAATTCTGGCTGTAAGGCCTCCAAAAATCCAGCTGCCTTAGCTGCAATTATATGCATCAAAGGTCCTCCCTGATAACCTGGAAATACTGCTGTATTAAATTTTTTAGCAAGATCTTCGTGATTAGTTAAAATTATACCCCCTCTAGCACTTCTAAATACTTTGTGTGTAGTTGAGGTAACAACATGTGCATAGTCACATGGATTAGGATAACCCTTGCCTGCAACTAATCCTGAGAAATGAGCCATATCAACCATTAGATATGCACCAACTTTATCTGCAATCTCTCTAAATCTTTTAAAATCAATTACTCTAGAATAAGCACTTCCACCTGCAATGATCAGTTTAGGTTTATGTTCTAAAGCAAGTTTTTCAACATTGTCATAGTCAATTAATTCTGAGTCTTTATCAACATCATACCCTATCGCGTTAAACCATTTCCCAGACATTGAAATTTTCAATCCATGAGTAATATGGCCACCCGAATTTAAACTCATACCCATGAATGTATCACCTGGACTTAACAAAGCTAAAAATACTGCGCCATTTGCTTGAGCACCTGAATGTGGTTGTGCGTTTGCATATTTACAACTAAATAATTTTTTTAATCTTTCAATTGCTAAATTTTCTGCAACATCAACATGTTCGCAACCATTATAGTATCTTTTACCAGGATAACCTTCGGCATATTTATTAGTTAAAACTGAACCTTGTGCTTCTAATACTGCTTGAGAAACAATATTTTCAGAGGCGATTAACTCTATATGTTGTTGCTGCCTGATTAATTCATCTTTAATTGCTTTATAAAGCTCTGGGTCTTTTACTGATAAACTATCTTCAAAGAAACTTTTATAGCTATCGTTCAAATAATTCTTTTCACTAGACATAATTATATTTTTTTAACTCTCTTTAAGTGTCTCCCACCATCAAATTTAGTATTTAAAAAAACACTTATAAACTTTAAAGCATTTTTTTTGGATATCAATCTTGAACCTAATGTAATGATGTTTGCATCATTATGCAATCTGGATAATTTTGTTGATTTTAGATTAAAACATTGCGCTGCACGTACATTTTTATGCTTATTTGCCGCAATATTCATCCCAGTCCCAGATCCACAGACTAAAATACCAACATTTCTCTTATTAAGTTTGACTTTTTTTGCAACTTTATGTGCATAGTCAGGATAATCAACGCTGCTATCATCTTTTGGACCAAGGTCCTCAAATTCAACTTTTTTATTTTTTAAATAATTTTTTATTGATTCTTTTAATTTAAATCCAGCATGATCTGATGAAATAAATATTTTTTTCAAATTAATTAAATTTGTAATCTAAAACACAAGCAACTAAATGTATTCTATTTTCCTCGCCACCATTAAATGCATTGTGATACTTGGTGTTATTTGTAATCCAAACAGAACCATCAGCAGGCATATGCTTTGCGACACTTTCAATAACCATGATGCAGCCAGGGTTAGTAATTAAAGGTATATGTAATCTCGGCTCAGGATCTCTATGCCAACTTAAAGTTGATCTTGGCTCTTTTAAAAGAATTCTTACTCTGCCAAGTTTATATATAGAAGAAAGGGTGTCATATACTTCTTTGAAATAAGTATTTTCATAATCTTTTATAAATTCTGAGTATAATGACTCATCAAGTGACTCATCTCTAACTACTTCTTTTCCTGATTTATCAGGTTTTGTCCAATATACTCCTCTGGCCTTGTTACCTTTGATAGAATCTGGGTCACCAGGTATTTGCGTTAATGATATGGCTCCAAAGTGAGTTACACCAGCATCTTCAAATTTTTTAATCTTAACTATTTGATGATAAGCTTCTTGCAACTTTTCAATATCAAACTTAATTTCTTGTTTTTGAAAATCACTAAAGTCTAAAACTCTATCTTCTTTTTTAACATTTAAGTCTATTACTTTTGAATTTTCTAACGTCATCTTGATTGCTTTCTATCCTTTTTTTTGTATATGTGTATATTACATTTGTCGCAATTTAAAAGTAAATTAAAACATGATTATTGGTAAATATCCTAGTCTTAGACTTAGAAGAAATAGAAAAGAATCTTGGTCAAGAAGACTGATTCAAGAAAATACTTTAAGTCCAAATGACTTTATATTACCTATTTTTTTAATTGAAGGGTCGAATAAAAGACAAGAGATTTCATCGATGCCAGGCGTATACAGATATACAATTAATCGAGTGAGTCAAATTGTTGATAGAGCCATAAAAAAAAAGATACCAATGGTTGCACTTTTTCCAAAAACCCAAAATGTACATAAAGATGAATTGGGAACAGAATCACTTAATGAAAAAAATTTAGTTTGCAGAGCAATTAAAGAAATTAAAAAAAGATACAAAAATCAAATAGGTATAATGTGTGACGTAGCATTAGATCCCTACACATCACATGGTCATGATGGTTTAATTAAATCTAACACTATTCTAAACGACGAGACTATAGAGGTACTGATTAATCAATCATTACTTCAGGCTGAGATGGGTTGTGATGTCATTGCCCCATCAGATATGATGGATGGCAGAATAGGAAAAATAAGAAAAGCTTTAGATAAAAATAAATTTAATAATGTTCAAATATTATCTTATGCTGCAAAATATGCTTCAAGCTTCTATGGACCTTTTAGAGATGCTGTTGGATCTAAAGGCTCTTTAAAAGGAGACAAAAAGACTTATCAGATGGATTATAGGAATTCTGATGAAGCTTTAAGAGAAGTTGCATTAGATATTAAAGAGGGTGCTGATATGGTAATGGTAAAACCAGGTATGCCCTACTTAGATATTATAAAATCTATAAAAGAGAAATTTAAATTACCTGTATTTGCTTATCAAGTTTCAGGTGAATATAGTTTGATTGAAACAGCCATAACAAAAAAATTAATTAGTAAGGACGCCGTATATGAAAGTTTAGTTGCTTTTAAGAGAGCCGGCGCAAATGCTATAGTAAGTTATTATGCTGATAGAATTGATAAAATAATTAAATAATTATTTTAACGTATTTAAGAATAACAACCTGCTATTTGGATAGTTTAAATTGTTAGGTCTTAATATAGTTTTATCTAAATAATCACCTACTAATTTCAAACCGTTTAATAAAGTAGCTAAATCTTTAACTTCTGTATCTTTTTCAATCAAAAAATTAGGTACATATTTTTTTTCATTTAAAGAAGTAGCATAATATACCGTTTTGTTACCTTCTAAATCTTTTTCAACTAAATTTTCAAGAGCTAGGTCATATCCTAATATTTTAAGCAGTTCTAATTCCCAAAATATATATTTTTTTATCCAATCTTTTTCTTTTAAAATTAAAAATAAATTTTGGATTATAAAATAAACTTTATCATTAGATTGAGACTCTGCTGTTAATATTTTAATTAAATTCATAGCAGATGTAATACAAGACAACTTTTGTTTGTGATCAAAATATAATGGAGAATAGGCATTCAAAATTTCAATTTTAAAATAACCTATTCTATTTTCATTTTTAGAATTGTAATTAACATGTAGTTTGTTGCCAATTTGAAGGTAATTTTTAATTTTTTTTGAAGTACCACCAAATATAATTCCAGATATCTTTCCTTTATCTTTTGTAAATAATTCAGCAATTAATGAATTTTCATTATATCTTGTTTTGCTTATTAAAAATCCTTCGTCAGACCAATTCATTTTTTATTTATATTTTTTAAGCATTCTATAGCAGCATTTTGTTCGGCTTCTTTCTTTGATTTTCCAGTAGCAATAAAATATTTTGTATTTGGTAATTTTACTCCAACTTTAAATATAGGTTTGTGTCTTGGACCAGTATTTGAAATCAATTTATAAGTGGGTAATTTTTTAAATTTTTTTAAAGTTGATTCCTGTAGCTTTGTTTTTGCGTCTATTTCGGTTACAACACTTTTTTTAATATGATCTTGCCACAAGTTTAAAATTATTTTTTCAACAATTGTAAAACCTTTATCTAGATATATAGCTCCAATTAATGCTTCACAGCTATCAGATATAATTTTATCTTCAATTTTTATTTTTTTATTGTTGGGATTCAGTGTTTTAACATAACTAGCTAAGTTGATTTTTTTTGCAATATCCAAGCATGTTTTTTTATTCACTAATGATGCAAATTTTTTATCAAGAATACCTTCTTTTTCTTCAGGATAAATTTCTAAAAGTTTTTTTG
>CABZHY010000002.1 GCA_902525565.1 uncultured Pelagibacteraceae bacterium
TTCTTAAAGAAAAATGTAAAATTAAGAATGTAATAAGATGTCCTTATCACTCTTGGTCCTACGATATGAGTGGCAAGTTAATAGCCACACCTCATATTGGTGGAATGAATAAACATAATTGTAATAAATTTAGTAAATCAAAAAGTGGGCTTAAGGAAGTTAGATCTCATGTTTGGTTAGATTTAATTTTTGTTAATTTAAATAATAATGAAATTGATTTTGAAAAATATATTAAACCTTTAAGTGATAGATGGAAAAAATTCTGGCCAATTAAAGATAGAGATTTAATCGTTTATTCAAAAGATTATGGTTATTTTAATTTAAATGCTAAATGTAACTGGAAATTTGCAATAGAAAATTATTGCGAAAGTTATCATCTACCCTGGGTTCATCCTGGATTAAACTCTTACTCAAAAATTGATGATCATTATCATATTCAAGGATTACCTAATCGTTTTGCTGGACAAGGCACAATGGTTTATAATCCAATGTTTAAAAGTAATTTAAAATTTCCAACATTTCCAAACTGGCCAAAAGATCAAGAGCATATTGCTGAATATGTTGCTCTTTTCCCAAATGTAATGCTTGGGATTCATAAAGACCATTTTTACGCCTACTGGTTAGAACCAGTAAATAATGAGTATACAAAAGAACATATGGAAATTTTTTATGTTGGTAACGAAGCGGCAAATTCGAAAAAATTTAAATCACTTAGAAAACAAAACTTTGAACTTTGGAAAGGAGTTCAAAGTGAAGATTTAAATATAATTGAGGGAATGCAAGATGGGAGAAAATCACCATCTTATAATGGGGGAAACTTTTCACCTGTGATGGATAATCCCACCCATTATTTCCACAAATGGGTTGCAAACAATATAATGAAATGAAAGGATAAATTATGAAAAAAGATCTTATTACTAGATTAAATGAAGGCCCAATAATGTGTGCCGAAGGATATCTTTTTGCAATGGAAAGAAGAGGATATTTATCAGCAGGCCCATTTGTTCCAGAAGTAGTTTTAGAACATCCGGAAGTAGTAACTCAGTTACATAGAGAATTTATTAGAGCGGGATCTGATGTTGTTCAAGCATTTACTTATTACGGTCATAGAGAAAAGCTCAGAATAATTGGTAAAGAACATTTGTTAGAACCAATGCAAAAAGGTGCTCTTAAAATTGCAAAAGATGCTGCTGCTGAGTTTAAAGATTTAGATCTTATGGTTTGCGGAGACGTTGCTAATACAAATGTATTTGATCCAGGGGATCCTAATACTCACAAACAATGTCAACAAATGTATGAAGAACAAGTAGCTTGGGCAAAAGAGGCTGGTGTTGATTTTGTAATAGCAGAAACAATAAATTGGACAGAAGAAATGAAAATAGCATTAAAAGCAATTAAGGATGCAGGACTTATTGCAGTTTGTAATTTTGCAATTCCTAGAGGGGATAAAACTAGAGAAGGTCATACTACTGAAGATGCGTGCAAAATGATGGAAGATTTAGGCGCGGATGTAGTTGGTTTAAATTGTTATCGAGGACCTGAAATGACAATGAAATTATTAAAAAAGGTTAGAGAAAAAGTTTCATGTCATGTTGCTGGACTTCCAGTACCTTACAGAACAACAGAGGAAGAACCTGGTTTCTTAAATATCACTGATCATGGTTGCGACTGTATTCCAGGTGGAAATGCATTCCCAGTAGCTTTAGATAATTTGTTTTGTAACAGATTTGAAATGGCAGAGTTCGCAAAAGATTGTGTAAAAAATAAAATAAATTTTATTGGTATATGTTGTGGAGCAGAAGCACATCACGTAAGAGAAATGTCAGTTGCAATTGGTAAAAAACCAATTTCAATGAAATATATGCCAGATATGAGTAAACATTTCCACCATGGTACAGATAAATCTTTAAAAAAAGTAAACAAGGAAATTAAATACTAATGGAAAAGCATGCGAAGGTGGTAATCATAGGAGGTGGTGTAGTAGGGTGCTCTATTCTTTATCATTTATCTAAATTTGGATTAAAGGATTGTATCTTGCTCGAAAGAAATGAGCTTACATCTGGTTCATCTTGGCATGCTGCAGGGAATGTTCATGTAATTTCATCTGACCCTAATATCTCTCGGATGATGGCTTACACAATAGGTTTATATAAAGAGATAGAAAAAGAGTCTGGTCATTCTGTTGGCTTTAAACCCAGTGGAGGATTTTATTTAGCATCAAATGAAGTGTGGGCTGATTATTTAAAAAGAGAAAGATCAAAAGCTAGATACATGGGACTTGATCAAGAATTTATTTCTCTAGAAGAAGTAAAAAAGAAACATCCATTAATTGATCCGTCTAGATATTTGTTAGCATTATGGGATCCTATTGATGGAGAGGTTGATCCATCAGGAGTTACATACGCTTTTGCAAAAGCTGCAAAAGTTCATGGTGGTAAGTATTATACCCACACAGTGGTTAAAGATACTAAACAAAAAAAAGATGGTTCATGGGAAGTATTTACCGACAAAGGAAATATAAATGCTGAAATAGTAATTAATGCAGGTGGACTTTGGGCAAGAGAAGTTGGACAATTAGCTGGGTTAAATCTTCCTGTACAACCAATGGAGCACCATTATCTAATCACTGAACCTATTCCTGAAATAGAAGCAATGGGTGACCAAAGATTGCCAATAGGAACAGATTTTGAGGGAAATATTTACTTTAGACAAGAAGGTAAAGGAATGTTGCTTGGAACCTATGAGCCAAAATCAACACCTTGGAAAGTAGAAGGTACACCAATGAATTTTGGTCATGAGTTACTTGAGCCGAAGTTGGATAATATAGAAGATAGATTAGCAATTGGTTTTGAAAGAATGCCAGCTTTAGAGCGTGCAGGTATAAAAAATATAGTTAATGGTCCTTTTACTTTTGGTCCAGACGGAAGCCCTTTGATTGGTCCAGTACCAGGTATGAAAAATTATTGGGTTGCAGTTGGTGTTATGGCTGGATTTTGCCAAGGGGGCGGTGTCGGGAAATGTATTGCTGAATGGATTATTGATGGAGAGCCTTCTATTGATGTTTGGGCAATGGATGTTGCTCGTTTTGGAGATTATGCTTCACCTCAGTATGGAACCATTAAATCTTCAGAAAATTATGAGCGAAGATTTATTATGACTTTTCCAAATGAAACTTTACCAAAGGGAAGAAAACAAAAAACAACAGCTCTTTATGATCGTTTTGTAAATCAAGGAGCTGTTATGGGAGATAGTTTTGGTTTAGAAAACGTTTTGTGGTTTGCGAACAATAAAGAAGATGCTCACGAAGAGCCTACTATTAAAAGATCGAGATCACATGACTATGTTTCAAATGAAGTTATTAATGTAAGAGAAAATGTTGGTTTAATCGAGGTTGCTAACTTTTCAAAACATGAATTCAAAGGTCCAGATGCTAGAAAATTTTTAGATCATATAATGGCTGGAAGACTCCCAAAACCTGGAAGAATATCTTTATCACCAATGTTGTCATATAGAGGAAAATTATGTGGTGATCTAACTGTGGCATGTTTAGATGAAAATGAATTTATGGTGTTTGGCTCTGGCGCTGCTCAAGAAATGCATAGACGTTGGTTTGAAAGTCACTTAGATAAATTTAATTTAAATTATAAAAATAGATCTGATGAGTTCCATGGATTATCAATTGCAGGACCTAATTCAAGAAAGGTTTTAGAAAAAATAGTAAGAGATGATGTTTCAAATGAAAAATTTAAATTTAGAGATTCTAGAAGGATGTTTGTTGGAGGAGTTCCAGCAATAATAAATAGAATTTCATTTACTGGCGAACTCGGATATGAAATTTATGTAGCACCTCACTATCAATTAAAACTTTATGAAGAATTAATGGAAGCAGGAAAAGAATTTAATATTAAACCATTTGGTGGAAGAGCATTAATGTCAATGAGGTTAGAGAAAAATTGGGGAGCTTGGACTTTAGATTATAGACCAGATTTTACTGCAAAAGAGACAGGCTTAGATGTTTTTATTAATTGGGATAAAGAGTTTATTGGTAAAGAAAGCGCACAAAAGGAAAATTCTTCAAATAAACTCATACCATTAATTGTTGAAACAAATGAAATTGATGTAACAAATAATGAAGCTGTTATGAATGGCGATCAAAGTATTGGTTATGTAACTTCAGGTGGTTTTGCTCATTTTGTAAATAAAAGTGTAGCGTTTAGTTTTGTTGATCAAAAATCCATTAATTCTGAAAATAAAATTCAAGTAGAGATTAATGGAGATTTATTTAATTGTTCAATAATTAAAGAACCACTTTATGATCCAAGTGGCCAAAAAATGAGAAGCTAATGGCTCAAAAAGACGTAGGAAACAAAATTCCAATTTATAAACTTAAAACTACTGATGAAGTTATGAAGTACTACGATGAGTGGGGAGATAAAGATAAATACAATAAAGACATGGTTGATTGGAACTATACAGGACCTAAAGAAACCGCAGAAATATTTAACAAATATGAAAAAAATAAAGATACTTTAATTTTTGATGCTGGATGTGGAACAGGTTTAGTTGGAATAGAGCTTAAAAAATATAGTTTTAAAAATTTTCATGGAGCTGATTTATCTCAAACTTTATTAGATACTGTACCAAAAGATCTTTATCAAAAATTAGTAAAAGTTGATTTAAATAAACCAATAGAAGTTGAGAATAACTTTTATGGCGGAGTTATGTGTGTTGGAACATTTACTTTTGGGCATGTAAAACCAAATGCATTAGATGAGTTTATAAGAATAACAAAACCAGGTGGGTTAATTTGTTTTACTATTAACGAAGGTATTCATGAAGAATATGGATTTGATAAAAAAATCATAAGTTTAAACCAAAATAATAAATGGGAAGAAATAGAGTTTTTTAAATCAGACTATATTGCTAGCAAAGATGTAAATGCTTGGTTAGGTTTGTACAGGGTTACGAAAGATGTATAGACCGTTGCCAAAAAATCTTACTATAAAAGACTCAAAAATTGATGGTTTGGGTTTATTTTCTATAACCAAAATTAAGAAAAATTCTTTTATAGGGATATCACATGTGAAAGACGATGATTTTCAAGACATGTATATTAGAACTCCTCTTGGTGGTTTCTATAATCACTCAAAAAATCCAAATGTAACTAAATTATCATCAAACACATTCCCTAAATATGACTTTGGTCAGAATATTGAGGAGAAAATCAAAGAGACACCGGAAGATAAAAACAATAATAATTTAAAGTATTTTTATTTAGTTTCATTAAAAGATATTGAACCAGGTGAAGAAATTTTAGCGAAATATACTTTTTATGAATTTTAATGTATTATTTATATAATCATGAAATTTAAAAGAAAAATAGCTCCAGAAATAAAACCAAGGCAAAATTTTATTACTAAAAAGAGATTAAGAGAAGACGAGATTGATTTTGATAAATTAAGATCATATCGTTTAGATAGGGTTAGAAAAGAATTAGTAAAAAACAATTTAGAGGCTTGTATTCTATTTGATCCTGTAAATGTTCGTTATGCTTTAGATACTGTAAACATGAGCGTCTATAATATGCATAATTTAACAAGATATTGTTTTGTACCGGTCAATGGACCAACTATTCTTTATGAGTATTTTAATTGTGAAATATTATCAAAGCATTTAAATCTAATTGACGAAATAAGACCTGCAATCACATGGGATTATTTCAGCAATGGAGATCAAGCAAATTTACAATTATCAAAATGGATAAATGAAGTTAAAGATTTATCAAAAAATTATTTTAAAACAAAAAAAATTGCAATCGATGTTTTAAATGGTCCTGCGGTTACAGCTTTAAATAAAGAAGGCATTGAAGTTGTAGATGCAAAATTGATTTTAGAACAAGCAAGGGTAATAAAATCACCTGATGAATTGACTTGTATGAAAGCAGCAATAGAAGTTGCAGAAAAAGGTGTATCAAAAATGAGATCAGATCTTAAACCAGGAATGACTGAAGATGAATTGTGGTCAATTTTACATAAAACGAATATTGAAAATGGAGGCGAATGGATTGAATGTAGAATTTTATCTTCAGGAGAAAGAACAAATCCATGGATGCAAGAAAGTAGTAATAAAGTTATTCAACAGGGAGAAATAGTTGCCTTTGATACTGATATGGTTGGTCCTTATGGATATTGCGCAGATATTTCTAGAGCTTTTGTAGTTGGACATAAATTTAATGATGAGCAAAAAAAACTATATTCAATGGCTAGAAATCAAATTGATCATAATTTTAGATTAATAAAACAAGGAATGAGTTTTAAAGAATTTGTTAAAAAATCTTGGGTTTTGCCTGATGAATATTATGGAAATAGGTATTCATGTATGGTTCATGGAATTGGTTTATGTGATGAGTGGCCTCAAATAAGATATCCAACTGATGGTGGAGAAGAAGGTGGAACTTTTGAGAAGAACATGACAATCACACTTGAGAGTTATATTGGTAAAGTTGGTGGTAAAGAAGGTGTAAAACTTGAACAACAATACCTTGTTGGTGAAAATGGACTTGAATTAATGTCCCATCATCCATTAGAAGATATTTAATGAAAATTATTTTGGTAATGGGTTTACCTGGAGCTGGTAAAACAACTCTAGCAAATGAAATGGCACCACTCTTAAATGCAAAAAGATTAAATGCTGACGAAGTAAGAAAAGCTGCAAATGATTGGGATTTTTCAAAAGAAGGAAGGGTAAGGCAAGCAAAAAGAATGGCTGAGGCAGCTTTAAAAATAAAAGTAGAAGGTCATTATGTAATTGCTGATTTCATTGCACCAACCCCTGAAGCAAGAAGTTTGTTTCCAGCAGATTTTAGAGTGTGGGTCGATACAATTAAAGAAGGAAGATTTGAAGACACAAATCAAATGTTTGTTAATCCTAAGAATTTTGATTTTCATGTAACAACTCAGGATGCAAAAAATTGGGCACCAAAAATAATAAAGGAGATAAAAAAATGACACACCAATGGGACAACAAAAAACCAACAGCACAAATGTTAGGAAGATGGCAACCTTTTCATGATGGACATTATACTTTGTTTAAAGAAATTATTAAAAAAACTGGACAAGTATGTATTCAAATTAGAGATGTACAAGGTGTAGATGACAATCCTTTTGATTTTGATACAGTAAAAAAAAATATTGAAGAAAGGTTAAACCCTGAGTTTGAGGGACAATTTAAAATAATGTTAGTACCTAACATTACAAATATTTGTTATGGTAGAGGAGTTGGATACAAGATTGAGGAAATAGTTTTGGACGAAGAAACACAAAAAATATCAGCTACCAAAATAAGAGCAAAAATGAGAGAAGAGGGAAAGTTAAAGTAAAATTAAATGAACGATAGACTTAAGACTATTGTAGATTTAGAAAAATATCCAATACACGAATTAAATTCGCAAATAATTAAAAATCTAGTTAAAAAATGTAAAAAAGAACTTGATCAATATAGTTGTTCAACACTTCCAAATTTTATTTTACCTAAATCACTTAAGGTAATGAATTCTGAGTTAGAAAAACAATTAGACGAAGTTTATATGTCTAAAGAGAGTATAAATGCTTACTTGTATGCAAAGGACGATCCTTCATTACCAAAAGATCATCCAAAAAGAACTTTTATGAATAGATATAATGGATATTTAAATTCAGATTGTTTCCCAAAAGACTCTGAAATGAAATATCTTTATGAGACTAACGAACTTTTAAAATTTGTTTCTGCTTGTTTAGGCGTTTCTCCTATTTTCAGATGGGCAGATCCTCTAGCATGTCATGCATATAATGTTATGAACCCAGACGGAGTACTTCCATGGCATTTTGATAGTTGTGAATTTACACTAAGTTTAATGATACAAAAACCTGAGAAGGGGGGCGTATTTGAGTACTGTCCAAATATCAGAGAACCTGGAAACGAAAATTTCGAAGAAGTTCAAAAAGTTATAGCAGGGGATAGAACTAGAGTTAGGCAATTGAAGTTAGAGCCAGGAGATTTACAAATATTTAAAGGTAGATTTACTTTACATAGAGTAACAAAAGTTGAAGGCCAAAAATCAAGATATATGTGTATTCCAGCTTATGTTTTAGATCCATGGAGAGTTAACACTCCTGAGCACTCCAAAGCTATTTATGGCAAAGTTTTACCAATTCATATAGAAAGAAATCAGGCTAGATCCGATGGATTAACTGATTAAATGACTAGTAACATTAAAATTAAAAAAATTAACAATGAAGTTTCATCAATTATCATTGATGAACCTAAAACTTATAACTCTTTATCATTCAAAAATCTTTCAGATTTATTAAAGGCATTAAAAAAATTAGATACTGATAAAAAAGTTAAAGTAATAATATTAGAGGGCGCTGGTAAAGGATTTAGTGCAGGACACAACTTAAAAGAAGTGAGAGGTTTAAAAAAGAGAGATAAATATCTTAAGTTATTTAATCTTTGTTCAAAAGTAATGCTTCAAATTGTTGAAGGCAGAAAACCAGTTGTTGCTAAAGTTCATGGTGCAGCATTTGCTGCTGGCTGTCAATTGGTTGCAAGTTGTGATTTAGCATATAGCACAAAAGATGCATTGTTCGCTACTCCCGGTGTAAATATTGGTTTGTTTTGTAGTACACCTATGGTTGCTGTAAGCAGAAAGATTAATCGTAAACCAATGATGAAAATGTTGTTAACAGGAGAACCAATCAAAGCTAATTATGCAAAAGAAATAGGATTAATAAATGATTATTTTTCAAAATCAAAATTAAATAATGAAGTGTTAAAGGTTGCAAACAAAATTGCCTCAAAATCTAATTTGACAATTAAAATTGGAAAACAAGCTTTTTACAAACAATTAGAAATGCCTTTAGACAAGGCTTATGCTTATACAAGCAAAATGATGACTCTTAACATGATGGCAATGGACGCTAAAGAAGGAATTTCTGCTTTTTTAGAGAAAAGAAAACCAAATTGGAAAAATAAATAGTGATAAAAAATATTTTAATAGTAGTTTTTATTATTATTGGTGCATTCGTAATTTATAATTTTAAAGATCATAATAAAAAAAGAGCGATCGAAGCATGTGTAGCTGGAACTAAAACATTGGAAAAACAAATGACTGCTTCTGAAGCTAGAATATTTTGTGAGAAACAGATTAAAAAATAATAAATGAGTGATATTAAGGAAATTCTCTCAAAATATAAGACTATTGCTATGGTAGGAGTAAGCAATGATCCCACTAAAGCTTCAACAATTGTAATGAAATATATGCAAGAATATGGATATAAAGTTTATCCAGTAAACCCAAGAGCTGAGGGTCAAAAAATTTTAGGACAAAAGGTTTTTGCTAAAATATCAGATATTAAAGATCAAGTTGATATTGTAGATGTTTTTAGACCATCTAAAGAAGTTTATGCTATAGCAGAGGACACAATTAAAATTGGTGCTAAAGTTTTATGGTTACAGCTTGGTATAAGAGACGAAAAGGCAAAAGATTTGATGGAAAAAAATGATATTAAGTATGTTGAAAACAAATGTACTAAAATGGAATATCAAAAATATTTTCTGAAAGTTAGACAGGCGTTTCCAGTTTTGAGTGACTAATGGATAAAGTAATTAAGTTTTTAGATAGTACTTTTTTAGACTTGGGTCGACAATTTAAGTGGACCTACTTGCCACCGTTAATGGTTTATATGGCTGCAGGTATATCTGGTCTAACAGGCATTGTTGGTACGTTCTTTGTGAAAGATTATTTAAATCTGTCTGCTGCATTTCTTGCAGGGCTAGGTTTTTGGGCAGGTATTCCTTGGGCATTAAAAATGCCACTTGGTCATTTAGTAGATCTTATTTGGGAAAGAAAAAATTATATGGTCTACTTTGGTGCATCATTAATTGCAGTGAGTTTACTAATTATGTACGGACTTATTATTCATACAGAAGATATGTCCCAAATTTTATCTGTAGAAACATGGTTTGTTATAAGTGTAATTCTTGCCCCAGTTGGTTACGTAGTCCAAGATGTTGTTGCAGACGCAATGACAGTCGAAGCTGTGCCATTAACTGACGAAACAGGTAACGATTATTCTAAAGATCAAATAAAGATAATGCATACAACAATGCAAACACTTGGACGTTTTGCAATAATTGGAGGTACAGTTCTTGTAGCACTAGTTAACGTAATTTTATTTAGAGATGTAGAAAGTTTAGAACAACCTGACAAAATTAATTTATATGGAAGTATTTATATCTATGCTCTTGTAATACCTCTGGTATCTATCTTAGGAGTTGTTCTAGCAAAATATTTAAGACTTAGAAAAATTCAAATTTTAAAATCTCAAGGTTTAGAATTTAAAGAGGAGAGAGCAAATGAAAAAACAAAAATAAATTGGTG
Source organism: uncultured Pelagibacteraceae bacterium (assembly GCA_902525565.1). Classification (GTDB taxonomy): domain Bacteria; phylum Pseudomonadota; class Alphaproteobacteria; order Pelagibacterales; family Pelagibacteraceae; genus Pelagibacter. Next base: position 10,421 of record CABZHY010000002.1, read on the forward strand.
GATATTAGGAGGAAGTTTAGTCTTTGTTATTTTCACATTATCTATTGGATCTTTTAAAGTACCATTTGCTCAAGAGATAGTTTTTATCGGTTCTGTAATTATTATTTTATTTTTAATGTTTAAGCTGATCAAAGAATTACCTCAAGAATTAAGATTAACTATTGTAGGTACAGCAGTAATAATTTTTATTTTTAGAGCTATGCCTGGACCTGGACCAGGATTGACATGGTTTGAAATTGATGAGCTTGGATTTAATGAGCAGTTTTTTTCCATCCTATCATTACTTGCATCAATCTTAACATTAGCTGGTATTGTTTTATTAAGACCATTTATGGCAAATAATTCAATTGCTAAAATAATTATTGTTTTAAGTATTGCAGGAGCAATTTTGTTTTTACCAAGTGTTGGAATGTATTATGGTTTTCATAATTGGACAGCTTCACTAACAGGTGGAGTGGTTGACGCTAAATTCATCGCATTAATAAACACAGCACTTGAGTCTCCTTTAGGACAAGTCTCAATGATTCCTCTTTTGGCATGGATAGCAAAAAATGCTCCAGCACACTTAAAAGCAACTTTTTTTGCAGTTTTTGCATCCTTTACAAATCTTGCGTTATCAGCAAGTGCATTAGGAACTAAGTATTTAAATGAAATCTTTACCGTTACAAGAGAAGTAAAAGATAAAGTTTCAGGTGAAATTCAAACTACAGCAGATTATTCTGAACTTGGGATTTTATTAATTGTTGTGACACTTTTGACATTAATTCTTCCAATATTATTTGTAATTATTATCAATAATAGTAAATACAAAACATCTGAGTAATTATTTTTAAAATGAAAACTATTTTTAAAGTATTAATTTTATTATTAATATCTTCGACTTTTTCAAATGCTGAACTATTAAATCCAAATAGCAATATTAAACCAAAAGAAGTAATAAAGATTCAACTTAATGGGCTTCAAAAAAATGATTCTAAATTTAAAGATAGTGGAATTGAACAAACTTGGAATTTTGCTCACCCAAATAACAAGAAAGTAACAGGACCATTAAGCAAGTTTAAGATGATGTTAAAAAGTGAATCTTATGGGATGATGATTAATCACCTAAGTCATACAATCACTGAGCTTGGAAGTAGTGACAAATGGGCACAATTTGAGGTAATCATTCTTGATAAAAACAAGATTTATCACAAGTTTAATTGGCAAGTTGAAAAGTATACTCTAGATGGAAGTTTAAAAGACTGTTGGTTAACTACAATGGTATCTAGCCCTATCCCTCTTGGAAGCTCAATTTGATTTTCAAGATACATTTTTGTTTCGTAACAATTAAAAATTTAGTAGGAATCGCTGAATGAAAACAAAAACTAAAGTTTTAGTAGTTGGTGGAGGAGTTGTAGGTGTTAGTGCTCTTTATCATTTAGCAAAAAAAGGTTGGTCTGACGTTGTTCTTGTTGAAAGAAAAGAATTAACATCAGGATCAACTTGGCACGCTGCTGGTTTATTACCTTTGTTTAATATGAGTTATTCTGTAGGACAACTACACAAATACGCAGTTAATCTTTACAAAACACTTGAAGAAGAAACCGGAAAAAATGTTGGCTTTAGCGTTGTTTCAAATATTCGTTTAGCAAGCACAAAAGATAGAATGGATGAGTACCATCAATATGCAGGTGTTGCTCGAACTATTGGAGTGGATGTTAAATTTTTGAAACCAGAACAAGTAAAAGAAATTTGGCCGTTATGTCATACAGATGATTTGGTTGGTGCAATACAACATCCAGAAGATGGATACATTCAACCAGCAGATTTAACGCAAGCTTTAGCTACAGGTGCAAGAAATAGAGGAGCAGAAATTTATAGAAACACAACAGTTCTATCAATGAGACAAACTAAAGATGGATGGGTTGTAGAAACAGATAAAGGATCAATAGAGTGCGAACATGTTATTTCTTGTTCTGGAAATTTTGCGAGACAAACCGGTGAAATGGTTGGATTAGATATTCCAGTAATACCTGTTGAACATCAATACATTGTTACAGAACCGCATCCGGCGATTCAAAAAAGAAAGAAAGATGGATTACCAGAAATGGGAGTCTTAAGAGATAGTGATAGCAGATGGTATATGAGAGAAGAAGCTGGAGGATTAATTTTAGGCCCTTATGAAGATGGTGCACCAGCTTGTTACGTGGAGGGGCCATCAAAAAATTCTGAATATGAATTATTCCAAGAAGACTTAGACAGATTAGCTCCACATATAGAAGGAGCAATTCATAGAGTTCCTGCTTTTGGAGAGGTTGGGGTAAAAAAAGTTTATAACGGAGCAATTTGCTACACTCCTGATGGAAATCCAATTGTTGGACCAGCTTGGGGACTTAAAAATTTTTGGATTAATGAAGGACATAGCTTTGGAATAACAGCAGCAGGTGGTGCAGGATGGCAATTAGCAGAATGGATAGTTGATGGTGAACCTACGATTGATATGTTGGGAGTTGAACCAAGACGTTATGGAAATTACGCAACTAAATCTTATTTAAAAGCAAAAAATGAAGAAGCATATAGTCATGTCTTCATAGTTCATTATCCAGATGAAGAAAGACCCGCAGCAAGACCACTAAGGACAGCGCCATGTTATGAAAGAATGAAAAATTTAGGTGCTGTGTTTGGTCAGAAGTTTGGATGGGAAAGACCTAATTTTTTTGCAACAGATGGAATGGAACAAAAAGATGATTGGTCATTTAGAAGATCGAAATGGTTTGATGCTATTAAAAAAGAATGTCAAAATGTAAAAGAAAATGTAGGTCTTTTAGATATGACAGCGTTTGCAAAATGTAGAATTAAGGGGCCTAAAGCAGAGGAATTTTTGGATTATTTAGTAGCTAATAAACTTCCAAAAAAGATTGGAAGAATAAATTTATGTCATGCTTTAAATACTAAAGGTGGGGTGCATTCAGAATTTACAATAATGAAAGAAGCAGAAAATAGCTATTATCTAGTTTCTGCTGGAGCGAATTTAAGATTGGATCATGACTGGATACAAAAATGGATGCCAGATAACGGATCAGTAATATTTGAAGATCTAACAAACAGTACAGGAGTTCTAGTAGTAGCAGGTCCTAAGGCTAGACAATTAATGCAGAAGGTTTCAACAGATGATTTTTCAAATGAGAATTTCAAATGGCTTACTGCTAAAAATGTGAATGTTGGATACGCTCCAGTAAATGCAATGAGAGTTAATTTTGTAGGTGAGCTCGGTTGGGAACTACACCATCCAATTGAATATCAAAACCATATTTTTGATAAATTAATGGAAGCAGGAAAAGATTTAGGAATTAAACCTTTTGGAATTAGGGCTATGAATAGTTTAAGAGTTGAAAAATCATACAAACTAGTTGGTACAGAATTATCAATTGAATATTCACCATACGAATCTGGTCTTGATAGATTTGTTCATCCAAACAAAGGTAACTTTATTGGTTTAGAAGCACTAAACAAATGGAGAGAAAAGGGTTTTGATAATAAATTAGTTACTTTAGAAGTTCATAATACCAAAGATGCAGATGTGCTTGGAAATAACCCAATTTTTAAAGACGGAAAAGTTGTTGGAAGAGCAACTGGAGGTGAATTTGGGTTTAGATTAGATAAGTCAATAGCGCTAGCGATGGTTAAACCAGATTTCTCAAATGTAGGCGACAAATTACAAGTTGATATATTAGGTGAAATGTACGACGCTACCGTCTTAGATGAAAGTCCATACGATTCAGAAAATAATTTATTGAGAGCCTAATGAAAATTTTAGTAGCTGTAAAAAGAGTTATTGATTACAACGTACAAATCAGAGTAAAAGAAGATGGAACTGGTGTAGTTACTGACAATGTTAAAATGTCAACTAATCCCCCTGATGATAATGCGATAGAGGAAGCTGTAAAAATTAAAGAAGCAGGCAAAGCCACAGAAGTAGTTGCAATAACTGTTGGTGAAGAAAAAGCTCAAGAGACTGTTAGAAAAGCTTTAGCAGTTGGAGCAGATAGAGGTATTCACGTAAAAGCAGACGGAATATTAGAGCCACTTGCTGTTTCAAAAATTTTACAAAAAATAGTAGATAAAGAAAAACCAGATTTAGTGTTTATGGGCAAACAAGCAATTGATGATGACTGCAATCAAACAGGTCAAATGTTGAGTGCTTTATTAAATTGGCCACAAGCGACATTCGCCTCAAAGATTGATGTGAAAGATAATAAGTTAGAAGTAACAAGAGAAATAGACGAAGGTCTTGAAACAATTGAAATAAATGTTCCAGCTATTGTAACTTGTGATCTTAGGCTGAATGAACCAAGATATGCATCACTACCAAATATAATGAAGGCTAAGAAAAAACCTATAGAGGAAATTGTAGCTTCTGATTTAGGCGTAAATGTATCACCAAGATTAGAGCAATTAAAAGTAGAGGAACCTCCAAAAAGAAAAGCAGGCATAAAAGTAGCAAATGTTGCAGAATTAGTTCAAAAATTAAAAAATGAGGCGAAGGTAATTTAATGGCAGTTTTACTTATAGCAGAACACAATAATAAAGAGTTGAGACCATTTACTCTTAATGCAGCTACAGCAGCATCTCAAATTGACTCAGATGTTCATGCTGTAATTATTGGTCAAAATTCTGCAGATGCTGCAAAACAATTATCTGAACTTCCAGTAGTAAAAAAAGTATTGAGTGTAGAAGGAGCTCACTATGAAAACTTCACTGCAGAAAATTTTTCTCCAGTGATTGTTAAACTAGCAGAAAATTATTCTCACATTGTTTGTTCAGCAAATACATTTGGAAAAAATTTGATGCCGCGAATTGCAGCTCATCTTGATACATCACAAGTAAGCGACATTATTAAAGTAATATCACCAGATACTTTTTTAAGACCAATTTATGCCGGTAACGCTTTTGCAACAATTAAGAGTAATGATGCTAAAAAGTGCGTTACAATCAGACCCACTTCTTTCGATCCCTGTGAGAGCACAGGTGGATCAGCCCCAATTGAAAAAGTGGATGCTAGTGAAGAGTTTTCAAATACAAAATTTATCAAAAGAGAAGAAATTAAATCTGATCGACCTGAGCTTGGAACAGCAAGAATTGTTGTATCAGGTGGCAGAGGAATGCAAAGTGGGGACAATTTTAAATTAATTACAGAAATTGCTGACAAACTAGGTGCAGCAATTGGAGCATCAAGAGCAGCAGTAGATGCTGGATACATAAGTAATGATCATCAAGTAGGTCAAACAGGAAAAGTGGTAGTACCAGATTTATATATCGCTGTTGGAATTTCAGGTGCTATTCAACATTTAGCAGGAATGAAGGAAAGTAAAGTTATAGTTGCAATTAATAAAGATGGTGAAGCTCCAATCTTCAGTGTTGCAGATTATGGACTTGAAGCTGATTTATTTGAGGCACTGCCTCAGTTTATGGAAGAGCTGAACAAATTAAACACTATACAAAAATAATCCTTACAGTTAAAAACTAGAGTATGTCTAGAGAATCAATGGAATATGATGTTGTAATTATAGGAGGAGGACCATCAGGGTTATCAACTGCAATAAAGTTAAAACAATTAGATCCAAATCTAAACGTTTGTTTATTAGAAAAAGCATCAGAGATTGGAGCTCATATTTTAAGTGGAAATGTATTTGAAACGCGTGCTTTAGATGAATTACTTCCAAATTGGAGAGAATTAAATTCTCCAATCAAAACAAAAGTAACTAAAGAAAAATTTTTATTTTTAGGAAAAACCAAATCTTTAAGTTGGCCAACTTGGCTCCTACCTGCGGTGCAACAAAATCATAAAAATTATATTATTAGTCTTGCAAATTTATGTAGATGGCTTGCTGAACAAGCTGAAAATTTAGGTGTAGAAATCTTTCCAGGATTTCCAGCAAGTGAAATTTTATATAACGAAGATGGATCTGTTAAAGGTGTTGCAACTCAAGATATGGGCATAGATAAAGATGGTAATAAAAAAGATAGTTTTGAACCTGGTATTGAACTTTTAGGTAAAGTAACTGTTTTTGCAGAAGGTTGCAGAGGCCACTTAGGCAAACAACTTATTGAAAAATTTGAATTAAACAAAGGTAAAGATCCTCAACAATATGGAATTGGTTTTAAAGAAATTTGGGAAATAGAGGATAAAAATCATGAAGAAGGCTTAGTTATGCATACAGCTGGATGGCCATTAGATAACAATACATATGGTGGGAGTTTTATGTATCATGCAGAAAATAAACAAGTTTTTCTGGGCTATGTAATTGGTCTAGATTACAAAAATCCACATTTATCACCTTATGATGAATTTCAGAGATTTAAAACACATCCAGCAATTAAAAAAATTATAGAAGGTGGAAAAAGAATTTCTTACGGTGCAAGAGCTTTAATTGAAGGTGGATTTCAAAGTTTGCCAAAAATGTTTATGCCTGGAGCTTTATTAGTTGGTTGTGATGCTGGAACTTTGAATATGCCAAAAATTAAAGGTTCTCATACTGCTATGAAAAGTGGAATTATTGCTGCAGAAACAATAAATGAACACTTAAAAGAAGACAAAGATTTATCTATTTATGAAGATAAATTTAAAAACAGCTGGTTACATAAAGAGCTTTATGAAGCCAGAAATGTTAAACCAAGTTTTAGTTGGGGTTTAATTTTAGGAATTATTTTTACAGGAATAGATCAAATTTTATTTAGAGGAAAACTTCCTTTTACTCTTAAACATAAACATGCTGATCATGAAACGTTGAAACCAGCAAATCAAATGCCAAAAATAGATTATCCAAAATATGATAATGAAATAACTTTTGACAAAACAAGTTCAGTCTATTTAACAGGAACCAATCATGCGGACAATCAGCCTGTTCACTTAAAACTTAAAGATCCTAATTTACCAATTAATTATACATTAGTAAAATTTGATGAACCTGCTCAAAGATATTGCCCTGCAGGGGTTTATGAAGTTCAAAAAGAAAATGATGTAAATAAATTTGTAATTAATTCCCAAAATTGTATCCATTGTAAAACATGTGATATTAAAGAACCTTCTCAAAATATAACATGGGTTACGCCAGAAGGTAGTGGTGGTCCAAGATATGGAAATATGTAATTAAGATAAGTCTATTGCAAACTTCTTTAATGTTTCAATAGGTATATGTTTTAGAGTATTTTTATGAGTTCTTTTTAGGAAAATTGGACAACCTTTACCTGCATCAACAGCCTTAGCGTACCAACTAGCACATACACACCAACCATCACCATCTTTTAAACCAGGAAAACCAAATTCTGGATGTGGAGTTATTAGATCATTTCCTGCATCTTTTAACCATACTAAAAACTCAGTTGTTACTTTCGCACAAACAGTATGAACACCATGATCATTTTCATCAGTATTACAACATCCATCACGAAACCAACCTGTTAAAGGATTATTTGAACATTCTTCCAGTTTTTCACCTAGAACATTTAAATTATTATAATCTTTATCTGCCATAAACGTTAAAAATGTCTTGGTCTATGTAAGCATTGAATGAAATTGACCTTCGTTCCTCATTAGTGTCCTTGAAAGGATAAACAGTGTGCATTAGGTAATTTGGAAAAAAATAAAAATCTCCCACCTTAGGTTTAATTTTAAATACTGAATTAGACATAAATCTATGAGATCCATCTATAAAATTTAAATTTCCTCCCTGAAAAGTGTTATTTCCTTTATCTTGAGAAAAATCCCCAAAACTTGAAGGTACTTTTAAAAATCCTGCGCCTGAAACATGTCCACCATGCCAATGTATTGGATTAAATTCATTTTGAAACTGTCTTACAATCCATGTTTGAATTATCTCAAATTTAGTAATATCTTTTTGCATTTCTTTTTTGACCCATGCTTTCACACAATTTCCTAAAAAATTACCCCATCCGCTTTTAAGAGTAAAATCTTTTTCAATAACAAATTCTTGTTTCACATCTGCGACTAATCTTTTTCCATGATTTAAATCTTTAGATTTTTTTTCATTATTAATAACTTGATCTACATATAAGTTTAGATCATTAACTAGTTTTTCTGGTATTTGAACTTTTAAAATTGATGGTCCGAATGCTCTTATTTGCTCTAACTTTATATCCATTTTAAATAATACAATAATTTATAATTTTTAAATTTTTTTTATTTATTTTAAGACTTACCAATACTACCATAAATTTCATCATCAATTAATGCATTAAATGAGATAGATCTTCTTTCAGCAGACTTATTTTTAAATGGATAAACAGTGTGCATTAAATAATTTGGAAAAAAATAAAAATCACCAACCTTTGGTTCAATATTTAACATTACTGGAGATAAAAACATCTTGGTACCATGAACTAATTGTAGATGGCCATTAAAGTTTTCATTTTTATTTTTTTGAATTGTTTCTCCAAAATTATCTGGGACTGTTAAATAACCAACGCCAGATATATGACCTGAATGAGAATGAAGTGGATTATATTCGTTTTCGAATTGTCTTACAATCCAGCTTTCAATTACATCACATTTATTAATTTCTTTATTAACTGTTTGTTTAATCCATTCTTTTGCATTTTCAGTAAAAAATTTTTGTAATCCTGATGAATTTATAAAATCTTTTTCTAACTTAAACTCTTGGCTGACATTACCAGCCAATTTATCTCCATGATCTTGAAGTTTAATTTTTTCATCACTAGATAAAATTTTATCAAGATAGTTATTTAGTTCCATGATTAAATTTTGTGGAATTGAAACTTTAGCGATAGATGGTCCAAAAGGTCTTATCACCTTCATAATCAAATCTTAGTTGGATTTGGTTGTCCTTTATATACTTTTTTAGGATCAAATTTTTTTTCTTTTTCAAGGAATTCCATTTCAACTTTTCTTCCATTATCTATTGGTCCCATAGGGACAGATCTATAAAAACATGATCTATAACCAACATGACAACTAGCTCCATCACCAATATCAACCGTTAACCATATTGAGTCTTGGTCATCATCAATTCTTATTTCAATAACTTTTTGGGTAAAACCACTTGTTTTACCTTTATGCCAAATAGCTTTTCTAGATCTACTAAAATAGTGAGCTTCTTTAGTTTCAATTGTCTTCTTAAGAGCTTCTACATTCATATATCCATGCATCAGTATATCTTTAGTTTTTGAACACATGGTAATGACTGGAATCAACCCATTATTATCAAATTTAGGTGATAGAAGATTCCCCTCTTCAATATCATAGATATTTTCTCTTTTTTTGAACATACGGGGTGATTATTTAACACATATCAAAATATAATAAATATTTTTAAATCTGTGTATTTACTGTATAAAAAGACGCCATGAAATTAGTAAAAGACACAGATGACAAAAATTTAGACTTAAAAAAGGTTTCGGACAAAGATGCTGAAGAGGCGATCAGAACCATTTTATCTTGGATGGGAGAGGATCCTAAAAGAGAAGGATTGTTAGAAACTCCCAAAAGAGTTGTGAAAGCGTTTAAAGAATATTTTCAAGGGTATAATGAGGATGCAAAAAAAGTATTAGATAAAACTTTTGGTGATGTCGAGGGTTATAGTGATATGGTTGTTCAAAAAAATATCTCAGTACAAAGTCACTGCGAGCATCATATGGCTCCAATTATAGGAAAAGCTCACGTTGCCTATATACCGAATGAAAGAGTTGTAGGATTAAGTAAAATAGCAAGAGTGGTTGAAATATTTTCAAAAAGATTACAGACACAAGAAAGATTAACCGTTCAAATAGCAAATTCTCTTATGGAAGCTTTAGATGCAAAAGGTGTAGCTGTTACCATAGATTCAACTCATCAGTGTATGACCATGAGAGGTATTAAAAAAGAACAAGCAACAACAGTAACCAATTTTTACTTAGGTCAATTTAAAGAGGATTTAAGTTATCAAAATAGATATTTACGATTTATCAGCACTACGTTAAAAGACTAGGGTGTCTGACCAATTTAAAGCGTTAATTCTTAATCAAGAAGGTGAAAATTTCTCACGTGAGATTAAATCTATTGATAGAAGTTTCTTAAGGCATGGAGATGTAACTGTAAAAGTAGATTATTCAGACTTAAATTTTAAAGATGGAATGATTTTAAAAAACGGCGGACGTTTAGTTAAAGAGTTTCCACATATTCCAGGAATAGATTTTTCAGGAAAAGTTATTGAAAGCGAAAATTCAAAATTTAAGGAAGGAGACGAGATAATTTTAACTGGATTTAGAGTCGGAGAAATATTTTTTGGTGGGTATTCACAAATTGCAAAAGTAAATGCAGATTTTTTAGTAAAAAAACCTGATAGCTTAACAAGTAAGCAAGCTATGATTTTAGGCACAGCGGGCTTCACTTCATTAATGAGTGCTTTCGCAATACAAGCAAGGGAAAGTATTTTATTGGGGGAAAAAGTAAATGATGTTTTAGTAACAGGTGCAACAGGAGGAGTTGGCAGTGTAGCAATTATGGCTTTAACAAAAATGGGATATAACGTTTCTGCTGTAACTGGAAAAGATTCAAAATCAGATTTTTTAAAATCATTAGGTGCAAAAAACATTATAAATAGGGCTGAATTTGACAAAGATCCACGCCCAATAGACAAAGGTTTGTGGGACGGAGTTGTTGATACAGTTGGTGGAAAGATTTTGGCAAATGCAATTGCTCAAACAAAATCAAATGGAATAATATCTGTGTGCGGAAATGCAAATAGTAATGAACTTAATACAAATTTATTACCATTTATGTTGAGAGGTATTAAAGTTTGGGGCATGGACTCTGCTAATTGCAGTATAAAAAGAAGAAGTTTCATTTGGGGAGAAGCTACAAAATTAATTGATTTTGAATTATTGGAAAAATCTGTTTTAACAGTAAGTTTGGAGGAATTGATTGAGACTTATCCTAAAATTTTAAAAGGTGAAATTTCTGGAAGAGTATTAGTTGATTTAAATAAATAATGGATTGGGATAAATTAAAAATTTTTCATGCTGTGGCTGAAGCCGGAAGCTTTACAAATGCTACTGTTAATTTAAATCTTAGCCAATCAGCTATAAGTAGACAAATACAATCATTAGAACAAGATTTAAAAGTGCAGTTATTTGAAAGACATGCAAGAGGCTTAACTCTCACGCAAAATGGAGAATATGTTTTTAAAACTGCTCATGAGGTGATTAGTAAACTTAAAGAAGTTGAAACATCATTAGGTGATCAAAAAAGTAAACCAACAGGAAAATTAACAATTACAACTGTAAGAAGTTTTGGAACCCACTGGTTAACACCAAGAATTCAAGAATTTATGATGCTTAATCCAGAGATTGAGATTGAGCTTGTTTTTGATGATAAAGAATTAGATTTGAGTACTCGTCAAGCTGATATAGGAATATTTATGAGGAGACCAAAACAGCTTAACTATATTCAGAAAAAATTAGTTGATATTAAGTATTATATTTATGGATCAAATAAATACTTAGAAAAAAATGGAATGCCAAAAACAGTCAATGACTTAAATAAACATAAGTTTATCTCCTTTGGAAAAGGAGCCCCTTCGCCAGTTTACAATCCTGATTGGGCATTAAAAATAGGAATGCATGATGGGAAAAAAAGAAAATCTATTATGAAGGTTAATAGTGTTAGCGGTCTTTTGTATGGTGTTGAGTCTGGGGTGGGATTGGCTGCACTTCCAGAATATTTAGTATCAAATACTAGTAAAATAATTAAAGTGCTTCCAAAAGTAGAAGGACCTATAACAGAAGCTCACTTTGTCTACCCACAATCATTAAAAAACACAGCTAGAGTTCAAGCTTTTAGAAATTTCTTATTCAGTAAAATCGGCGATTGGAAATAAAAATACGGCCGAAAAATAATATCAAATAACCCTTGTAATCCGCGACAAAATATGCGATTGATAATCATTCGCATTGAGAATAATTCTCATTCGCAAATCAATTAGGGTAAAGAAAAGGATAAAATGAGAAAAGTAACAATAATAAGTTTATTTGTTTCTTTAATAGTCTCGTCTTTTGCAGCTGCAAATGAAGTAAATATCTTCAATGCAAGACATTACAAGGCAGATAATGAGCTTTATAGCAAATTTACCAACCAAACTGGAATTAAAGTAAATCTGATCAATGGAAAGGCTAGTGCATTAGAAAAAAGAATGATTGAAGAAGGGGCTGACTCTTCAGCTGATCTTTATATCACTGCTGATGCTGGAAGATGTGGAGCTTTCAAAGCTAAAGGAATGACACAAAGTGGTTTGGTGTCTCCAACAATTAAATCATCTGTTCCAAAAAATTTTAGAACTACACACTGGGTAGGAGTAGCAAAAAGAGCAAGAATAATTTACTACTCACCAGAAAGAGTTAGTGGCGCTGAATTATCAGGATTAACATATGAAGGTCTAGCTGATCCAAAATGGAAAGGTAGATTAGTAATTAGGAAATCAAGTAACATTTATAACAAGTCACTTGTAGCTTCATTAATTGAGAATAATGGAAAGAAAGCTGCTGCTGAATGGTCTAAAGGAGTTGTTTCTAACATGGCAAGAACACCAAAAGGAAATGACAGAGCTCAAATTATGGCGGTCGCAGCTGGAGAAGCTGATATTGCTGTAGCAAATACTTATTACTTGGCACTTATGCTATCTGGTAATAAAGGAGCTGAACAACAAGCGGCTGCTAAAAAAGTGAAGGCATTTTTTCCTAATCAAAATGATAGAGGAACACACATGAATATTAGTTGTGCAGCTTTAGTAAAAGGAGCTCCTAATAAGGCAAATGCTATCGCTCTTGTTGACTTTTTATTGTCACCAGAGGCTCAGGAACATTTTACAAATAATACTTTTGAGTTTCCAATGATAGCTGGGGTATCTCCAAATCCATTAGTAGTGAATAATTTAGGATTAGATTTTAAACAAGATTTAACAACTAAAGTTTCAAGCTATGGAAAAAATCAAGCTGCTGCATTAGAGGTAATGACAGCTGCTGGATGGAAGTGAGGAAAAAGTGAGAAAGAATTTATTTAATTTTAATTTAGACTTTTCTCCAGGCAAAAGTGGTTCTCCAGAGGGTCAGATAACTTGTGAGCCATGCTTGTCACAATGTGAAAAAATTAAAAAAAAAATAAATAATAGAAAATTATCTGAGATCAGAAATGATGATATTGATCGTATCATTAATGTTTTCGATTTAAAAAGTTAATTTTCAAAAAGTGAACATAACTCAATAGTTATTTACCCTACTATTGATTATGTTCACTTAAAAAAAGGGTAAAAATGTATTTAAAAAAAATTAATTTTTGGTTTTTAAGTTCTTTACTGGTATCAATTTTTGTTGCTATACCAATTGTTACTGTATTTACTAGTTTTTTTGAAGATACATCAAATTATTATCAAATTCTAAAAGATACCTTTTTGTTTGAATATATTTTTAATTCACTAGTTTTGCTGATTAGTGTTTTAGTTTTAACTTTTTTAATTGGAACCAGTACGGCTTATTTAGTTTCTTTTTATAAATTTCCTTTTAGTAATTTTTTTAAATGGGCTCTCATATTATCTTTTGCTGTACCTCCTTATATTTACGCATATTCATTGACAGCTTTCTTTGAAAATTATGGAACTTTATATTCGATATTGAAAAATTTGTTTGGAGAAGCAAATTATAATCAAAGTATTCCAAAGTTTGATGGTCTGATAGGGGCTGTACTTTCTCTATCTTTTTCACTGTTTGCTTATGTTTATATTCTCTCAAGAGCATCATTTCAGTATCAATCTCAAAATTTAATTGATTTAGGTAGAAATTTAGGATTTTCAAAAGCTAGATCTTTTTATTCGTTAATTTTACCTGCTGCTAGACCAGCAATTGTTGCAGGCCTTTCTCTAGTTGCGATGGAAACTTTAGCCGAATTTGGGGCGGTTGATTTCTTTTCTATAAATACTTTAACAACAGGCATTTATAATTCTTGGATTACATTTGATGACTTAGCTTTCTCAAACAGGATATCTTTTTGTCTTCTTTTATTTATTTTTGCAATATTTATTTTGGAAAATTTATCTAGAAAAAAAGCAAGATATCACGCCAATACTAAAGGTGGATTTAAACAAAAAGAAAAAATTCAACTATCAGGAACTAAAGCATTTTTTGCGTTCTCAATTTGCTTCGTAGTTTTTTTCTTAAGTTTTTTATTTCCACTAAGTCAAATGCTTTATTGGACATTAAAATTTCCTGAAAATCTCTTTGATATTCCAGTAGTAACTTTAACATTAAACACTTTGTACCTGATGTTATTATCAAGCATAGTTTTAATAATTTTTTCTTTAATTTCTAATTATGGAAATAGAGTTTCTAAAAATAAAACTTTAAACGCTTTATCTACTTTATCTATTTCTGGTTATGCAATTCCAGGAGTAATTTTAGCAGTGGCATTTATCACTTTTATTGCTTGGTTTGATGACAATGTTGTAAAAGCACTAGGTTTTTTATCTATTAAAAAAATGTTTATTGGTTCTATTCTAGGACTTGTCTTAGTTTATTTTGTAAGATTCTATTCTTTAGCTTTTAATGGAATAAAATCTGGTTATGAAAAAATAAATATTTCTGTTGATGAAAGTTCATATTTACTTGGTTACTCTAAAAAGAAAACTTTTATGAATATTCATGTACCTTTCTTAAGAAATTCTCTTTTATTTGTTGGAATACTAATTTCTTTAGAAATAATAAGAGAATTGCCAATCACTTTGATTTTAAGACCTTTTAATTTTGAAACATTTGCAACTACAGCTTATATATCTGCTTCAGAAGACTTATTAGAAGCCGCAGCTGTTCCCTCATTATTTTTAATTTTAATTGCAACTCTATTTATAATGCTTACATCTAAATATATACTGAGGGAAAATGAGCGATAGTTATTTAGAGATTAAAAATGTTGATTTCACTATAGGTGGAAAGATTAAAGTCAAGAATGCATCTTTTGCGATTGAAAATGAAGGGGATACTTTGTGTATCCTTGGTCCTTCAGGAATTGGAAAAACTACAATACTTAGAACTATAGCTGGATTAGAAAAAATTGATAAAGGTTCAATAAAATTAAACGGAAAAATATTATCTTCTAAAGATCAAAATGTAGAACCTGAAGATAGAAACGTATCTTTAGCTTTTCAGGACAACAGTTTATTTCCTCATTACACAGTTGAAAAAAATATTTTATTAGGCGCTGAGAGAAATAAAGGAAAAAGAAAGAAAAAACTTAGTTTTAAAGAGATTATAGATTTTCTTGATATAGAAAAAATATTACCAAAATTTCCTCATGAAATTAGTGCAGGAGAGGCACAAAGAGCATCACTTGCAAGATCGCTATTAACACAGCCTGACCTTTTGCTTTTAGATGAACCGTTATCTAATGTAGATCAAAGTTTTAAAGAAGAAATTCAAGTAAGATTAAAAAAAATATTAAGTAAATTTAAAATTACAACAATAATTGTAACTCATGACTCTTACGAAGCTTTTTATCTTGGCACCAAATGTGCAATTATATTAGATGGTCAAATTAAACAGATTGATGATCCTTATAATGTTTATCATTTTCCAAATTCAGTTGAAGTAGTAAATTTTTTAAATCGTGGAATTTTAATTCCAGCAAAAGTAACGGGAGAAAATTCACTAGAAAATGATGATCTTGGAATAATTAAAGGTAATTTTATTAAGCATTATCCAAAAGGTTCAAATGTGCAATTATTATTACAACCAGAAGACCTTGAGCATGACGATAAAAGTAATCTAAAGCTAGAAGTAGTAGATCGAAAATTTAGAGGTACGAATTTTATTTATACTTTGAAAACTAATAGCGATTTATTAATACCAGTATTTGTTCATTCCCATCATGAACATCAACATGAAGCTGACGAAAAGTTTGGAATTAAAAGACCGATTAATATTGATCACATAGTTTGTTTTTAATAAAACAGGCAAATGCTTACCAAAAAACAATTATTTACTCGAGGGATGTTGGATATTTCTCCACATATGCTTTCAGTAATACCATTTGGAATAATTTGTGGAGCAATCGGGGTCGAACTTGGATTTCACCCATATTTGGTCTACGCAATGTCTTTTATAATTTTTGGAGGAGCTTCGCAGATAGTATTTTTACAATTGTTATCAGGGGGCGCATCTAGTTTAGTTGCGGTTACTTCTGTTGGAATTATAAATTCTCGACATCTGTTATATGGAGCGGTTTTATCTGAATATTTAGAAAAATTATCTTTTATAAAAAAATTATTAATTTCTTATGTTGTTGTCGATCAAGGATTTGCTGAGTCTAATAAATTTTTCAAAAAAAATAGAAGTGAAGAATTTTTACATTATCATTTAATTGGCACAGGCTGCACAATGTGGGTTTGTTGGCAAATTGCAACCTTGTCAGGTATTGTTTTAGGCTCATTTGTTCCAGAAGAACTTGGTTTAAAATTTGCAATTCCTTTAACATTTATAGCAATTGTTGTTCAGGATTTAAAAAAATTAGATCATGTAATTGTAATGATTACTTGTGGTTTAAGTTCACTGTTATTTTTTGATGCTCCATTTAAATCCTACATAATTATTTCACCCATAATTGCTTTATTTGTAGCTGGACTATTATTGAGGTTAAAAAAATGACTCTTACTGCAATAATTTTTGCTGGGATATTAACTTACTTTACTAGAATGACTATGATCGCTTTAATAAGTAGAGATATGTTGGGAGATAAAATTAAAGCAGTATTGGAATATGTTCCTTCTGCAGTATTCCCAGCTATAATATTTCCAGGAATATTTATAAATGATTTTGGAACTTTTATAGAAATGAATGATCCTAAAATTTTTGGAGCATTAGTTGCTGTAATTGTAGGTTATTTCTCAAAAAATATTATTGCAACAATATCAGCTGGCTTAATCTCTTATTGGTTTTTAATATTTGTTGTTTTTAGCTAGCACCTAACTTAATGTTTCTACTTACATTGATATCTATTAATTGTGGTTTTGCTAAATTAAGATTTGACATAAGCTCAACATATTCATCTACATTTTTAACCTGCAATCTTGGATTAAATTTTTTTTCATTACCAATAGTACTAAATTCTTTACCGTTATAATCATGACCAGGATACAAAATTGTGTCCTCTGGTAATTTTAACAATCTATTAAAGATCGAATTATAAGCATCTTTTGAACTTCCGTTTTGAAAATCTGTTCTACCGGTGCCATTAATTAAAAGAGTATCTCCTGAAAATAAATAGTTCTCCATTAAGAAACTATAACTGTCAGAAGTATGACCAGGTGTATACATCGCTTTGATATCTATTTGATCAATTTTTATTACTTCATCATCTTTTACTCTAATTTCTACAGTATCAGCAGGGGTGTGTTCCCCCATTAGCGTAGAGCAATTTGTTGCTTGCTTAAGTTTACTTGCACCAGTTACATGGTCAGCATGAATATGGGTATCTATTACCTTAACTAGTTTTAAATCTAATTCGTTTAGTAACTTAATGTAGCTTTCAACATTCTCAATTACTGGATCAATTATGACTGCCTCACGACCTTTTGCAGACGCAATTAAATAGGTATAAGTTGATGATTTCGTATCAAAAACTTGCTTAAAGATCATTGCTTAAATTAACACATGTACTTGTTTTAATAAATCAAATATCCATATCAATCATATGTTTAAACTAATTTCATTAACAATTGGTTTCTTTATATTCAGTTTTTTAAACACAGTAAGTGCTCATAATCATTTTCCTATAACAACGGATTCTAAACTCATGATTGAAAGAGGTAAAATTGCATATGAAAAAAATTGTGTTTCTTGTCATATGATTAATTTAGCTGGAGCTGAAAACTGGAAAGGCATGGATGAAGATGGACATAGAAAAGCTCCGCCATTAAATGGTACAGGTCATACTTGGCACCATGATGACAAAACTTTACATGCAATAATTAAATATGGATTAGCAAAATTAGTAAAAAATTATGAAGGTAAAATGATAGGATTTGAAGATCAATTATCTGATAAAGAAATTGATAGTATATTGGCTTATGTAAAGTCCTTTTGGCCTATTGATAAGTATGAATATCAAATTAATATGAGTAAGTAATTATGACAGCGACTACATTTCATTGGTCTTGTAAACATACTTGGAGGAGAAGTGCAAAAAATACAGCTTGGTGTGTACTAGGTTGTGCTATTGGAGACTTTGGAACAATATTATTTTTTCAATTAACTCAAATTCCTTTTCCAATTTTAGGAATAATGATTTTAGCAATCATCAATGGATTGATTACAAGTATTATCTTAGAAACAATAATTTTAATGACACAAAATTTTAATTTTGTTAACGCATTCAAAACAGCTTGTGGTATGAGTTTAATTTCAATGATTAGCATGGAAATCATGATGAATTTAACTGACTATGTTTTAACTGGAGGCGCAATTTTAACATGGTGGGTGGTACCAATAATGCTGATTGTAGGTTTTTTAACTCCTTGGCCTTATAATTATTGGAGACTAAAAAAATTTGGAATTGCTTGTCATTAAGATTAAAGAATTCTCTTTAATAAATTGTCTCCAAAAAATAGTTTGTGAATAATAACAGCACTTAAATGAATTATAATTAAACCTATAAGAGTATAATTTGAAAGAATATGAATTTCATAAAACTGATCTGCTAAATCAAAATTTTCGTTAATTTGAATTTCTCTAAAAATTATAGTTAATGTTTCCCCATTAAATAATTTTTTTAATATTCCTGAAATTGTTATTGATAAAATAGCAATATATAAAAGCACATGATTCATCTTTGCTAGAAATCTTTGTCCTTTAAAAATACTTGGATCTAATTTTGGAGTAGGATTTAGTATATTATTTATTAACCTTATTATTATTATATAAAAAACAGTTAAACCTAACGTAACATGAATATCTTCAATGGTTATTCTTTGATCACCAAAATCTAAATCCACTAGATAGAACCCTAAAGGTATTTGTATAAATAGAATAATTGCGCTGAGCCAATGTAACGCTTTTGAAATAATACCATACTCTGTTAGGGTATTTGTTACATGCATATTTTATTTAACCACATAAAAAAATATATTAAAATAATTTTATTCTCAATTTTAAGCGTATTTTTCGTCTCATCTAGTAATGCTGAATTAACAGTTGAGGAGATTGTTAAAAGTAGACAAGCATTATTTAGCAAAAACTATAGTACGGCAAAAAGAGTACAAGCTTTTTCATCAAAAGGAGATTTTGAAAAAGCAAAAAAACTAATGATTGAAATGAGTGAAAATTACAAAGTTTTGATTGATTTATTTCCTGAAAATACTGAAGATGAATTTGACACTGAAGCTTTACCAGCCGTTTGGGAAGAAAAAGATGCATTTAATGCATTAATGACAAAAGCATCTGAGGATATGATAAAACTTACATCTGTTATTGAAGATGCCGATGATATAAGAGGAACCCTGAAACAATTTATGTGGAGTAATTGTAAAGCTTGTCACAGTAGGTATAGAGAAGAACATTAGTTACCAAGATAAAAAATGATACCTCAAAAAGTTAAAGATCATATTGAAGAATATATTAGCCAAGAAGTTTACGTTCAAATTGCTATAATTAAGGGCAAAGAAAAGGTTTCAACAGAAAAAGCCATAGATAAGTATTTTAATACAAATCATTTTAGAGATTTTTCAGAGGGCAAACCTTATTTTCATTTCATTGATGGATTAAGAGATAAATGCCTTGGAAAACTTAAGAATTCTCCTATGAGAGAGAAGGAAACTGAGGACGAGACTATCAAATTATTACAAAAAAAATTAAATGATCTAAACGATGATGAGCTTGAAGACACTTATTGGGAAATAGAAACAGGAGAATTTTTTTCAGGAGAGCAAATAATAGAATTAGAAAAAAATTGCAGTGAATTAATTAAAGAGCTTAATTTTTCAAATAAAGATAAAAAAGAAGTTCAAAAAACTATCATGAGTTTTTGTGAAAACTATGAAAAGTTGTGTCAAAAAAAATACCCAGAGGCTCCACTTCCACTAGAAATATTAAAATCTATAAATTAGTTTTTAAAGGGTTCGCTCTTTAAGTGTATACCTAAAGAGCTCCCTTGTATTGCCTCTTTGGCATTATAATCCCGAGAGGAATTTATTTTCGTTATATTTTTCAAATGAAAAGCTGTTCAGCTAAGTATCAGGTGGTGAAAGTAATAACATAAACCTCCTTCTATAAAAAAGGTATTTATAATTTATACAATTTCAATTAATTTATTTTAGTTTTGTGCAAATATATTTATTGAATACAACCTAGTGCTTTAGTAGATTCTCGGTAATTTAAATTCTTTAATTAAATTATTTTTTATTTATCAATTCACTAATAAAATTTTCACCATAACCGTCATCAATAGCTTTTTGGTAATAATTTTTATTTACTTCAGCAACTTTTTCAGCGTCAGGAAATTCTTTTAGTAAATCCTGAATATAAGTTAAATCTTTTAATGAATTACTTACTGTAAATTTAAAGCCAGTAAAATCACCTTTTAACAGATTATCAAAAACTCTATTAAGTGCTGCAGAATTTCCAGAGCCGAGTTTTGCAACATCAAATACTTTTTTTAAATCTAAACCCATTTCTTTAGCACTTTTAGCTAAATGATTAATTAACGCAGCATTTCCAAGGGTTAAAAAATTATTTAAAAGTTTAGATTTTGCTCCCATTCCAACAGGCCCAAAGTGAAAATAATCTTTACAGAAAAAATTAATGTATGGCTCAGCAATTTTAAAATTTTCATCTGATGCTCCAACAATTCCTCCCAGTATACCTTCCTCTGCTTGAACTGGTCCTCCCATCACAGGACATTCAACATAATTTATTTGTTTTGCCTTAAATATTTCCTCAGTTTCTATTGAGCCTGTTTTATTATGAGTAGTGATATCAATAATTAAAGTCTTACTGTCTAAAATTTTAGAAATTTTTTCTGATATTGATTTTGCTATGGGGGTATTGGTAACACACATGAACATCGCATCTAAATTTTTACTAGAAAAATCCTCAAATGATTTTACTTCATCGGCTCCATCGCTGATAATTTTCTCAATTGGTTTTCTATTTTTATTAGCAATGACAAAAAGCTTATTTTTATGTTTTAAAATATTTTTAGCTATTCCATAGCCCATATATCCAACACCAACAAAACCTATATTTTTCATTTAAGCCTCAATATTTAACTTTTCTTTTTACCTTCTGTTCTTATGAACATTATACCAAAAACAATAATTCCTATTACACCAACAATTTTATTATAATCAAACGGTACACCAAAAATTAAGAAATTAATAATTGTAGACCAAACTAATTGTGAATATTGGAAATTAGTGACAAATGACAAATTAGAAAGTTGTATTGCGTATATAATCAAAGAATGACTTACAAAACCTGCCACACCAAGAATTACTAAATAAAGCCAAAAGATATTCTTCTCTAATGGTACCCAGTTAAAAAATATAAAAATACTAAAAATTATTGCGCCTAAAATTGAAGTATAAAAAATAGCAGCAAATGGATCATTGTCACCTGATACAACTTTAGTAAAAAATTGATAAAGAGCCCAGCAAATTGGAGGAACAATAGGGAAAATTAAATCTAAACTAAATATTCTCATACTTGGACCTAAAGAATAAACAATCGAGCCAAAGCTCAATAACATTAAAAGTATACCCTTTGTACTTAAGATATCTTTTAGAAAATATGCTGAGAGTAACGAGACGATTAAAGGAGCTGTAAAAAAAACAACATAAATATCTACCAAGTCAAATTTCTGTAAAGAATAAAACATAAATGAGGTAGCAGTGACCATTAATATCGATCTAATTATTTGGACTTTAAAATTTTTTTTTAAATTTACTTTTGGCTTAAAAATTAAAAAAAATATAATTAAAGATACTAAGTGAAAAAAAAATCTCCCCCAAATTGCTTGAGTAACTGGCATTACCGTTCCAAGATATTTTGCTGTAGAGTCCATACAAACAAACATGAAAAAACCACCAGCGGCTAATAAAATTACGTTAATTAAGGATGTTTGTTGAGGCACAGGAAAAATAAATTACATTACAACACCAACTTGCCAAGGATTAAACTCCTCGTCACCGTAGCCGTTGATTTCACTTTTTGACTTATTCCCTGAAGCAGTATTTACAACTAATTCAAATATTTTTTTACCAACATCTTCAACTTTTTCTTTTCCTTCAGCAATTGTACCACAATTAATATCCATATCTTCTGACATTCTTTCAAACATCGCTGAGTTTGTTGAAAGTTTTAAACTTGGAACTGGTTTACAACCAAAGCAAGATCCACGTCCTGTAGTAAAACAAATAACATTAGCACCTGATGCAACTTGACCGGTTACAGATACAGGATCATAACCAGGAGAGTCCATAAAATTAAAACCTTTATTTTTTAAAGGTTCAGCATAATGCAATACATCTTGAAGGATTGAGTTTCCTCCTTTTGCAACAGCGCCTAAGGATTTTTCTAATATAGTTGTTAGACCACCTTTTTTATTTCCTGGCGCAGGGTTGTTATCCATAGAACTGTTATTGATTGAAGTATAATGCTTCCACCATTCAATTCTTTTAATAAGTTTATCAGCGGTCTCTTGTGAGCTCGCTCTATTAATTAATAAATGTTCGGCTCCATAAATCTCTGGAGTTTCAGATAAAATTGAACTTCCACCTTTCTTAACCAAGAGATCTGCTGCAACTCCTAGTGCAGGATTTGCAGTTATTCCTGAATATCCATCCGAACCACCACATTGAAGAGCTAAAGTTAGATGACTTACTGTTTGCGAAGTTCTTTGAACATTATTAGCTTCAGAGAGTAAATTTTTAATTTGAGATAATACTTTATCTACTATTTTTTTAGTTCCACCTTCATCTTGTATTGTTAGAAAATGAATTCGATTATGTTTTTTTAGAGATTCATCAAATAAACTGACTTGCGCACATTCACATCCTAAACCAATAACAAATACATGAGAAAAATTAGGATGATTTTTAAATCCATCTATAGTTCTTTGGAAAATTTGCATTCCTTCACTTTCAGTATTCATTCCACATCCTGTTGAGTGAGTAATTGGTACTATGCCATCAATGTTAGGGTAATCTTTTAAAATGTCAGAATATTTAATCTTCTCAACTATCATTTTAGTGACAGTTGCTGAGCAATTAACAGTACTTACAATCCCAATGTAATTTCTAGTAGCAACCTGTCCATTATCTCTTAAAATTCCGTTAAAGAAGGTATCTGCTTTTTCATCAATAATATATTTTTTATCTGTGACTTTAAAATCTCTTTTAAATTCTCTAAATTCTAAATTGTGAGAATGGACATGTTGTCCAGGTTTAATATCATCTAATGCAAAACCAATAATTTGATCATACTTAATGATTGGATCGCCTTTTTTAATAGTTTTTAAACAAACTTTGTGTCCAAAGGGGATTGGATCGATAGTACTAATCTCATGACCTTCAATTTTAGTTTTTTCAGGAATTATAAATTGGCTAACGCCCACATTGTCATTCTTGTTTAAAACTATTAGATTATTCATAAATTTATTATATAACCAATAACTTAAACAAACCATTATTTAAATTATGCCTAAAAAAAGAAAAAAGAGTTTCCGAAGTCAACAGTGGTTCAATAATCCAAAAAACCCTGACATGACGGCCTTATATCTAGAAAGGTATTTAAATTATGGTCTTACAAGAAAAGAATTACAATCTGGCAATCCAATTATAGGAATAGCACAATCTGGCAGTGATCTATCTCCATGCAATAGACATTTCATGTCTTTGAGTAAAAGAATTAAAGATGGAATTAGAAGAGCAGGTGGCATACCAATGGAATTTCCTACTCACCCAATTCAAGAAACTGGAAAAAGACCGACAGCAATGTTGGATAGAAATCTTTCTTACTTGTCATTAGTTGAAGTTTTGTATGGATACCCAATTGATGGAGTTATCTTAACAACAGGATGTGATAAAACTACTCCGGCAGCTTTAATGGCAGCTGCTACAGTAAACATTCCTGCAATAGTTTTATCAGGCGGTCCAATGTTAGATGGAGTTTATAAAGGAAAATTAGCTGGTTCAGGAATGGTTGTTTGGGAAGCAAGAAAAATGTTAGCTAAAGGAGAAATTAAATACGAAGAATTTATGGATATGGTTGCATCTTCTGCACCGAGTGCAGGACATTGTAATACAATGGGAACAGCTTCTTCAATGAACTCTGTTGCTGAAGCATTAGGTATGTCTTTACCAGGGGGTGCTGTTATTCCAGCTCCTTATAGAGAAAGAGAACAAATTTCTTATGAAACAGGAAAAAGAATTGTTGAAATGGTTCATGAAGATCTAACCCCATCAAAAATTATGACACGTAAAGCTTTTGAAAACGCAGTAGTAGTTGCAAGTGCTATTGGTGGATCTAGTAATTGCACAGCTCATCTAAGTGCTATTGCAAAACATATGGGAATTAAATTTGATCTTTCTGATTGGCAAAAACTTGGGCACAACATTCCTTTATTAGTAAATTGCCAACCTGCAGGAGAATACTTAATGGAAAGTTTTCACAGAGCTGGAGCAATACCTGCGGTAATGAAAGAATTAATTAAAAACAAAAAAATTCATACAAAAATAAAGACAGTTACAGGAAAAACTGTAGGAGAAAATTTAAGAAAGAAAGTTGATGTAGATAACAAAGTAATTAAAACATTTAAGAATGCATTGACTGAAAAAGCTGGTTTTTTAGTTATGAAAAGCAACTTTTTCTCATCTGCTATTATGAAAACATCTGTAATTAGTAAAGAATTTAGAGATCAATATCTATCAAACCCTAACCACCCAAATGTTTTTGAATGTAAAGCTATAGTTTTTGAAGGTCCTGAGGATTATCACAAAAGACTTAATGATAAGAACTTAAAAATAGATGAGAACTCTCTATTAATTATTAGAGGCTGTGGACCTGTTGGTTATCCTGGATCAGCCGAAGTAGTTAACATGCAACCACCAGATAAATTATTAAAAAAAGGAATAAGACATCTACCAACTTTGGGTGATGGAAGACAAAGTGGAACATCAGAAAGTCCGTCAATTTTACATGTTTCACCAGAATCTGCAGTAGGCGGAGATCTTGGAATTGTTAAAACTTACGATAAAATAAAAATAGACTTAAATAAAAGAAGAGTTGATTTATTGATTTCTCAAGCTGAGTTTAAAAAACGAAGAAAAAATAAAAAAGTATTTAAACCAAATAATCAAACTCCTTGGCAGGAAATATTTAGAAATACTGTTGGTCAATTGGAGGATGGTGCATGCATTAATTCTCGAGGCAAATATTTAGACGTATCACATACCAAAGGTTTACCAAGAGATTCTCACTAATATGAAGCCAAAAATATTAGTTTCTAGAAAAATCTCAGATTTAGCAGAAGAAAAACTTCAAAAAGAATTTGAAGTAACCCTCAATCCAAAAGACGAGCCTATTCCAGAAAGCGAATTAATAAAAATTGTTAATGATTATGACGGAATGATTTCAACAGGTTTTGATAAAATTAGTGTAAATTTTTTTTCAAATTTAAATGGCAAATTAAAAATTATAGCTCAAGTAGGCGTTGGTTATGATAATATTTCAATTAAATCTGCCGAGGAAAAAAAAATTAAAGTAACAAATACTCCCAATGTGTTAAATGAGGCAGTAGCTGAAACTACTATACTTTTGATTTTAGCTGCATCTAGAAGAATTGGTGAAGCCTATAATCTAGTTAGAGCAGACAATTGGAAAAATCAAAAACCAGATTTAACTAAATTTATGATTGGAAATTCTGTTACAGGCAAAACTTTAGGCATCATTGGTATGGGTCGTATCGGTAGAATGGCTGCAAAATTTGCTAAAGCATTTGGTATGAAGATTATTTATTACAATAGAAATAAACTTTCTGATGATCTAGAAGATGGTGCAAAATATTATTCTGATATAATGACAATGTTACCAGAATGTGATTTTTTAAGTATTCATACACCAGCAACAGCTGAGACTAAACATATTCTTAATTCATCAACAATAAGTTTGTTACCCAAACATGCTGTAGTTATTAATACCTCAAGAGGATCAACTATTGATGATGATGCATTGATAGATGCATTAGAAAATAAAAAAATTTATGCAGCAGGTTTAGATGTTTTCAATAATGAACCAAATTTAGACAGTAGATATTTAAAATTAGATAACTGTTTTGTTCTACCTCATATCGGAAGTGCAACACACGAGACAAGATTGGCAATGAGTATGATGGCAGTGGATAATATTTATTGTTATTTCAATAAAAAACCTCTTATTTCAGAAGTAGTTTAGAACAACCATAAGTTGTCTGTTCAATGAATATATATAATTTCTATATATAAAAGTTAAACGAAATTATTGATCTCAAAAATCATTTATGGTTAACTTTCAAAAAAAACATAAACGAGAGGAAGATAATGTTTAAACTTATATCTAAAACTATAGCAGCTGTAGCTATTGTTTCAGTGGCTTTATTTGGCTCTGCAAATGCAAAGACTTTAAAGATTGAAACTCACTTTACAGCTAGTTCACCAAATGGTGAAGTTGCTGCTCAATTCGCTAAAAACGTTGAAATGTTTTCTGGTGGAAGCTTAAAAATAGAAATGTTCTACTCATCATCAGTAACAGGTAAGTCAGCTGAGGTATTTAACTCTGCACAAACTGGAATTATTGATTGTGATATGACTGGTGCAGGTTACCAAACAGGTAAAAATGCAGCATTCCAATTCGCAGGTGATGTAATGGGTGGATACGATAACCCATATCAACAATATGAATTCTTGAATTTCCCAGGAGCTCAAGAAGCTGTTGATGCACTTTACAACAAATATGGAATGACATTAATCGGTTGGTGGATACCAGGACACGAGTCTTTAATATCTAGCAGACCAATTCCAGATGTTGCTTCATTAAAAGACTTTAAATTTAGATCACCTCCAGGAATGGAAAGTATGATCTTTACAGCATTAGGTGCTAAACCAATCGTAATGGACTTTGGTGAAGTTCCAACTGCTTTACAAACTGGTCTAATTGATGGTGCTGACTATTCATCTTTAGCTACTAACTATGCAGGTGGACACTATGAGCAAAATAAATATGCTACATACCCAGGTTTCCACTCTATGCCAGCTGACCACTTAGCTTGTAACACAAAAGTATGGAACAAGTTAAAGCCTCATGAAAAAGGTGCAATGAAAGCAGGTATTGAAATTGCTGGAAGAACTATCACTAGCTTAGTTGAGAGAAAAAACGCAGAAGCTGTTAAAGCTTTAAATGAAATGGGCGTTACTCTTCATGACTGGTCTAGAGAAGATAGACTTAAATTCAGACAAGCTGCTCTAGCTGCTTGGGAAGAATGGAAGACTAAATCTCCAGAAGCTGCAGCACTTATTGAGATACACAAAGCTTATATGAAAGCTAACGGTATCATGTAATAAAAAAAATTTTGGAGGGCCTGTAAAGGCCCTTCGAATTACCTAAATTTTTACGCAATGATCGATAAAGAATTACAAGAACAAAATCAAAAAGTTGCGAGTAAAGATGATTTTCCAATAAATTGGATTGATAGAGTTTCCTTATTTTTAAGTCACACAGTCAAATATTTAATACCTGTAATTGTAATTGTGATGATGTATGAAATTTTTATGAGATATGTATTGTTTAAACCAACTTTATGGGCGAATGAACTATGCTTATGGTTGGCTGGAGTTTGTTATTTAGTTGGTGGAATATATGCAACAAGATTAAGAAGTCATATTAGAATAGTATTGTTATATGATTGGGTTAGTAGACCTACACAGAGAATTTTTGATCTAATTAGTACTTTAATTATTGTTCTTTTTGCAGCAGCAGTAATTTATGGAGGCATGGAAGATGCATACAGATCTTTTATAAATTGGGAGAGATTTGCAACTTATTGGGATCCACCAATTCCTGCTACTATGAAGCCACTAACACTTTTATGTGTTTTTCTTATTGCTGTTCAATCTGTAAATAATTTGATTATTGATTGGAGAAATCCTAAAGAAAAACAATACGACCCTTCTAAAGAATTGAAATAAAATGGATATAGGATCACTTTCGATAATACTTATAGTAGGATTATTATTACTTATATCTATAGGTGTCCCAATGGGTTTTGCATCTGGTTTTATGGGTGCAGTACTAGTATTTTTATACATAGGTGAACATGCACTAGGTATATTACTTTCAAGATACTATTCTCTTGTTGTCACTTATTCCTTTTTATCTGTTCCATTATTTATATTTATGGCCTCCTTGCTCGAACGTTCGAACATCGCAAGAGATCTTTATGACGCTTTAAATGCGTGGTTAAGAAAGACTAGAGGTGGAGTAGGAGTCGTTACTGCCATCATGGCAACAATTATGGCGGCGATGAGTGGAATTATTGGTGGAGAAATAGTTTTATTAGGTTTGATTGCACTGCCTCAAATGTTGAGATTAAAATATGATCAAGATATGTCGATTGGTATAATTTGTGCATCAGGATCTTTGGGAACAATGATACCACCCTCAATTGTTTTAATTATTTATGGATTAACAACAGAGACTTCTATTACAATGTTATTCCAAGAAGCCATTGTTCCTGGTTTAATGATTTCAGGTTTAATTATTACATACATTTTAATTCGTACAAGATTACAACCGCATTTGGCACCTTTAAGTGATGAGCCTGCTTTAACTTTAAAAGAAAAAATGTCATACCTCCCAGGTCTTTTACCACCTATTGGTATTGTAATAATTGTATTAGGTTCAATTTATTCTGGAATGACAGGAATAACAGAAGCAGCTGGTATGGGAGTAGTTGCTACATTAATTATAATTTTTGCAAGAAAAGAACTTACGTGGTTTTTATTTAAAGATGCATTAACAAGAACTTTTAAAGCATCAGGAACTATTTTAACTATTACTTTTGGTGCTACAGTTTTAGCAGGTGCTTATTCTCTTGCCGGAGGTCCTAAATATGTAGCAGAAACTATTTTAGCTTATGATTTAAAACCAATGTATTTAATCTTCATGATGCAGATTATGTTTTTGATTATGGGAGCATTTATGGATTGGGTTGGAATTGTATTGTTAGCAATGCCCGTATTTTTACCAATAGTTATAGCTCTTGGATTTGATCCAATTTGGTTTGGAATATTATTTTGTGTAAATATGCAAGTTTCATTTTTAAGTCCACCGTTTGGGCCTGCCGCTTTTTATTTAAAATCTGTTGCTCCTCCACATATTTCATTAACAGATATATTTAGAGGTTTTGCTCCATTTATAGTTATTCAGTTAATTGTATTAGCATGTGTTATGTTTTTCCCAGAAGCAATGACACAAAACTTCCACGAGTTTAAACCGAAACCATGATGAAAATAGGCTTTATTGGAACAGGTCTTATGGGCCTGCCAATGGCTAAAAATTTATTAAAATCAGATTTTAAACTAAAAGTATTCAATCGTTCAATTAATAAAGCAGAACCTTTGAAAGAGTTTGGCGCTGAAATATCAAAAACTTTAGGTGAAGTTGTAAAAGATAATGACTTTATTATTACAATGTTAACAGATGATGGAGCTGTTGATGCAATAATGAATAATTCAGATTTTTTAGAAAATTTAAAATCTGGATCAACTGTTATTGATATGAGTTCAGTTAAACCAACAACAGCAACAAAATATGGAAACAGTCTTAAATCAAAAAATATAAATTATTTAGATGCACCAGTTTCAGGAGGAACTATTGGAGCTGAAGAAGCCTCTTTAGCTATAATGGTTGGAGGAGAGCAAAGTGTCTTTGATAATTCTATAAATATTTTAAAAGCTATGGGACAACCAACTTTAGTTGGACCTATTGGCAGTGGGCAAGTTTCAAAGTTAGCAAATCAAATTGTGGTAGGGGTTACCATAGGAGCGGTTGCAGAGGCAATAACTTTGTGTGAAAAAGCTGGTGCTGACCCATTAAAACTAATCAAAGCTCTTTCTGGAGGTTGGGCTGATAGTAAAATTTTACAAACTCATGGAAAAAGAATGATAGATAAAGATTTTACTCCAAAAGGTAAAACATTTACCCATTTAAAAGATATGAATAACATTTTAGAGTGTGCAAATTCATATAATACACATTTACCTATTTCAAATTTAGTGAAAGAAATGTATAAAACCCTTGTCGATAATGGTCATGGAAACACTGATCATAGTTCACTTTACAATGAAATCGAAAGGATAAATAAAAAATGAGCAGAAGATTAGAAGGTAAAAAAATCCTCGTAACAGCAGCAGGCCAAGGGATTGGAAAAGCAACAGCAATAGCATTTCATAAAGAGGGTGCTCATGTAACTGCTACCGATTTAAATGATAAAACTTTAGGTGATTTAAACAAAGAATATCCTGAGATTAAAGTGCAAAAGTTAGACTCAACAGACAACAATGCAATTTTAGAGTTTACTAAAACTTTAGATAGAGTTGATGTTTTATTTAATGCTGTTGGATTTGTTCATCATGGAACCATATTAGAATGCGATGAAAAAGATTGGGATTTTTCTTCTAATGTAAACGTCAAGTCGATGTACTTTATGTGTAAAGCTATTTTACCTTTAATGATCAAACAAAAAGGTGGAAGTATTATTAATATATCTTCATGTGCATCTAGCTTTAAAGGTTTTCCTAATAGATTTGTTTACGGAACAACAAAGGGTGCAGTGATTGGTTTAACAAAGGCGATTGCAGCAGATTTCGTTAAAAAAAATATTAGATGTAATTCAATTGCGCCAGGTACAGTTTATTCGCCTTCATGGCAAGATAGGGTCAATCAAAGCCCAGATCCTGTCCAAGCAAAAAAAGATTTTATAGCAAGACAACCTATGGGAAGATTAGGTACAGCAGAAGAAATAGCAGCTGTGGCTGTTTATTTAGCTAGCGATGATGCAACATTTACAACAGGAAGTACAATTCATGTTGATGGTGGAATTTCAATATAATTAAATAACAAAAGGATAAATATGAAATTATTAAGAATAGGACAAAAAGGAAGTGAAAAGCCAGCTATTATGGATAAGGATGGTAAAATTAGGGATATAAGCTCTCATATTAAGGATTTAAATCCTGATTTTTTAAACTTTGAGACTTTTGCAAAGTTACAAAATGCTGATTTATCAAATTTACCTGAATTATCCTCAAAGGAAAGAATAGGCTCTTGTATAACTAGCCCACGTAAGTTTATAGCTATAGGCCTTAATTATTCAGATCATGCTGCTGAAGTTGGTGCTGATATTCCAAAAGAACCAATAGTTTTTATGAAGGCAACTAGCTGTATAGTTGGACCCAACGATGATGTTGAAATAGTTTCTGGATCAAAAAAATTAGACTGGGAGGTAGAGCTTGGTATTGTAATTGGTAAAGAAGCTAAACATATTTCAGAAAATCAATCTCAAGATCATATTTTAGGTTATTGTTTAGTAAATGATGTAAGTGAACGTGAGTGGCAACTTGAAAAAATGGGACAATGGGTTAAAGGAAAATCTCATGACACTTACGGCCCAGTTGGTCCACATTTGGTTACAAAAGATGAAATATCAGACGTTAATAATTTAAAAATGAGCTTGGATGTAAATGGAAAAAGAATGCAAACAGGTAATACAAGTACGATGATATTTAATGTTGATGTGATAGTATCTTATTTGAGTAAATATATGACACTTTTACCAGGGGATATTATTACAACTGGGACACCTCCAGGAGTAGGAATGGGAATGAAGCCACAGCAGTTCTTACAAGCTGGTGATATGATGAAATTATCAGTTGAAAACTTAGGAGAGCAAAACTCAAAGGTAGTTGCTTTATAATTTTGTTGTGAAAATAACTTCTATTAAAAGTCATGTACTTAAATATGAGTTAGAACAAGAACTTGGATATTCACAACAATATTACAAACATCGTACGGCCCACCTGGTTGAAGTTCAAACAGATGAAGGAATAATTGGTTGGGGTGAATGTTTTGGCCCTGGAAATATAGCTTTAGGGAACAAATTTATTGTGGAAAAGGTTATACAGCCTTTAGTAATTGGTGAAGATCCTTTAAATAAAGAACATATCTGGCAAAAAGTATACAATCTTTTAAGAGATAGTGGTCAAAAGGGAATGCCAATTCAAGCATTATCAGGTGTAGATATTGCTTTATGGGATATTCTTGGGAAGAAAACAAATACTCCTCTTTACCAACTTGTCGGTGGCAAATGTAATAATGAAGTTCCAGTGTATGGATACGGAATGATGTTACAAAAAAAATCAGTTGATGAATTGGTCGCCTTATTTAAAGAAGAGTCTAAGCAAATAAAATCAAAAAATTTTAAAGCTATGAAAATGAAAGTTGGATTAGGTCCAAAAGAAGATTTAAAGTTAGTTCAAGCAGTAAGAGACTCTATTGGAAAAGATTTTAAATTAATGGTTGATGCAAATCACGCTTATAATTTGAAAGATGCTCTTTATGTTGGAAAAGGTTTAGACGAACTAGATATTTATTGGTTTGAAGAACCTGTTGCTCCTGAAGATTATGAGGGTTACAGAGAATTGAAACAAAAAATCTCTACCAGCATTGCAGGAGGAGAGGCTGAATTTACCAAATATGGTTGGAATAAATTAATATCACATAAAGGTATTGATATAGCTCAACCAGAGGTTTGTGGACTTGGGGGTATTACAGAATATTTAAAAATTGCAGCATTAGCACAAGCAAACTTTATACCAGTAATTAACCATGTATGGGGCTCAGCAATAAGTATTGCAGTTAACCTTCATTTATTGACAGCTCAACCAGATATGCCTGGTAGTTTATTTCCATCTAAATCTATGCTTGAGTTTGATACAACAGAAAAAAATATTTTTATCACAGATTTACCTAAGGAAGAATTTTCAATTTTAGACCAAGTTAAAAACAAAAACGGTTTTGCATCAGTAAATGATAATATAGGTATTGGTATTAGTCCAGATGAGGATTTTATAAAGGAGTTTGAAGTAAATGAATAAAATAAAAACCTCAGATCCAAGACCTATTTGGAAATTAAGATGTACTTTAGGAGAGGGCACTCTATGGGTTAAAGAGCATAATTCAATTTACTTTGTCGATATTAAAAAAAAACGAATTTGTTCTTTGAATATAAAAAATAATAAAAAAAAAATACTTAAGGTAAATAAAGAAATTGGTTTCATTGCTCATATAGAAAAGCATGTTTTTATATTAGGGCTCCAAGGTGAATTAAGAATTCAAAATCTTAAATCAAAAAAAATTCTAAAATCAATTTTTATAGAATCAGAAATTAAACTAAACAGAATTAATGATGGTAAAACTGACTCAGAAGGAAATCTATGGTTTGGTACAATGGATAATTTAGAGAGAAAAATTGAAAAAGGATCTTTATATAAATTAGACAAGAATTTGAAATTGTCAAAGATAGATAAAAATTATAGAATTACTAATGGACCGGCTTTTATTGATAAATTTAATTTTTATCACACTGACAGTGCTAAAAAAATTATTTATAAAATAAAAATTAACAAAAATAATAAAATAATAAATAAAAAAATATTCAAAAAATTTTCTGTAAATGAAGGGGTTCCTGATGGAATGACTTTAGACAAAAACAAAAATTTATGGGTAGCTCATTTTCATGGAGCCTGTGTTTCTGTGTTTAACAACAAAGCAAAATTAATTCATAGAATACGGTTTCCTGCAAAAAATATTACTAATTGTGCTTTTGGTGGCAAAAATACTAATGAGCTTTATGTTTCAACAGCAACTAAAGGCATGAACAAAGCAGATTTGCAA
Organism: uncultured Pelagibacteraceae bacterium; assembly: GCA_902525565.1. Classification (GTDB taxonomy): domain Bacteria; phylum Pseudomonadota; class Alphaproteobacteria; order Pelagibacterales; family Pelagibacteraceae; genus Pelagibacter. The sequence goes on from CABZHY010000002.1 coordinate 44,435, forward strand.
AAATTTACATATTCTGGGTTCTTTTTTAGTGTAAAAACAAATGTAAAAGGAATTTTACAAAAAAAATTTATTTTAAATAATGAAGAAAAGAGATCTTTACTATGAGAGAATACCTACTAAGCTTTTAAGAGAGGATTTTAGATTATTAGGTACTTTCCTAGGTAGAGTTATTAAAGATCAAGAAGGTATAGCATTTTTTAAAATTGTCGAAAAATTTAGAGTGCTATCAAAAAATACTCTCTCTGATAAAAATAAAAGAAAAGTATTATCAAGAATTTCAAAAGAAGTTAAAAAACTAACTCCGGAGAATACATTTAAATTAAGTAGAGCATTTTCACACATTTTAAATTTACTAAATCTAGTAGAGTCCCTTGATGCATCAAGAAAGTTAAATGAGTACGAAAACCCGTATTTTAAAAGTAAAAATCAAAATTTGTTTATAGAAGATATAATTGAAGGCTTATTTAAAAACAAAAAAATTTCTGACAAAAATATTTATGAGCAGGCAAAAAAACTTGATATTGGGATTGTTCTTACTGCTCATCCAACAGAAGTAAAAAGAAGAACTTTAATACAAAAATATGCAAATTTGATTTATATTATGGAGCAGAGACATCTATATAAAAAATATCCATCAAAGATTATCGAACTAGATAGACAATTATATTCAGAAATAGCAATTATATGGAAAACAGATGAGTTAAAACGAACCAAGCCTTCTCCATTAGATGAGGCTAGATGGGGTTTAGCCGTTATTGAGGATAGTTTGTGGGACACAATTCCTAAAGTTTACAAAAGACTAAACGATATATTTAGAAAAAATTTAAATAAGGATTTACCAAGAGATTTTAACCCTATTCAGTTTGGATCATGGATGGGCGGTGATAGAGATGGAAATCCTAATGTGACAGCTGAAGTAACTAAGAAAGTAATATTATTTTCTAGGTGGCAAGCTGCAAAATTATATGAAAAAGAACTTACTAAGTTAATTCAAGATTTATCAATGGAAGAATGTTCTGCAAAAATTAAAAAAGCAACTGGAAATAGTTTTGAACCGTATAGAGTGTATTTAAGGCCAATAAGAGACAAAGTAAGACTTACCCATCAATTAATTGAAAATCATTTAAATAATAATTCAAACTTAAATGAAAAAAAGTTAATTCAAAACAAACATGAAATTACTATTCCATTAAGAGAAGTAAGGAACTCCTTAAAACTAAATAAAGGAGATCATATTGCCAATGCAGATCTATTAGATTTAATGAGGAGAGTTAGGTGTTTTGGCATTAATCTTGCAAGATTAGATATCAGACAAGAAGCTGATAGACATGAAAAACTCTTAAATGAAATTTTCAAAAAGAAAAGTAAAATTACATATTCTAAATTAAGTGAGATAGATAAAATTAAATTATTGAATAAATCAATCAAAGAGAAGAAATTTTTTGTAGATAAAATAAAAATACAAAATAAAGAAAATAGAGAAGTGTGGAATACTTTTAAGCTGGTTTCATCTACCCCAAATGAGTGTTTAGGTGCATATGTAATATCAATGACATCTAATGCTTCTGACATTTTGTCTGTATATTTTTTACAAAAACAAGCAAAAATTAAAAATTTTTTAAGAGTTGTTCCACTATTTGAAACTTTGGATGATTTAATAAACGCCAAAGATGTTATGAAAAATTTATTCAAACTTTCTTGGTATAGAAAATTGATTAATTCTAAACAGGAAGTAATGATTGGATACTCAGACTCAAGTAAAGATGCAGGAAAATTATCAGCGAGTTGGCATCAATACAAACTTCAAGAAGAGTTAAGAACTATATCAAAAAAATACAAAATTGACTTAGTATTTTTTCATGGAAGAGGAGGATCTCCAGGAAGAGGAGGCGGACCAATTCAAGCAACATTAAAATCTCAACCAGCTGGAACTGTAAATGGGAAAATTAGAATTACTGATCAGGGTGAAGTAATTCAGCAGAAATATGGATATAAGCCTCTAGCTGAATATAATCTTTGTAGTTATATCGGAGCGGTTATGGATGCTTCTTTAAATCCGCCACCAAAATCAAAACCTAATTGGAGAGATTTAATTCAGAATATGTCTGAAATTTCTACATCTGCGTATAGGAAATATTTAAATCAAAGCGAAGACTTTATCAGATACTTTAAAACTGTTACACCTCATAAGTCTCTGGGAAAGCTAGCTATAGGTTCTAGACCAACAAAAAGAAAAAATGTTGATAACATTCAAGGTCTAAGAGCGATACCTTGGGTATTTGCTTGGACACAAATTAGATTAATGTTACCAGCTTGGTTAGGAACAACTGAGGCTTTGAGATATGGATCAATTAAAAAGTTTAAAAAAACCATGATGGATATGGAAAAGAACTGGCCATATTTTATTTCGACTATGGATATTTTAGATATGGTAATTTCAAAGGTTGATCCAGAAATCTCAGTTATATACGAAAATAATTTGGCTGATGCTTCATTGAGGAGAATTGGTAGAAAATTAAGATATCAATTTGATGCATTGGTCAAATTGCATAATAAAATAACCCCAAGGGAAGTGGTACAAGAGAGAAAAAAATTTAGAAAAGCACTGTTTATTAGAAGCAATTATACGGAGATGTTAAATATTTTACAGGCAAATATAATGAATAAATTAGCAAACAAAAAATATAAAAAATTAGATAAAAAATTTCTTGATGACGCTTTAATGACATCTATCGCAGGCATATCTGCTGCAATGAAAAATACTGGATAAATGTTTGAATATTTAATTGCTTTTGGAGCAGGACTTATAAGTTTTTTATCTCCATGTGTTCTACCTTTAATACCTGGATATATTTCTTATATCTCTGGTCAATCCTTACAAGAAATATTAAATAAAAAAGAAATAAACTTTTTTCCGTTAATTTTATTTTGTCTTGGGTTCTCAACTGTTTTTGTTATTTTAGGAGCATCCGCATCATTTTTAGGTCAGACACTTTTACAAAATTCAGAAATTTTAAGAATTGCAGCTGGAATAATTATAATAATTTTTTCTCTTCAATTAATTGGGATAATTAATATACCTTACCTAAATTTTGAAAAAAGATTTGATGCTAAAGAATCAAGAAATATTCTTTTTCCATATGTAATCGGTGTTGCTTTTGGTTTTGGATGGACACCCTGTATTGGTCCAATTTTAGGTTCAATTTTAGCTTTAGCATCTATTGAAGAAACCTTATCAAGAGCAGTAATATTATTAATTTTATATTCATTAGGTCTTGCAATTCCTTTTGTTTTATCAGGATATTTAATTCAAAAATTTTTATTATTTTCGAAGAACTTTAGGAAAAATATTAATTTAATCTCAAAAATTGGTGGAATTATTCTTTTAATAACAGGTATTTTAATATTAACCAATCAATTACAAGCAATTGGATTTTATATAATTGAAATCTTTCCATTTATGCAAAAATTCGGATAAAAGTTACTAATGAAGATTTATCAAATAGACTCAAGCGCTAGAAAAAAAGGATCAACCTCGCGCGCACTTGCTAAAAAACTTTTAGAGAAAATTAAAAAACCTGGAGATGAGGTGATTTATCGTGATTTAGATGATGAGATGTTTTTTATCAGTGGGCTTACAGAGTCGGGTATGAAAATTGATGAAAAAGAACAGACAGAGCACCACAAAAAAATGTTCGAACTTTCTGATAAATTAGTAAAGGAGTTAAAAGAAAGTGATGTGATTATAATTTCAGCTCCTATTTACAACTATGGTCCTCCTGCAACACTTAAAGCTTGGTCAGATCTAGCAGCTAGAATAGGGGAAACATTTAGATTTAAACCTAATGGGAGACGGGAAGGGTTATTAAAAAATAAACATGCATATTTAGTAATAACCTCCGGAGGAACAAAATTAAATAGCTCTGAGGATTTCCTAACTCCTTGGTTAAAATTTATTCTTAATTTTTTTGGGATTGAAAAAGTAGATATTATTAGTGCAGATCAAATGGCATTAGATTATGAAAAATCAATTAGTAATGCAGAAACACAAATTGAAAATTTATTTAAAGATTAAACTTTCTTTTTAAATGTCTTAGTTTTCCTTCTGTACTATCAAAATCAATATAACAACCTTGTAAAAATCTTTCGCCTTCTTTAGTTTCATAAGATGTTCTTCCATGAAGTAATCGATGATTATCCATCATTATTAAATCTTTTGGCTCAAGTTTAAATTCGATTTTATATATTTTGGAATTATACATTTCAGATAGTTTTTTTCTTGCTTGATAATAAAGATCTAATTTTTCTTTATCTAAAATCGGAACATAGTCTAATCTAGGACTAAATCTAACTTGTTTGAAACTTTTATCATTGTTTAGTTCAATCAAAGGAGAGATGTTTTCTAATATTACTTCTTTATCAACAAATCTAAATCTAACTTTTACTTCTGTTAAAATTTTGTAAAATTTAGGAAAATGATTTCTTAATTCTTCTGTAACAGTGTATCCATCTACTAAGGTTGATAGTCCACCTGATACTTTACTTTCAATACAATGTAATAACTGAATACACGGCACAGGATTTCTATAAGGATTATCAGTATGAGGAGCCAAGGCTAAAGATGTATAAGCAAGATCGTTTGGATCTGGTTTAGATTTAACATTAAAATATTCTCCAAAATTTGTTCTTCGAACACTTCCAATAGAGTTTGCAAATTCTACAATGTAGTTTTTTGATGTTGGAATATTTTTTATAATAACAAATCCATATTTATAAAAAGAAACAAGCAAATCATGCATTTCTCTACTTTCATAAAAATCTTCTTGATAATTAAAATTTTTAATATTTTTTAAAGTGGAGTCCCATCTAGTTTTTTTTATTGATTTAATAACAATATCTTCTTTAGAAAACTCTAAAGCAATTTTATCAATTTCTAGTTTTGAAGTAACACCATCATTAAAATCAATTTCTAAGTATTTTTCATTTATATAAGCTTTATTTATTGAAATATTACTACTTAAGGAGGTAGGATCGAAAAGTCTCTGTTGAGTTCCTTTATCTAAATATTCTTCACTATTTACTCTTTCACGTAACCAGAATGGGTGAATTTCTTTTTTTTCAGATCCATTATAATAAAAAACTTTATTTTGATTTAGCTCAATTTTCATAATCACCACCTGAGAATTATTTAAAATTTAACTTTAATCAACATAAATTAAATAGTAAGAGTTCCTTGTGATTAATTTTGATAGAAAAAAATACCCCATATATGCTAGTTTTTTAAATCAATTAGCAAAAGATTTAACTAAGTTCTATTATTCAAAATTGAACAGAACCTTTAAAGTATCTAACAAACTTAAAGGTAAAGGTTATGATCCAGTAACCACTTCAGACAGAGCCTTTGAAAAATTTATACGTTCAAAAATTAAAAAAAAATTTCCTTCACACCAAGTTATTGGTGAAGAATATGGTTCAACAAATTCAAAAAGTGATTATACATGGGTAATTGACCCTATAGATGGTACAAGATCATACGTTATTGGAAATCCGACTTGGAGTAACTTAATTTCATTGAACTTTAAAGGTATACCAATTCTGGGATTAGCAAACTTTCCAGTTCTTAAAAAATATTATTTAAATTATTCTGATAAACTTGCCTATGTAATTTCTCATGGAAAAAAGAAAAAATTATTGGTAAATAAAAAAGCTACGTTTAAAACTGTAAAAGTTGCTGCAGCATTTCATGGGTGGTTGTCATTAAACAAACAAAAAAAAATTCCAAAAATTTTAAAATTAATGCAATTTCCATGCAGTGATGCTTTAAGTTATTCTCACTTAGCTGAAGGGAGAGTTGACATAGTAATTCAGTGCTCAAATAAAATTTGGGATATTCACCCATTGATACCAATTATAAAGGCAGCAGGCGGTATTATTAGCACTTGGGATAATAGAGATGCCGTTAATGCTGGAAATATCTTAGTCTCTTCAAATAAAAAAATTCATAATAATTTTCTAAAATTATTAAAACCAGTCTCTAAATGATACCAGAGAGAGCACAAGTTATTTTAGATTTTTGGTTTAAAGAAACTCCTAATGAAATGCGTTTCAAAAAAGATGAAATCTTTGATAAAAAAATCAAAGACAATTTTCTTAAAGATTATGAGCTTGCATGTAATAATGAGTATGACGATTGGCAAGATAACCCAATGAGCTGTCTAGCTCTTGTTATTTTGTTTGATCAGTTTTCTCGTAATTTATTTAGAGGCAATAAAAAAGCTTTTGCTCAAGACCAAAAAACAAGATTGATAGTAAATGATGCAGTTTATTCTGGTTATTTAGAAACAATGAATGTTGATCAAAGATTTTTTATGCTATTACCTTTAATTCATAGTGAGGAAATTAGTGATCACGAAATGGCATATTATTTATTAAACAAATATTTAAGAGAGCATGAAGAATATAATAAAATTAAAAAGTTTTGGCAGGATCATACAAAAGCTATTAGATTATTTCATAGATATCCACATAGAAATGAAATTTTAGGACGAGAATCTACCGAAGAAGAAAAAGAATTCTTAAAAGGTCCAAACTCTTCTTGGTAAAATGAATTTAGAGTTTATTTTCAAAATTATTGATAAAGACGATTGGCAAAAAGCCAAACAAACTGGAACTTATGGAGGATCAAAAAAAGATATTGAAGACGGTTACATACATTTCTCAGAGGAAGATCAAGTAGAGGAAACGCTTAGAAGACATTATCCAAAAAAAGATAATTTACTTTTATTAAAAGTGAGTGCATTTAAACTTGAGCATTTACTATGGGAACAAGCTTCAAATGGAGATATGTATCCTCATTTATATTCGCCTTTAGATATTGCAAATGTTGAAGAAGAGTTTGAGTTGCCATTAAATGATGATGGAAATCATAAACTTCCAGAGATTTTAAAAAAATATCAGTTTAGCCGTCCAAGATAATTAACCATAATTACACCAACAATAATTAATATTATTCCTACAATTCCGTAAATATTTGGGACCTGATTAAGTTTTAATACTGCAAATAGAACAACTCCCGTTACTGTTAGCCCGCTATATGTTGCATAGGCAAAACCAACAGGGAGAGCGTGCATTGCTTTTGCAATTGAAAACATTGTAATACACATAAATAGAATGCATAAAACAGAAGGAGTTAGTTTTGTAAATCCTTCAGAAATTTTGGCTAAGCTATTAGATGCAATTCCAAAAGAAATACCTAAAGCTAAAAATAAATAACCAAACAAAGGTTTCATATTATTGATTTCCTAATAAATTTACCATTAATACCCCAAATATAATAAATGCTAGTCCTATCATAGAATATAAATTAGGAACTTGATTATATTTAATTACACCTACAATGACTGTTGCAATAATTGTAAGTCCTGCAAAAGAGGCGTAAGTAATTCCTATAGGAATATTTTTCATTACTAATGAAAGTGCATACATACACAGTACAATTGTAATTGCTGTAATTATGCTTGGAACAAGAAGTGTAAAACCCTCAGCACTTTTTGCAAAACTGTTTGAGGTAACACCCAAAAATACTGCAATACCTAAAAATAAATACGAACTAGCAAGACTCATACAATGTTTTTAAATGAATTTTAAGAGAATATATAGAATTATTTTAGAGACCATTTAATGGCATCTTCCATTCTATCATCTCCCCAGAAAATTTCATTATTCACTATAAAAGTCGGACTACCAAAAATTTTATTTTCACGAGCTGAATTTGTGTTTTCGTTATATTTGGTCTCTATAATTTCTGATTTAGCCTCAGATATAATTTCATCTTTATTTAAATTTAATTCATCACAAACCTCATTAATGCTAGGTTCTATCGCTGGTTCTTTTCCTTCCTGAAACCATTTTTTATAAGCAAGAATTACAAATTTTTCTCCCCAACCTTTTTCAAAGCCAAGAATTGCGATTTGATTTGCTAAATCAAATTCTAATAAAGGGTAGGGAACTGGTGTCTTAGCAAAAAAACCATATCCTTCTGCTCGTCTTTCAATATCTCTCCACATGTAGTTGACTTTATTAATTTTATCTTTTGGAAATGGGATATTATTCATTTCCTTCATAATTGCTCTAACTGAAAAGGGTTTCCAATTAAATTTTACTTGATGTTGTTTTTCAACATCAAGTATTCTAGTTACAGAAAGATAAGTGTAAGTACTCCCTATCGAAAAATAAAAATCAATACCACTCACTTACTTTGGCATAGGTGTAGCACCAGTTTCTAAACTAACAATTTTTCCATTATCATATTTATAAACTGCCATTACAGCCTCTACATTTCCATCATCAAAAGTAACAAATGAATGATGAACACCAACTTCGTCATTTTCATAAACAACTCTTACTTTATCTTGATTTATGTCGCCGCTCATTGCCCATTTGATAACATCACCTTTGCCTAAAACATTTCCTGACTTATGCATTGTGAATTTAAAATCATCATGCAAAAGATCATTCATCACTGCTTCATCTTTATTTTTTATTGCAGCACTATATTTTTCTAATATAGACATATTATTCCTTTCTGTTTATTCACCTGGTTTTTTATAACTTTTTGAAACATCAGCTGCTTTTTTAAATGCACTGTTGTAATCAAATACTTCATGAACCATCAGATCTGACATCATTCCATTATTTAAAACAGTTACTTTCATAGCAAGAACACTTTCATAATCTCCTTCAACACAGAAAAGAACATCAAAACGTCCTCTTAACCATTCATAACTAATGGCTTTTACTCCTAAGCTATCACACATTGATTTCATCACCGCACCTCTATCTGCGTTAGGGTCAGCATGCATCTTTTTTAATAACTCAGGACTTGCCTTTCCAATTACATAAAATTTAGACATTATTCACCCCACATTCCATGAAATTCATATACTACTGCTGGTTTATCTCCAACAACCCATCCATCATGACCTGGTTGTATTGAATATGCATCACCAGCTTTATAAGTTAGTTCAGTTCCATCATTATGTTTTGCACAAACAGCACCTGAGATAATTATACCAAGATGTGTAGCTTGACAGCTATCGCCACCAACTGTTGGCTTTATATCTTTTGACCATTGCCAACCAGGTTGTAAAGTAAGTTTCATTAATCTTTGATTTCCAACTTTGACTGCTTCAATTTTAGCATTATTAAAATTATCATTTACTTCATCTGCTTTATCAAAACTTTTTACTTCTATTCCAGCCATTTTTCCTCCTTCTTACTAATAATTTAGTAACTGAGTCTAGCAGAGATTAGTCAGTATGTGTAGACTCAGTCTTCTACTATACTTTAGCTAATTCGTAAATTTCATAACCAGTCATTACCTCATCAAACACAGGTTTTGAGACTGGATTTGATCCATCTAAAAATGAATGAAGTGCTGCCATGTCATGAACTGCAATTTTAAACATTATTGTTGATTTATCAGGTGAGACACTAGCTATTGTTTTTGAAACATCTGCAACTTTTTTTCTTTCAGCCATACCCTCATCTGATTGCATAAAGCCCATAAATTTTTCAAAGGCTCCTTCTTTTAGTTTTCCTACTACTAATATATCTTTCATTTTAACCTCCTATTTTATAATCCTGAAAAATTTTCCATAAAGTCTCCATCCATGGGAGTGATTTTTGCAGAATTTAAATCAACTCCAGCTGCTGCTCTTGCAGCGTGAAGTTCTTTATCATTTTTAAATGCTTCAAACCCCTCCATAGTTGCATATTTTACAATTACTGTAAATTTTGAAGCATCTTCTTTTGATACACCAGCAAAAATAATGGTTGCACCAAATCCTTTAATTTTTTCAGCATTAGCTTTAACCATATCCCTCCATGCTGAAAACGATTTTATATTTTCCTCTATTTTTATAATCATATTTTATCCTCCATAAATTGTTTTCGAAGTCTGTTCTACTTTTTCTTTACCATTTGGTATTAATTTGAAAATAAACGCATAGCAATTATCCATTAAAGTTTTTTGATAAGGTTTACCAAACATTTCATCAACAGTAGAATTTATACTTGAATTTATTTTATCCTCTAAAACACCCTCATTTGTAAGAAATTCTCTAGTAACCTTTGCTGCAGCCAAACTATTTTCTTTGTAAGCCAAATCTCCATTTGGAAGCTCACCTTGTTTAATAAATTGAGTAGATGTAAAAATTCCTGCACATTTTAAAGAATCGGATATTTCTTTATCACTCATATGTCCATGTGAATTTGCTGTTAGCAAAATCAATAAAAACGTAAAAATTATTTTTTTCATTTTTTCTCTTTCTATTTTACTGGTGTCATAATTTTTTGACCTTCAACTCCTATTGCAACAACAATTGCTTTAACTGGGACATTTCCAATATTTTTTGATTCATGGACTACACCTACATCTTCAACAAATGCATCTCCAGCTTTATAGATATAGCTTTTACCGCCTTGGGTAAGTTCAATCTCTCCTTGTTGAATCATTATTAACACTGGAAAGGAGTGAGTATGAGCAACAACTGGACCTCCAACAGGGACAGTAAACTCAAAAGCTGTTATCATCGCTTTACCTGAGGGATATTTTATTTCGTTACCCATTCCAGTTTGACTTGTAGATATAATTCTCTTCACATGTCCATCAGCTAAAACTGAATTGGTTATAAAAAATATTCCAAATAAAGTGACTATTAATTTTTTCATATATTCCCTTTCTAATAAGTATATTCACCACTCATTTGATTCATAGAGTGAGCCATACCATCTTTACCTCTTATATTTTGTCGACTTGAATTACCACTTCCTGAAATATTTTCATATTTTCCTGTTCCACCAACAATAACAAAAGTACCTGTTCCACCTTGGCCACCAGTTCCTTTACCTTTGTAATTAATGTAAACCTTTTCACCATCAATTAGATAAAAAGTGCACATACCTGTTTCATCATCAAATTTTCCAGATACTAATGTTAGTCCACCAATACAATGCATAGTAGATTTGTCAAAAATACTTCCAGGTTCTTTATCCATCAGTCCAGCATTACCGTCGTAAGTAATACTCATGTTTCCATTTCCAGCATCCATCGCATTTAATGACCATGATCCTGCTCCTGCAGCATTAAATTTTCCTGATTCTGCTAATGAGTAATTTGAGATCGTTAAAAAAATTATTAAAAATAAAATTTTCTTCATTTTTACCTCCCTTAAGTTGTTTAAATTAACAGTACACTGTTACATTATTGTGAAGGAGTCACTCGTGTTTATAGCGCGCGACAGTTATGCAATTTCAGAGCATAAAAAATGTTGAATATGCTGTTTTATTTAATTTAAATATTTGATAGTAGTTATCGATGATCGAAAAATTTAATGGAATTGTTTATCTAATAATTTTTATTGTTCATTTCCTTGTTTACGCTGTTTATGCTTTTAGAGCTATAGTTGGAACAAAGAGTTTCATGGATCAATATAACATCGATCATTCGGCAGCTGTAATTACAAGATTTTTTGGGGCTCCTTTTGTTGGGTCTTTCTTAATGGCTCTTTATATTATGTTTGTTAGAGATGGTGGAGTAAATGGAACTTGGGCGTTCTTTAATTTAGTATTTGTTCAAAATTTAATGTACTTAATATTTGGTATTTATACCATTTATATAAATAAACTTGGACATACTGAAAAAACTAACAGTGAAGGTGTAATAGCTGCTGGAGTACTTACAATTTTAAGTGCTATTCTTACTTACGGGTTAGCTGATAAAATTTATATTTAAAACCAACTAGGTATTGGTAAACCTTTTTCTTCTAAGAATTTTTTATTGAACATTTTAGTTGCGTATTTGTCACTTCTATCACAAAGGATTGTAACAATAGTTTTACCAGGACCCAATTCTTTACCCATTCTTATTGCACCTGCTATATTAATTCCACAACTAGTACCTAAACTTAAACCTTCATGTTGAATTAAGTCATAAAGTATAGGTAATGCTTCATGATCATCAATTGAATAGGCATCATCAATCTTAGCTTCGCCAAAGTTAGCTGTAACTCTACTTGAACCAATTCCTTCAGTAATTGATCCACCTTCTGACTTAAGTTCACCATTTTTTATGTAATTATAAAGAGCAGAACCTTTTGGGTCTGATAAATAAATTTTTATATTTTTATTCTTTTCCTTAAGAGCATTACTAACACCTGAAATTGTACCTCCAGTGCCTGAAGAACAAACAAAACCATCTAATTTACCATTGGTTTGTTCCCATATTTCTTGTCCTGTACCTTCATAGTGACCTTTGGCATTTGCAGTATTATCAAACTGGTTAGCCCAAATTACTCCATTATTATTTGTAGGTCTTAGTTCATCTGCAAGTCTAGCAGCAACTTTTACGAAATTATTATCATCTTTATAAGGCTTAGGTGGAACCAGTCTTAACTCAGCTCCAAGATTTCTAAGCAAATCTTTCTTTTCTTGAGTTTGATTATCATTCATTACAATAATTGTTTTATAACCAAGAGAGTTTCCTAAAAGACCCAAACCAATTCCTGTATTACCAGCTGTTCCCTCAACAACAGTTCCACCTTTAGCAATTAATTTTTTTTCTTGAGCGTCTTTTATTAATGCAAGTGCAGCTCTATCTTTTACAGATCCTCCAGGATTTAAAAATTCTGCTTTTCCATAAATGTTACACCCAGTAATTTCAGAGGCTGCTCTGAGTTTAATTAATGGTGTATTTCCTATTCCGGAAATAAAATCGTTTTGGGTATTATTCATTATCTGATTTTTTATCACTATCAGATGTAATTCCATAAGGTTTAAATTCACTATCTGCTATGCCAACACTTCTTGCAGGAATTCCAACCATCACAGCATTTTCTGAAACATCTTTCGTAATAACTGCATTTGCTCCAATTCTGGCACCTTTGCCAACGACTACAGGACCTAATACTTGTGCACCTGACCCAATAACCACATCTTCTTTTATAGTAGGATGTCTTTTCATATTTCGTTGGTCATTTGAATTAATACTCGGAGCTATTCCACCTAATGTAACCATATGATAAATTGTAACATTATCCCCAATGTCTGAAGTTTCACCAATCACAACACCCATTCCATGATCGATAAATAAATTTTTTCCAATTTTTGCATTTGGATGAATTTCTATTCCAGTTAAGAATCTTGAAAATTGAGAAATGATTCTTGCTATCAAATGAAATTTTGCAGTACTAAAAAAATTTGCTATTCGATGAAAAAAAACTGCTTTTACACCAGGATAAGTTAAAATTAAACTTAACTTAGACCTAGCAGCAGGATCTCTATCAATTATGGATTGTAAAAAATCACTCATATTTCTTTAGTTTAGTTGCTGTTGATTAAAAAATTATATGCCTTATATAGTAATTAATTGCTCAATTTAAAGAGGTTTATATGTATAAAAACACTAATTGTTTTCATCTAGCAATCCCTTGTGGAGACTTAGAGGTTGCAAAAAAATTTTACAGTGAAACTTTAGGATGTAGATTAGATAACTCAGCACAAGAGTGGGCAGATGTTGATTTTTGGGGTAATGAATTAACCCTTCATAAAAGCGAACATAAATTAGATAATGAGAGACACGACGTTGATATGGGCAATGTGTCTGTTCCTCATTTTGGTGTTCATTTATCCAGAAAAGATTTTGATGCTCTAAAACAAAGATTAAAAGATAGTGGCACAAAATATTATGACGAGCCTTATCTTAGATTTAAGGGTACTAAGTACGAACAAGAGACATTTTTTGTTAAAGATCCTAACGAAAATATTTTAGAAATTAAGACTTTAACTGCAAATCCAGAATAATCTAATAACTTGATGGAATACCTAGTATTAGGTTTCTTTACTGGTCTTAGTTTAATCTTGGCAATAGGTGCTCAAAATATTTTTGTAATAGAGCAGGGTTTAAAAAAACAGCATGTATTTTTAGTTTGTTTTGTTTGTTCAATTTCAGATTTAATTTTAATATTTTTAGGAATTTTTCTTTTTCATTATTTTATTCAATATTTTAATAATACAATTGAATTAATATTTAATATTCTTTTAGTAATTTTTTTAATTCATTTTATTTATTCAAAAATTAAATTATTAAACTCAAAGGTTAATTTTAATAATAAGGCTCAAGATTATACAAAGTTTAATGTATTTTTAAAAACACTTGGTTTTACATATTTAAATCCTCATGTTTATTCTGACACAGTATTTTTCTTAGGAAACTTTTCAAAAAACTTTGTTTTATATCAAAAAATTTTATTTGGGGCAGGAGCCTCAATAGCATCTTTTATTTTCTTTTTCGTTATAGGGTATTTATCAAAAAATTTATCTAAATTTGCTAAAAGTGAAATAGTATGGAAAGTAATAAATGTATTTATAGTAAGTTTTATGGCTATTTTAACGTTGTTTATTATTTCAGAAATGATTAGATAAGTTATGGCAAATATAAGGTTTACCGGTGTACACAAATCATTTGGTTTCAATAAGATAATTAACAATTTTAATCTTCAAGGTAAAGAGGATGAGTTTCTTGTATTAGTTGGACCATCAGGATGTGGAAAATCAACTCTGTTAAGGATGATTGCAGGATTAGAAAAAATAGATGAAGGTGAAATATTTATTAATGATCAAAAAATTAATGAACTTCATCCTTCAAAACGTCAAACAGCAATGGTTTTCCAATCTTATGCACTTTACCCTCATATGAATGTTTATGAAAATATGTCTTTTGGTTTAAAAATAGAGAAAAGACCGAAAGAAGAAATTAACATAAAAGTTATGCAGGCTGCAAAAATTTTAAAAATCGAAGAACTTCTTGAGAGGAAACCAAAACAATTGTCTGGAGGTCAAAGACAAAGGGTTGCAATAGGAAGAGCTATCACAAGAAATCCAAAAATATTTTTATTTGATGAACCATTATCAAATTTGGATGCTGCTTTAAGGGCTGAAATGAGAGTGGAAATATCAAAATTACACAATCAAATAAAAACTAACATGATATATGTTACTCATGATCAGGTTGAAGCTATGACTTTAGCAGATAGAATAGTTATTTTAAATCAAGGCAACATTGAACAGGTCGGGACTCCTGAAGAAATTTATAATGACCCAGCAAATATTTTTGTGGCTCAATTTATTGGTACACCCAAAATGAATATTCTGGAAATTGATGAAAAAAACGTAATTTCTGATCATAAAATAAAGTTATTAGGTAATGATATTGTGTTTGATAACTTAAAACTCAATAAATCAAAACACTTTGTAGGTATTAGACCTGAACACTTAAAAGCAAATCAAAAAAATCAATTTACTTTTAACCCTGAGATTGAATTAATTGAAAACTTAGGTAACGAAAAAATTGTTTACATGAAAAAAGAGGAACATCAATTAAGTGCCAAAATCCCAAGTAACCTTGAAATTGGGAATAAAATCGGATTTGATCTAAAGGAGATTTTTATCTTTGATAAAAATGGAAAAAGACTAAAATCTTAGCACAACTTACAATTGACAAATTTCAATTTTTCCCCAATTTTTAGTATTTGCTATGAGACTAGCACATATCTGATATGTGACAGTGGGTAGTTTGCGAAACATTCTCAAATCAATATAGTTTTAACTATAAATAGGAGGGGAAATGAAAAATATAATAAAATTGTTTTGCGTAATATCTTTTTTTGTTTCAAGTATTGTTTACGCAGACATAAAGTTTTGGACTACAGAAGTTCAGCCTGCCCGAATGGCAAAGCAAGAGGAAATGGCAAAAGCTTTTGAGGCTAAAACAGGAATTAAAGTAGAGGTGATCCCAGTAGAAGAAAAAGACTTGGGAACTAGAGCTACAGCTGCAGCGGCAGCAGGTGACTTACCAGATGTGATCTATCATACTTTACAATATGTATTACCATGGGCTGAAGCAGGAATATTAGATGTAGACGCTAATAACGCTGTTGTTAAAGAATTAGGTAAAGATACATTTGCACCAGGTGCACTAAACATGGCAAAAAAAGGTTCAAAGATTGCAGCCGTTCCAGTTGATGGATGGACACAAATGGTTGTTTATAGAAAAGACCTTTTTGAAAATGCAGATTTGGCACCACCAACAAGCTATGCAAATATTGTAGCTGCTGTTGAGAAACTTTCAAAACAAAACGGTATATTTGGGTTTGTAGCTGCAACCAAGACTGATGAAAATTTCATGAGCCAAGTTTTAGAGCACGTTCTTTTAGCAAATGGAGTTAATATCGTTAAAAAAGGCGGTATCAAGAAACAAGGTAAGAAATTAAAAGAAGCATTAGAGTTTTATAAAGTAATTGCTAAAGCAAGTCCTCCAGGTGAATTGTATTGGAAACAATCTAGAGCACTTTACTTTGCAGGTAAAACTCCAATGATTATTTGGTCTCCATTCATTATGGATGAGCTTGCTGGTTTAAGAGACTCGGCTCCACCAACAATTAACAGCGATCCTACATCACCTGAACTAGCTTCTAAAACTGGTTTCATAACTAATTTTAGCGGACCTAGTAACAAAAAAGGTGCTGCATGGGCAGATGTTAGATATTTTGGTATAACAGCCGACGCTGACACAGATGAAGCTAAACAGTTTATCATGTACTCAATGGATGAAGGTTACACAAGCACATTATCGATAGCTCCAGAAGGTAAATTTCCAGTAAGAAGAGGAAATTCGAGTGACCCTGAGGCTTTCACAAAAGCTTGGAGTAAACTACCTGTTGGAGTTGATAGAAAAGCTCCTTTGTCAGATCTATATGACCCAGATGTTATTAATAACATCGTAGCTGGTTTAGATACTGCAAATAGATGGGGTGTTAAAGAAGGCGAACTATCAAGAGCGTCAAAAGTCATAAATTCTCAATTTATAAATAGAATTACTAGACTTTATATTGATGATCAAATTGATGTCGATGAAGCTGTTGATATGATTAACAAATCATTAGCTAAATTCAAATAATTTTAATTTTATAAAAAAGCGGATAATATAAATTATCCGCTTTTTTTATGAATGACACTCTAGCAAATACAGAAAAAAAAACTGCATACATACTAACTTTACCTGCAGTTCTTTTAGTTTTTTCAATAATTTTATTTCCAATTTTTGCTAATATTTGGATTAGTTTTAAAGAAGTTGAATTAAAAGATATTCGAATTCCGGAACCAAGAGCAAAAAAAATTGTAAAATCTATTTCTGATGAACCTACTAAAATAAAAATATTATATAAGTTAAGAAATAGTTCATTAATTCAAGAAATTAGAGATGTTTCGTTTCAAGATAATTTTCCAAAAAATTTTGAAATTGAAAATTTAGATCCAAGATGTTCTTACAAAAAGTATAACTTAAAATGTGAATTTGGAAATTGGCCAGCTAAATATAGAGAAAATTTCCAAGTAATATTTGCAACAAATAATGGTTTAAAAATAGATAAAAAAAAACTTAAATCTATAAAACCAAAATTAGAAGGAAAGTCTGATAATATTTTACTTAATACTAATTTTACCTTAAAAAACTTCAAAAAGGTTTTATTTGAGAATGAATTTGTAGATTTACTACTTACAACTTTTTATTACACATTTTTTGGAACTATCGGCTCAATAGTATTTGGTATTTTAACTGCTCAAATGGTAAATCAAAAGTTTTATGGAAGAACATTTATGAGAAGTGTTTTACTTTTCCCATATGTTGCTCCAGTCGTTGCTTTAGCTTACACTTGGGAACTTTTACTGGATCCAAATAGTGGGACGCTTAATAGTTTACTATTAAATTATCAAATTATTGAAACTCCAATAAATTTACTTGGACAAAAATACATAGAAATAAGTATTTTAGGTTTTGATTTTAAATTAAGATTAGCACTCACAACAGTTATAATGTTTGAGATTTGGAGGTATTTTCCGTTAGCTTTTTTATTTATTCTTGCAAGACTTCAAGCTATTCCAAAAGAATTATACGAGGCTGCTGATGTAGATGGAGCAAGTCCCTTTCAAAAATTTTTTAAAATTACACTTCCTCAAATTACTGCAGTAATTTCGATTTTATTCATGATTAGGTTTATATGGAATTTTAATAAATTTGAGGATGTCTTTTTATTAACAGGCGGCGCGTCAGGAACAAGAACTTTGCCAATAAATGTTTATCAACAAGGTTTTGCAATATCAGATATTGGAATGGGCTCGGCTGTTTCAATTGTAATCGTTGTATTACTTTTAATGTTTATGTTTTTTTATTTTAAACTTTTAGGAAAGAGGGTAGATGAGAACTAAAAATACGTTACTATTTTCATTAATATCTACTTTTTTCTTAATTTTTTTAATTTCGATTTGGAAGATATTAGCAACTTTGCAAGGTTTAAGTATTACTAGTTTTAATATTGAAATACTTTTTATCTTCGGGTTTTTAATATCATTAGCTCACTTAGGAATAGGTGATAGAATTAAATCATTTTATAAATCAATTATTTTCTCTCTAATATTCGTTTTTTGTGATGGTTACTTAATACAAAAATTACCAATTTGGTATAATGTTGGAGTATTTTTAATAATATATTTTTTCACTAATAAAATTAGTAAATACAGTTTAATTGGTTTAAAAGAAGAGCACTCTACACAAGTAATTTTATTCGACTTCTTAACTTTATTTGGTATTTTATTTTTTTCATTTGTAATACTTTTTCCATTTTATATGATGTTAGTAACAAGCTTTAAAACACAGATAGCTTTATTAGTTAATCCTTTAGATTTTAGTATTAATTTTTCACAAGATATAAAAGATTTATTTAAATCTTATTTTGTAATCTTTAAATCTTATAATTTTGGAAAATATATAGTAACAAGTACAATTGTTTCTGTTGGTACTGTTATTATCACTCTTCTTTTTGCAATACCTGCTGCTTATGCAGTTGCTAGATTAAATTTCTTTGGAAAAACATTTTTATCTACATCCATACTTATAATATACATGTTTCCCGCAATCGTCCTTGTTATTCCGTTGTATACAATATTTAGTCAATTAGGTTTACGTAATTCAATAGAGGGTTTATTAATTGTGTATACAGCAACAACACTCCCAGTAGCTATTTATATGTTGCAAGGATACTTCAAAAGTATACCAAAAGAATTAGAAGAAGCTGCAATTTTAGACAAATTAAGTTGGTTTGGAATTATAACAAAAATTATAATACCTTTGAGTATTCCAGCTATTTCGTCTGTAGCATTATATGTATTTATGATTGCTTGGAATGAATTTTTATTCTCTTTAATGTTCTTGGATAACCCTAATTCCTTCACATTATCAAGGGCAATTCAATATCTAAGTGGTGATGCTGAAACACCGAGGCAATACCTAATGGCAGGGTCAGTTGTTGTTACATTGCCTGTTTTATTTATATTTGTTTATTTTGAAAAATATTTAGTAAGTGGACTAACAGCTGGAAGTGTGAAAGGTTGATGAAAATTTCAATTAATAAAGCAAAAAAAACCTTATTAGGTAACAGAAGAAGAGGATACACTTTACCAACTAATAATAAACTTTATCCGGCTCAGTGGAATTGGGACTCTGGCTTTATAGCTTTGGGCTATTCCTATTTTAATTTAAACTTTGCATTAAAAGAAATAAACACATTGTTAGATGGACAATGGAAAGATGGAATGGTCCCACATATTTTATTTCATAACACTAATACAAATTATTATCCAAATTACACTGCTTGGAACTGTGGTAACAAAATTCACTCATCTGGAATAACTCAACCACCAATATTAGCAACAATTTTAAAAGAAATTTTAATTAAAAATAAAATTAACAAAACTCAACTTTTAAAAATAAAAAAAATAATTAAAAAAATTAAAAAATTTCATGAATGGTTCATTGAATTTAGAGATCCAAAAAAAACTGGTTTAGTATCGATTTTGCATCCTTGGGAGAGTGGATACGACAATTCTCCTTTATGGGATGATCCTATGAATAAAGTAAAAATTGAGAAAAATATTAAATATAAAAGAGCTGATAACAAGGTTGTAAATCCAGATTACAGACCTCTTAATATAGATTATGATAGGTATGTCACAATCAAAAATAATTTAAGAAAATTGAAATATAATCCAAAAAAGGTTTACAAATCCTCACTTTTTAACGTCGTAGACGTTGGTTTTAATTCAATTTTTTTTAAAGCAAACAAGGATCTCGTTGAATTATTGGATACATTTGGATTAAACAAAATAAAAATTGATAATTACATCAAAGTGACAGAAAAAAATTTTCTTAAATTATATGATAAAAAAAGAAAAACTTTTTTTTCAAAAGATATAAAAAATAATAAAAAGATCTATATTCCATCAATAACCAATTATTTTTTATTATTTGCTGATTTAAATAATGATAAAATTAATAAAAGACTAATTCAAAACCTTAAAAAACATAATTTAAAAGAAAAATATTTTTTTTCATCAATAAAATCAAATCATAAAAGTTTTGAAGAGAAAAGATACTGGCGTGGCCCTGTTTGGATTAATTGCAATTGGTTTATTTATAAAGGATTAAAAAATAAAGATAGGCTATTCTCTGACAAAATAAAAAACAAAACTATCCAAATAATAGAAAAAAAAGGTTTTTTTGAATATTTTAGCTGTAAGAACGGTGAACCTATGGGTGCAAAAAATTTTTCTTGGTCAGCAGCTCTTTACTTAGACTTAAAACTTAATAAAAATTAGTTTGAAAAGCCATATTTTCTTAATCTAACATCACCTGTTCTTGCATGCGCTTCCATTCCTTCGTATCTAGAAATTCTTGCACAAGCAGCACCAACTTCTTTTGTTGACTCTTTAGTCATTCTTTGAAAACTCAAAGTTTTAATAAATTTACCAACAAACAAACCACCAGTGTATCTACCAGCACCTTTTGTTGGTAATATATGGTTTGTACCCGAGCATTTATCTCCGTAAGCAACAGTTGTTTCTTCACCAATGAACAAAGATCCATAATTTTTTAATCTGTCGTGATACCATTGTAAATTTTTAGTTTGAACTTCTAAATGTTCAGGAGCATATTCATCGCTCACTTTAGCAATCTCTTCGTCTGTATCACAAAGAATTACTTCTCCATAATCTTTCCATGCTGCAGCTGAATTTTCTCTTGGAAGATTTGGCAAATCTTCAATCAATTCTGGAACTCTTTGCATTACATAGTCGGCAACTTTTTTACTTTTAGTAAATAGCCAAGCAGGTGAGTTATAGCCGTGTTCAGCTTGACCAACTAAATCGTAAGCAACCATTTCAGGATCTGCAGTTTCATCTGCAATTACAGCTATTTCGGTTGGTCCTGCGAATAAATCTATACCAACTTTTCCAAATAAAATTCTTTTAGCCTCAGCAACAAATTGGTTTCCAGGTCCAACCAAAATATCTGCAGGAGCATTTCCAAATAAACCATTTGTCATTGCTGCTATAGCTTGTACACCACCTAAATTCATTATTACATCTGCCCCACATAAGTCAGCTGTATATACGATTGATGGATGGACTCCTACACCAGGTTTAGGTGAACTACAAACTAAAATATTTTTAACACCAGCAACTTTTGCAGTTGTGACACTCATAACAGCTGAAGCTATATGAGCATATCTTCCAGCAGGAACATAACAACCTGCTGTATTTACAGGAATAAGTTTTTGTCCAGCGAATAAACCATCAGATAATTCAACTTCAAAGTCTTGACCATAATTTTTTAATTGTGCTTCAGCAAATTTTCTTACTCTTTCATGAGAAAACTGAATATCATCTTTAGTTTTTTGATCTAAATTTTTTTTTATTTCTTCAATTTTTTCTTTTGAAACAATTACATCACCTTCATATTTATCGAACTTTTTAGAAAGTTTTTTGCAACCTTCTTCTTTACTAGTCTCAATGTCTTTTAGAATATTTTCAACTATTTCTCTTGTTTTTGTATCGTCAGTTGATGATGTTTTTGGTGATTTTTTTAAGTATGTAATTGCCATTTCTCTCCTTTAAAATTAAAGATTATTTAAATGAATTTATTTTGAATTACAATGAATCATTTAGTCTAAAGCCACTACTGCAGCTGCAATTGAAGCTAAACGTGCTTGAGCTTCATCAGATCTACTTGTTATAACTACTGGTACTTTTCCACCAACAACAACTCCTGCAGCACAAGCTCCACTAAAATAGATAAGCATTTTAACTAAAGCATTTCCAGTCTCAACACTTGGTACCAATAAAACATCTGCCTCACCTGCAACTAAATTTTTAATTCCTTTTATAGCTGCTGATTTTTTTGAAATACTATTATCAAAAGCCAAAGGACCAAAAACATCGGCATTTAAACTTTCTTCTTTGGCTAATTTTGTTATTTCTGCAGCCTCAATAGAGCTAGGTACACTTTCTAAAACCTCTTCAGTTGCAGATAATATAGATACTTTTGGTCTTTCTATTCCTATTCTATTTGAAAAATTAACTACATTTTTAAGAATGTGCATTTTTGTTTTAACATTTGGTAAAACATTTAATGCTCCATCAGTGATTATTAGTGGTTTATCATCTTTATCAATAGTCATATGCCATATGTGACTTAACCTTGTTTTTCCCAACAAATTATATTCACGTTTAAGCACCTCTTTCATAAGTACATCAGTATGAATATGACCTTTCACTATTATTTGCACCTTACCTTCGCTTGCTAATTTAGCTGCAATTTTAGCAGTATCATTTTCTACAGGTTCATGGATAAGCTCATATTTAGAAATATCCCATTTTATATCTTCAGCACATTTTTGAATTTCTACTTCATGACCTATAAATATTGGCTCAATTAAATTTTCATTTACCGCATCTTGAACTGATAACATGGGTAAAGGTTTACCAGCATTTACAACTGCAACTTTAACTCCTTTTTTTTTATGAGCTAAATCTAATAAGTTGTTTGGACAGATAATTTCTTTGTTTGAAAGCATTTGTTACAAATATGTGAAAAAAATGATCATGTACACAGAAAATTTGCGTAAAATATAGATAAAATAATTCTATAGGTTTATACTTTGTTTTGAAATGGAAATTGTAACTAAGATAGCCCCAATCATATTGGCCTTGATAATGTTAGGCTTAGGT
>CABZHY010000003.1 GCA_902525565.1 uncultured Pelagibacteraceae bacterium
AAAAGATAAAGAAGTATTAAAACAAGAAATAGATATACTAAATAGCTATATTAAATCAGCCGCTCAAGAAGGACTTTTAAAGAGTAAAAGTAAAATAAAAATTGAAAATTATGAAAGTCAAAAAAACCTAATAACTGATCTTTATATTAAAAAAAACTTAAAACCTTTAATTTATAAAAAAATAAATCAAATAAAACTTTCAAATGAATTGACACTTTTAAATTATGATGCTTCTTTAACTTTTCAAAGTGGTATTAACAAAGGTGATCCAGGAAGTGCTTTTATTGACTTTGCAGAGGATAATTTATTTTTAATTTCTGCAATTGGAATTACCGCTTTTGGAAAAATAGAAGATAATTCAATTTCTTTAAAACAAATTAAAAATAATATTCATGAATTTATAGGAGAAAAGCAATTTTTGAGAAGCTATAATCTTGGTGGTCAAGCTATTAAATTTTCTATTAAAGATATTAAAATAATAAACAAAAATATTTATGTTTCATACACAAATGAGTTAAAAGAAAATTGTTGGAACACTAGTGTAATTGTAGCTAAAATAAATTATGATGAACTTAATTTTAAACAATTATTTTCGCCTTATCAATGTGTTGTAAATGAAACAGGAAAAGATTTTACTCCAAATCAGTCTGGAGGGAGAATAGTAAGTTTTGATGATGAAAATATTCTTTTAACAATTGGTGAATTTAGAGAAAGAGATTTGGCTCAACAGGATGACAGCGTTTTTGGTAAGATTTTAAAAATAAATTTAAAGAATAATACTTATGAAAATTTAAGCAAAGGACACAGAAATCCTCAAGGATTATTTTATGACAAGATAAATAATATAATTATTTCAACAGAGCATGGTCCAAAAGGAGGTGATGAAATCAACATAATAAAATTTAAAAGTGTAGAAAATATAGCCAACTATGGTTGGCCAATTTCTTCATATGGCGAACATTACGCAGGAGAAAGAGATAATCCAAAATTTAAAGAATTATATGATAAATATCCTTTATTAAAATCACATTCAAAATATGATTTTGTTGAGCCAATTAAATACTTTAATCCTTCAATCGGACCGTCAGAGATTGTTGCAATAAACAAAAATAAATCATATGTGGCTGGTTCAATGAAGGACCAGTCTTTATATTTTTTTGAACTAGATAATGAAAATAAAATTAAAAATATTGAAAGAGTTAATGTTGGTGAAAGAATTAGAGATTTAATAATTGTCCAAAATAAATTAATTTTATTTCTTGAAGATAATGCTAGGATAGGAATTATAAATCTTTGATTTTAAAAACTTAAATTTATTATAATTTATCTTTTTATAGCTAACCTTACGCTCTCATCAATCCTGTTTAAATAAAGATTAATTTTGTTATCTTTTAAATATTTATCTGTTGCTTCACGTGCTCCTTTGCACCATCCATAGTCATCTATAATTAAAACCCCACCTGAGCTCAATATTGGGTATAGATGTACAAGTTCATGATAGGTAGAAGCATACCAATCAGTATCCAAACGAAGTAAAGCAATTTTTTCAGATATGGTATTTGGAATAGTTTGCTCAACAGGACCTTTAACAAAAATAAAATTTTCTCTAGGATAATCAGTTTTTTCATAAATATTGTTTCGAACATCTTCAATACTGCCACCATATCCCCATAAGGGATTTTTTATTCCCCATTGTGGATTTTCAGAATCAGTTAATTCCTTAGCTTTTTCCAAAGAATCCATATTCCATTTTTTTTTTAAATTTTTACCATCCCAATCAATATCCAGTTCATCTGGCTCAGTCATACCGGTAAAGGTATCATATAAAAAAATTTTTCTCTCAATATCTCCAAAATATTTAAGTGCGAGCGCTATAAGAATTATAGAACCACCTCGCCAAACACCACACTCAACAAAATCGCCAGGAATTTTATTTTTTACAAGATATTCTACAGCTTTAAATAGTGAATATGAAGGCTCAATACCTCTATTCACCGTCATAGTATATGGAGCAAATTTGCTTATTGTTTTTACAAAGTAAAAATCTTCTGGATTATCTTTTATAATATCTCTATATGAAAATTTATTTCCATCAGGCAGCGTGATATTTAGTGTTAGAGTTTTTTCATCAAATTTTACGTAACCTTTAGGCATATAAATTTTAAAAAGATATACAATCTAAGTTTTCTTTATGTGAGCAAATACTTAAATAAAGAAACATAACAAATACTATAATTTTTAATTTTATTAAACATACTCATATAATAAGGGGGTGTTCTGTTGCCAGGTGCCCCGAACTTTGTTTGAATATAGCCAATTATTTTTCCAAAATCACATAAATTTTACGTGTCTGGTCGTCCATATGACGTCCAGATTTATGGTATAATTAAATTTATGCATATTTATAAAATTACTAACTTAGTAAATAAAAAAATATATATAGGTCTATCCACTTATGATGGACCTCAACGTTGGGATAAACATAGGTATAACGCGAGCAGAAATTCAGTTCATCACATTGATAGAGCTATTAATAAATATGGTGAAAAAAACTTTCGTTATGAAGTAATTGAAAAAGTTCCATTTAGCAAGGGTGTCAGATACTTAGAAAATAGAGAGATATTTTATATTAGTAAATTTAAATCAACTAATAGCAAAATAGGATATAATAGATCTCTAGGTGGAAATGTAAACGTTGCAAAGAGAGTTACAAAATCTCATCAACTCAAAGCTTCGGTAAGTCAAAAAGTAAAAAAAATATTTTCTTACGATCTAAATGGAAATTACATTAAAGAATATAGAAATATCTTAATTGCAGCAAATGATAACAATAGGTCAAAAGCAGCTATTTCAAGAGTTGTAAACAAAAATAACAGGACAGCAGCAAATAAGCAATGGAGAACCTTTTCAAACGATATTCCTGTTAAAAAAATCGATAAATTTAAGAAAAAAGAATTTAAAAATTCTATTGAAATTTATCAGTGGAATAAAATGGGTAAATTTATTGCTAAACATTCATCTATGTCTTCTGCTGCAAGAAAAGCTAATGTTAAACTATCTTCAATTCACAGGGTGCTCGAGGGTGTTAATATGTATGCAGGGATTTATCACTTCACAAAAACTAAGGAGTTTAAAAAACCTAAGGATAAAAAAATTATAGGTGGACCAACTGAACTAAGAAAAATTCCAATTAACGTTTATTCATCTAATGGTAATTTCATAGAGACTGTAAAAGGTTTAAGCGAAACATCTAGAAGATATAAGGTTTCTATTTCTGTTTTATCTAAAGCTCTCAGACGAGGTACGATTGCTCAGAAAAAAGGAATTAATAATAAATTTTATCAATTTACAAAATTTAATAAAAATAAAGCAAATATAAAACCAATAATCAATTTTAGATCTTTAATTTCTATCAAGCAAATAATGTCTTATTCTTTAGAGGGTAAATTTTTAAGAAAATTTGACAGTATTTCTCAAGCAGCATCTTTCTATAAAGTTGAAAGATCTGGTATAAGAAGATCTGCAGATAACGTTAATTACAAGTGTGGTAATTATTTATTTAGATGGTTTGAGGGCAAAATCCTAAAAACAATTGAACCATATGAAAGTAAGGGCGTACCAGTATTACAATATAGTTTCGATGGAGATTTTATTAGAGAATATAAATCTATATTAGATGCTTCTAAAGCGATTAAAATTAATCCAGCTAGTATTAGACTTTGTATAACTGGAAGAGGATATTCTAGTGGTGGCTTTTACTGGTTTAAAAAAACAAAGCAAAAAATTCAAAAAAAAATACAAACTCCTATACCAATTTAACGATAGGCTAGTCGTCCTATAGTCGTCCAGGTAAGTTGTATTTTAAAATTTACGTTGAAAAATAAAACTTATTTTAAAATAAGAAGGGGCGTTCTGTTGCCAGGTGCCCCATACCCCGTTTGCTTAATTAACCAAGTTAATTAGGCAGCAAGTGCATAACTTTCGTTAGCAATTATAAATTAGCCCGTTACGGTGGAACAATTCCGAACGAAAGAATAGCCTTTAGTCACCCGTCGAATCTAGTTCACCCCCATAAGTTGTAATGGTGGAGGTGGTGGGTACTGCCCCCACGTCCGAAATGGTTATTACGAAATTCGTTTATCGTCGTAGTTGGAAAACCAACGTTATTAATATAAAAGTAATTACAATAGATTCAATAACAATCATGAAATTAACTAAAGAACAGCAAGATGAAATAAAAAATCAACAATCTCAAAGTAATCAAACAAAAAGAGTTACTGCTCTTGAGCTTGAAAAAATTTTATATGAGGCGATTCCAGCTTTAGATCATGGTTTTGTGAGAGTGGTTGATTATATGGGTGATGATACATCAATAGTTCAGTCAGCTAGAGTATCATATGGAAAAGGAACAAAACAAGTATCAACCGATAAAGGTTTAATTAAATATTTGATGAGACACTGGCACAGCACACCATTTGAAATGTGTGAAATTAAATACCATGTGAAGCTGCCAATATTTATAGCAAGACAATGGATTAGACATAGAACAGCAAATGTGAATGAATACTCTGCAAGGTATTCAATTCTTGATAAAGAATTTTATTTACCATCACAAGAAAATTTAGCTGCTCAATCAACTAGCAATAGACAGGGTAGAGGAGATGTTTTGGAAGGAAAACAGGCAGAGGAAGTTTTGGAACTTTTAAAAAGTGATGCAGAGAGAACTTATGATAATTATGAGACAATGCTTAATGAAAGATTTGATGGATCAACTATTGATGAAAATAAAAAAGGTTTAGCAAGAGAACTTGCAAGAATGAATTTAACGCTAAATACATATACTCAATGGTATTGGAAAACTGATTTATTAAACTTAATGAATTTTTTAAGATTAAGAGCTGATAGTCATGCTCAATATGAAATTAGAGTTTATGCTGACATAATGTTGGATACTGTAAAAAAATGGGTTCCCATAACTTATGATGCTTTTATGGATTATAGAGTTGGTGGAACCGAGGTTTCTGCAAAAGGAAAATTAATCATTCAAAAATTTATCAAAGGTGAAAATGTAGATGTTGAAAGTTCTGGTCTGTCTAAAAGAGAGTGGAATGAATTAATGACTGCTTTTGATCTTAAAGATAAGTTGATTTAATTTTTTCAGCGAAATTTAAATATATCTTAGAAATTTCATGCTCAGGGCTAGCTTCTACAATTGGCCTTCCTTCATCTCCAGTTTTACCGACCTCGGGATTGATTGGAATTTCGCCCAAAAATTCTTTTTGAAATTCCTCTGCAGTTTTTTTAACTCCGCCCTCTCCAAAT
Source organism: uncultured Pelagibacteraceae bacterium (assembly GCA_902525565.1). Taxonomy (GTDB): domain Bacteria; phylum Pseudomonadota; class Alphaproteobacteria; order Pelagibacterales; family Pelagibacteraceae; genus Pelagibacter. The sequence goes on from CABZHY010000003.1 coordinate 5,323, forward strand.
ATTTTGTATTTTTTTCCATCATCACCAATGAAAAAACTCATATTATCAACTAAACCTAAAATTTTAACTCCAAGTTTATCAAACATTTTAATTCCTCTTTTAACGTCTAAAAGAGCTACTTCTTGAGGTGTACTTACAATTATTGCACCATCCATTTTTATTTCTTGTGAAAATGTAAGTTGAGTATCACCAGTTCCTGGCGGCATATCAATAATAATAAAATCTAAGTCCTTCCAATTTACTTTCTGAGTAAAAGTTTTAATTGCGCTTGTTACCATAGGACCACGCCATATCATTGGGGTTTGTTGATCAGCCAAAAAACCAATCGACATACATTGAATATCGTATTTTGTAATTGGATCTAATTTTTGACCATCGCTTTTTGGTTTTTCATTAATATTAAACATTTTGGGAATTGATGGACCATAAATATCCGCATCTAAAAGACCAACCTTGCATCCAATTTTTTTTAAAGCTAAAGCAAGATTCGTTGCAAACGTAGATTTTCCAACACCACCTTTTGCACTAGATATTGCAATCGTAAACCTCGTTCCAAGGATAGGGTTTTTAGTGAATTTTTTCGGTTCTAGCTTACTTTTCATTGCGGCACTAAGTTCAGGTTTTTTGTCGGTCATAAAAGTATCATTACTTGTTTTTTGGAATAAAGACACTATATACTTTGACATGTCAGACAATTTCAAAGGTCAAAGTCCTTGGGGAGCACCTCCTGGTGGAGGTGGTAGTGGCAATGGATCAGGTAGAGGTCCTACACCACCAAATGTCGACGAATTAATTAGAGATCTTCAAGATAAAATAAAGAAATTTTTACCCGGTGGGAAAACTTCAGGAGGAAAATCAATAAGCCTAATTTTATTGGTTTTAGTTTTTGTATGGTTAGCAAGTGGTCTTTATAGAGTATTACCAGATGAACAAGGTGTTGTATTAAGATTTGGTAAGTTTGTAAAAACTACTCAACCTGGTTTGAATTATCATGTACCCTTTCCTGTTGAAACTGTGCAAACTCCAAAAGTAACTAAGGTAAATAGAATGGATATAGGATTTAGATCTGAGAGAGACAGTGGTTTTTCTACAGGTGGTGGAGTTGCAGATGTTCCTCAAGAGAGCTTAATGTTAACTGGAGATGAAAATATAGTAAATATAGACTTTTCAGTATTTTGGGTAATTAAAGATGCTGGTAACTTTTTATTTAAAATTCAAGACCCAGAAGGCACAGTTAAAGCAGCTGCTGAGACTGCGATGAGGGAGGTAATTGCAAAAAGTGATATTCAACCAATTTTAACAGAAGGAAGATCTAAAATTGAGCTTGAAACTCAAGAAATTATTCAAACTATTTTAGATGATTACGAAAGTGGAATTCAAATTACACAGGTGCAAACGCAAAAAGCCGATCCACCTGATCAGGTTATTGATGCATTTAGGGATGTGCAAGCTGCAAGAGCAGACATGGAAAGATCAAAAAATGAAGCTGAAGCTTATGCAAATGATGTGATACCTAGAGCACGAGGGGAAGCACAAAAAATTTTACAAGCAGCTGAAGCATATAAAAAAGAGGTTGTTGCAAAAGCTGAGGGTGAGGCAAGTAGATTTATAGCAATCTACAGTGAGTATAAAAATGCAAAAGCGGTCACTCAAGAGAGAATGTATTTAGAGACTATGGAAAAAGTTTTAGCTGATATTGATAAAGTAATTATAGAAAAAAATGCAGGTTCAGGAGTAGTTCCATATTTACCTTTACCTGAATTAAAAAAGAAAGCGACTAATTAAATGAAAGCTGGAAAAATATTAGTAGGAATATTGGTTGCAATTGGTGTTGTAGCTTTTTTGTCAATAATTATAGTTAAAGAGGTTAACCAGGCAATTATTCTTCAATTTGGTGATCCAAAAAGAATTATAATGAAACCAGGATTAAACTTCAAAATTCCCTTCATTCAAAATGTTGTTTACTTAGATAAGAGAATTTTAAATTTAGACGCTCCACCAGAAGAGGTTATTGCATCAGATCAAAAAAGATTAATTGTGGATGCATTTGCAAGATTTCAAATCGTTGATCCACTAAAGTTTTATATCTCAGTTGGAAATGAAAGAGTTGCAAGATCAAGGTTATCTACAATTATAAATTCAAGAATTAGAAATGTATTAGGTCAAGAGGAATTACAAACATTGTTATCTAAAGATAGATCTAAGCAAATGGCATTAATTAAAGAGGGTGTAAACAATGAAGCACAAAATTTTGGAATTAATATTGTGGATGTTAGGATTAAAAGAGCAGATCTACCCCAAGCTAACAGTGATGCGATTTATAGAAGAATGCAAACTGAAAGGGAGAGAGAAGCTAAGGAATTTAGAGCAAAAGGAGCGGAAATGGCTGTTACTATCACATCAACCGCTGACAAAGAAGTTACTGTAATTTTAGCAGACGCTCAAAAACAATCTGAGATTATGAAAGGTGAAGGTGATGGAGAAAGAAATAAAATATTTGCTGATGCCTTTGGTCAGGATCCAGAATTTTTTGCTTTTTATAGGGCTATGCAAGCATACGAAAAAGCTCTTATCGGTGGTGAAACCTCTTTAATTTTATCACCTGATAGTGAATTTTTTAAATTTTTTGGAAATATAAAACCTGAAATCCAACAATAATTCTTTAATGCGTGAGCTAGCCATAGCTTTTGGTCTTTTTTTATTTATTGAAGGAATTTTATACGCCTTATTTCCGGCAAAAATTAAAAGTATGTTGAAAAAATTAGAACTTGTTAAAGATAATCAGCTTAGATTAGGTGGACTTATTTTTGCAGTTATAGGTTTTGTAATTATTTATTACATTAAGAGCTAATATGAGAAAAATCAAAATAATATTTTTAACAATAGTTCTAACATTCACTTTATCATTTAGTGTAAACTCTAAACCAGTTCCTGCTTCATTTGCAGACCTTGCAGAAAAATTAATGCCATCTGTGGTTAATATTTCGACTACAACAACTGTGGTAACTAATACCAATCCATTTCCTTTTCAATTTCCTCCAGGATCTCCTTTTGAGGATATGTTTAAAGAATTTGGGACACCTCAAGAAAGACAATCAGCTGCACTAGGTTCTGGGTTTATAATTGATGAAAAAGGCATTGTAGTAACAAATAATCATGTCATCCAAGATGCTGACGACATAATTGTAAGAGTCAACGGTGATCAAGAATTTAAAGCAAAGGTTTTAGGCGCTGACCCACTTATGGATATTGCCGTTTTACAATTAGATACAGATGAAAAGTTTATCCCAGTAGCATTTGGAAATTCTGATAAAGCAAGAATTGGTGATTGGGTTTTAGCAATTGGAAATCCATTTGGTTTAGGAGGAACAGTTACTGCTGGAATTATTTCAGCTAGAAATAGATCTATCGGCTTATCAAGATATGAAGATTTTATACAAACAGATGCTTCTATTAACTCTGGAAACTCAGGTGGTCCTTTGTTTGATATGGAAGGAAATGTAATTGGAATTAATACAGCAATTCTTGGACGTAATGGTTCTATTGGAATTGGATTTTCAATACCATCAAACAGTGCTCAAATTGTAATTAAACAATTAATTGAATTTGGTGAAACAAAAAGAGGTTGGCTTGGTGTAAGAATTCAAGATGTAACAAAAGAAATTGCTGAAGTTGAAAAATTAGATAAAGCTCGAGGAGCATTAGTTGCTAGTGTTGCAGAAAATAGTCCATCAGAAAAAGCTGGAATACAAGCTGGTGATATTATTTTAGAATTTAACGGAGAAAAAATAAATCAAATGAAAGAACTCCCAGCAATTGTTGCAAGAACTGAAGTTGGCAAAGAAGTTGAAGTCAAAATTTGGAGAGGTAAAAAAGAAATAATTAAAAATGTTGTTTTAGGAAGACTAGAAACTTCAGATGATTTTAAAATAAGTAAAAATCAAGAAACCCAACCACAGAATAATGAAGAAATAATTGAAAGTTTAAGAATTGCTGTAAGAACATTAACTAAAGAAGATATTAAAAATAGAAATTTACCAAATCAGACAACAGGACTTGTGATAACTAAAATCGCAAATAATAGTCCTTTAGCAAATTCAATCGATCTTAATAGCATTATTATTGAAGCTCAAAAGAAAAAAATTAGATCAGCTAATGACTTAAGAGTTATTACTAAAGAGGTTCTTAATTCAAATCAAAAGACAATTTTACTCGCAATCTATAATAATCAAAATCAAAGACGATACATTGGTGTTAAGCTAGACTAATAATGGATTTAAAATCCAAGATTATATTAATATCGGGACCAACAGCATCAGGAAAATCAAATTTTGCAATTAAAGTTGCAAAAAAAGTTGATGGAGAGATTATAAATGCAGATAGCATGCAAGTATACAAAGAGCTTAAAATCTTGTCAGCTAGACCAGATCCAAAAAAATATCAGAAAATTAAACATCACTTATATGGCTTTCATAATGTAAAAAAAAACTTCTCCACAGGTGATTGGCTTAAACTAGTAATTAAAAAAATCAAGGAAGTTCAAAAGAGAAAAAAAACCCCAATTCTTATTGGAGGGACAGGTTTATACTTTAAAGCTTTAACTGATGGTTTAGTTAAAATACCAAATATTTCATTAAAATTAAGAAATCAAATTAGAGATTTACAAAAAAAAATTGGACAAAAGAAGTTTCATGAAAAACTATTAAAATTAGATCCATCTTCAAAAGGAAAAATCAAACCTACAGACACTCAAAGATCCGTCAGAGCTTATGAAGTTAAAAAGTTTACAAACAAATCTCTAACTGAATGGTTTAAAAACACAAAATCAAATTTCATGGAAGATGATTTTTTTAAAATTTATATTGATTTTCCAAGACAAGAATTAATTGACCGTATCAATATAAGAACAAAGAAGATGATTGAAAATGGAGCAATAAAAGAAGTAAAAGATTTCATAAAGCTAAGAGTTAGAAAAGACAAAAGTGCTAACAAGGCCATCGGAGTTAATGAAATTACAGAATATTTAAAAAAACAAAAAAATTTGAAGGATACTAGAGATAAAATAGCCATAAAAACTAGACAATACGCCAAAAGACAAAGTACTTGGGCTAGAGGTAACATGAACAGTTGGATGAAACTGAGGCCACAAGACATAAATAATTTTTTGAAAAAAATTTAAAATTTTCATTCTTAAACTTGACCAATGAGTACAACTTCAGCTAGATTGCCTAATGCCAAAATTATTAACTGGAGCAGAAATTGTATTTAAATGTCTTGAAGACCAAGAGGTAAAACATATCTTTGGTTATCCTGGTGGTGCAGTGTTACCGATTTATGATGAATTAAAAAATCATCCTACCATAAAACATATTTTAGTTAGACACGAACAAGGTGCTGGTCATGCAGCAGAAGGCTATGCGAGGTCATCAGGAAAACCAGGTGTAGTTTTAGTTACATCAGGTCCTGGGGCAACTAATGTTGTTACAGCATTAACAGATGCTTACATGGACTCGGTACCGTTAGTTTGCATTTCTGGTCAGGTTCCAACACATTTAATTGGAACTGATGCTTTTCAAGAATGTGATACCACAGGAATTACAAGACCTTGCACTAAACACAATTGGTTAGTAAAAGATATTAATGATCTTTCTAAAGTTATGCATGAAGCTTTTAGAGTTGCAACAACTGGAAGACCAGGACCAGTTTTAATTGATATTCCAAAAGATATTCAGTTTGCAAAAACAAAATATAAAAAACCAAATAAAGAAAAAAAATTAAATGGAAAATCTCATAATAAATTTTCTCAAGATCAAATTGATGAATTAGTTAAATTATTAAGTAAGGCCAAAAAACCAATCATTTATAGTGGGGGAGGAGTAATTAACTCGGGTCCAAAAGCAAGTCACGCTCTAAGAGAATTTGTTGAGCTAACTGGCTTTCCTATAACTTCTACACTTCAGGGATTAGGTGCGTACCCTGGAGATGATAATCAATTTTTAGGAATGCTAGGTATGCATGGTACATATGAGGCAAATAATGCTATGCATGATTGTGATCTTTTAATTAATATCGGCGCAAGGTTTGATGATCGTATAACTGGAAAAATTGATGAGTTTTCACCAAATTCAAAAAAAGTTCATATTGATATTGATCCATCGTCAATCAATAAAATAATTAAGGTCGATCTTGCAATAGTTGGTGATGTTTCGAGTGTAATAAGCAAAATAAATAAGACAATTATAAAAAGTAAAAATGGCCATATTAAATCAAACAAATCACATATTGCTAAGTGGTGGGAACAAATTGAAAAATGGAGAGAAAAAGATTCTCTTAATTTTATAAATAGTAATGAAAGTATAAAACCTCAACATGCTGTTCAAAGACTTTACGAATTAACTAAGAATAAAGATACTTATGTTACTACCGAGGTTGGACAACACCAAATGTGGGCCGCTCAACATTATAAATTTAATAAACCGAACAGATGGATGACATCTGGCGGTTTAGGAACTATGGGGTATGGATTGCCAGCAGCGGTTGGTGTACAAATTGCTAACCCTGAAAAACTTGTAATAGATATTGCAGGAGAGGCTTCAGTATTAATGACAATGCAAGAAATGTCTACGGCAGTTCAATATAATCTTCCAATAAAAATATTTATTTTGAACAATCAATATATGGGAATGGTTAGACAATGGCAGGAGTTGCTTCATGAAAAAAATTATTCTGAGAGTTACTCCGAAGCATTACCTGATTTTATGAAAATGGCTGAAGCATATGGATGCAAAGGAATTAAAGCAGATAATCCAGGTGATCTGGATGATAAAATTCAAGAAATGATCGATTATGATGGGCCAGTTATTTTTGATTGTCATGTGGATCCTAATGAAAATTGTTTTCCAATGATCCCATCTGGAAAACCACATAACCAAATGATTTTAGGTCCAAATGATCAAGAGGAAAACAAAATCAAAGGAAAAGGCAAAGCCTTAGTATAATCATAATGCCGAATTCAAAGTCAGCTTACAGCATACCTACGAAGAAACAAAAACCAGACACATACATTTTTGTAGTATGGGTAGATAATGAAGCTGGAGTTTTGGCAAGAGTTGTAGGTTTATTTTCAGGCCGAGGATACAATATCGAGTCATTAGCAGTTGCTGAAGTTGACGCTGTTAAAAATATTTCAAGAATAACAATTGTTACTACTGGAACGCCTCAAGTTATTGATCAAATAAGACTTCAATTAACAAAACTAGTACCAGTTCATAAAGTTGCTGAATTTAAAAGAGAAGATAAAGGAGTGATATTTAAAGAAATGGCATTATTTAAAGTTGTTGGAAAAAGAAATAAAATTCAAAAATGCTTAAATGCTTGTAAAAAATTTAATCCCGTAATATTAGATGAAACAAAAACTTCAGCAGTAATTCAAATAACTGCTCTAAGAAGAGAAATTGATAAAATGAATAAAAAATTAAAGCCCTTAGGACTTATAAGCACTTCGAGAACTGGGGCAGTAGCAATGACGAGAGGTGCTAAAATATTTAATTAATTTAATAGGAGAGACGATATGAAAATGTTTTATGAAAAAGATGCAGATGTAAATCTGATTAAAAGTAAAAAAGTTGCCATTTTTGGTTATGGAAGTCAAGGTCATGCTCACGCATTAAATTTAAAAGATAGTGGAGTAAAAGATATTGTTGTTGCTTTAAGAGAAGGTTCGTCGAGTGCAGCTAAAGCAGAATCAAAAGGATTAAAAGTAATGAATTTATCAGATGCTGCTGAGTGGGCTGATGTAGTAATGATTTTAACTCCAGATGAGTTACAAGCAGAAATTTATAAAAATCATATTGAACAAAGAGCAAGAGAAGGAACAAGTATTGCGTTTGCTCATGGTTTAAATGTTCATTACGATTTGATAAAAGCTAGAAAAGATTTAGATGTTTTTATGGTTGCTCCAAAAGGACCTGGTCACTTAGTTAGAAGCGAATATGAAAAGGGAGCAGGAGTCCCTTGTTTATTTGCTGTGCATCAAGATGGGTCAGGAAAGGCAAGAGACTTAGCTTTATCATATGCCTCAGCAGTTGGGGGAGGAAGGTCTGGAATTATTGAAACTACATTTAAAGATGAAGTTGAAACAGATTTATTTGGTGAACAAACCGTATTATGTGGCGGTTTAGTCGAATTAATTAAAAATGGTTATGAAACTTTAGTTGAAGCTGGATATGAACCAGAAATGGCATATTTTGAAACAGTACATGAAGTTAAATTGATTGTTGACTTAATTTATGAAGGTGGGATTGCGAATATGAATTATTCTATATCTAACACAGCTGAATATGGTGAATATCAATCAGGACCAAGAATAGTTAATAAAGAAGAAACAAAAAAAAGAATGAAAGAAGTTTTGGCAGAAATTCAATCTGGAAAATTCACTAAAGAGTGGATGGATGAATGTAAAAATGGTCAAAAGAATTTTCTTGCTACAAGAGCTAAATTAGCCGAACACCCAGTTGAAAAAGTTGGTGCAGAATTAAGAGCTATGATGCCTTGGATTGGTAAGAAAAAATTAGTTGATAGCGATAAAAGTTAAATTTTAGCAGTAAATTATTGCTACTATAATTCATTTATTTCACTTATACTTTTTTAAATAAATTTAAAAATGAGGGGAATAATGAAAACTAAAAATTTAGTAAGAATACTATTATCGTTAGTTCTAGTATTTGGATTTTCTTCAGCGTGGGCAAAAACTATTAAATGGTCTATGCAAGGAGACAGTCTAACACTAGATCCACACGCACAAAATGAAGGTCCAACTACTCAAGTATCTAGACAAGTTTACGAGGCTCTAGTTCAAAGAGGCCTGGATATGAAAATAGGTCCTGCTTTAGCAACAAAATGGAAAGCTACTGATCCAAATACTTGGATTTTTACTTTAAGAGAAGATGCTAAGTTTTCAGATGGTTCTGGAATGACATCTGCAGATGTTGTTTTTAGCATATTAAGAGCCAAGCAAAGAACATCTGACTTTAAAGAATATATTAGTACGGTCGCTAATGTTGAGGCGGTTGGAGATTATGCTGTTAAAATTACAACAAGTAAGCCAAATCCGATTCTTTTAAACCAACTATCAAACATTTTTATAATGTCTAAAGCTTGGTCAGAAAAAAATTTTGCAATGTCACCACAAAACTGGGATGCAGGACAAGAAACATTCTCAGCTACTAATGCATTAGGAACTGGTCCTTTTAAAATTACTTTAAGAGAACCAAATACTAAAACAGTTTTCAAAAGAAATAAACACTGGTGGGGTGAAATGAAGGACAAAAAAGTAACTCAAATTGAATTAATGCCAATTAAAAATGCAGCTACAAGAGTAGCAGCTTTATTATCTGGTGAGATTGATTTAGTTACTGATGCTCCTGTTCAAGACTTAAAAAGAATTGGATCTTCCTCGGGTCACAAAGTTGAAAGTACAGCGCAAATGAGAACAATTTTCTTAGGTATGGATCAAGCAGCTGATAAATTAAGAACTGGTAATACAGGTGATAATCCATTTAAGAAAAAAGAGGTAAGACAAGCTCTTTATCAAGCAATTGATATTGAAGCGATCAAGAAAAAAGTTATGAGAGGTTTAAGTGAACCAGCAGGGATTATAACTTTTCCAGGTGTAAATGGATACTCAGCTGATCTTGATAAAAGATTACCTTATGATGTAAATGCTGCAAAAAAACTTTTAGCTGATGCTGGTTATCCTAATGGTTTTGATGTTGAGCTTAGATGTCCTAACGATAGATACGTAAATGATGAAGCAATATGTACTGCTGTTGTTGGAATGTTAGGTAAAATTGGAGTTAATGTTAACTTATTTGCTCAAACTAAAAGTAAACACTTCAAAGAGCTTAAAGATGACCAAGGTGATTTTTATATGCTAGGATGGGGTGTTCCAACTTTAGATAGCCACTATGTTTTTCATTATTTATATGAAACTGGTGCTAGCTGGAACAAAGTTAACTTTAGTAACGCAGATGTCGATGCTGCTATTAGAGTTATGGAAGGTGAAGTTGATTTAGATAAAAGAAATGCTGCAATTGCAAAAGCTTGGAAAATTGTAAAAGATGATATTTCTTATCTTCCTTTACATCACCAAGTAATTTCTTGGGCATCTAAAAGCAATGTTGATGTCCCTATCAGACCGAATAACGAACCGTTATTCAGAGCTGCTAGTTTTAATTAATCAAAAATTATTACAAGCCCTTTAAATTTTAAAGGGCTTGTAAATTCAAACCCTCACAAATTGATAAAATATTTTTTTAAAAGGCTATTTCAATCTGCTTTGGTGATGTTGGTTGTCGCCTTCGTATCTTTTTCATTATTTAATTTTGTTGGGGATCCAATTAATAACATGGTTGGAGAAGAGACCTCTGATGAGGAAAGAGCGGAATTAAGAGAGACACTAGGTTTGATGGATCCAATTCATGTTCAATTTTCAAGATTTATAATTAATGCTTCTAAAGGTGAGTTTGGAATTTCATATCAACTAAGAAGACCTGTTTCAGAATTAATAGTCGAAAGATTGCCTGCAACTGTTGAACTTGTTGTTATTTCTGCGTTAATTGCAATAATAACTGGCACATTATTAGGAGTTTATACCGGTATAAATCGGAAAGGCTTTTTGAGTGATTTTGTACTAGCGATATCATTGTTAGGTGTTTCGCTCCCCACATTCGTAATTGGTATATTATTTATATATTTGTTTGCAGTAATATTAGGAATATTACCTTCTTTTGGAAGAGGAGAGGTTGTTGATTTAGGTTTTTGGACTACAGGATTTTTAACAGTCTCTGGACTTAAAGCAATCATACTTCCTTCAGTAACATTAAGTCTTTTCCAAATGACTTATATCATTAGACTTGTGCGAGCAGAGATGATGGAAATACTACAAACAGATTATATTAAATTTGCACGTGCTCGAGGCATTAGTGAAAATAGTATTAAATATAAACATGCATTAAAAAATGGATTGATACCAGTAATAACTATAGCAGGAATAAATATTGGAACTCTAATTGCGTTTTCAATTATTACTGAAACTGTTTTTCAATGGCCTGGTATGGGCTTCTTATTTATTCAAGCAGTACAATTTGTCGATATTCCAATCATGTCAGCTTATTTAGTTTTTATAGCTTTTGTTTTTGTGATGATAAATTTTATAGTTGATATTCTTTATTATTTAATTGATCCAAGAATAAGAGTTAAGGGGGATGTCGCAAGTGGATAACAAATCTTTAAGTTCTTGGGAAAGAATAAAAGACAGTGATATTTATCATAGCTTTATTAAATCTCCTACTGCGATTGTATCGTCTACTATTTTATTTATAATTTTTTTCTGCTCTTTTTTTGTTGAGCTTATAACGCCTTACAATCCTTTTGATCCATCTTCCTTATCCCTTATGGATGCATTCACACCACCATCATGGACAGAAGATGGTTTAGCTAAATTTATTTTAGGTACCGATGGACAAGGGAGAGATATGTTGTCTACAATTTTATACGGATGTAGAATTTCTCTAATTGTAGGTTTTTCTGCAATAATCTTTAGTTTAATTCTTGGAGTTGGATTGGGATTAACAGCTGGATTTTTTGGTGGAAAATATGAAATGATAGTAATGAGATTAACAGATGTTCAATTAACAGTACCAAGTATTTTGATGGCGTTGTTGGTCGACGGAATAGCAAGAGGATTAATTTCAAGAGAAATGCATGATGAAATGGCAATTTATGTTTTAATATTTGCTATTGGAATTTCAGAATGGCCACAATTTGCAAGAGTTTCTAGAGCTGCAACTTTAGTAGAAAAAAATAAAGACTATGTTTCAGCATCAACAATAATCGGGGTTTCAAATATAATTATTATGTTTAAACATATCTTACCAAATATTTTAAGACCAGTTTTGGTAATTGGAACTATTGGTCTAGCACTTGCTATTTTAGCAGAGTCTACTTTAAGTTTTTTGGGAGTTGGCGTACCTCCAACAACACCTTCTTTAGGGACATTGATACGACTTGGGAATGATTTTTTATTTTCAGGAGAATGGTGGATTACTTTTTTTCCTGCAATTTTCTTAGTTATTTTAGCTTTTTCAATAAATTTATTAGGAGATTGGATGAGGGATACTTTAAATCCAAAATTAAAAAAATGACATTTTTAAAAATAAATAATCTTAGTGTTGATTATCAAATGAGAAAAGAAACAGTTAACGCTGCTAAGAATGTAAATATTGAGGTAAAAAAAGGAGAAATTTTAGGATTAGTCGGAGAGTCTGGTTCAGGAAAAAGTACAGTAGGAAACGCTATTATAAATTTAATAGATGAACCAGGTAAGGTTTCTAGTGGCTCAGTTATTCTAGGTGATCTTAACATTCATGAAAATTCTGAAAGTATTGTTAAATATAGAGGAAATAAAATTGGATTGATATTTCAAGACCCTCAAACTTCACTTAACCCAATTCTTACTGTAGGTGAACAGTTAATTGAAACAATTCAAACTCATCTTAAATTAAGTAAAGAGGATGCAAAGAATAAATCTATAAATCTATTGAAAGAAGTTGGCATAAAAGATGCAGAAACAAGATTTGATAATTATCCTCACCAATTCTCAGGTGGAATGAGACAGAGAGTAGTAATTTCTTTAGCTCTATGTTGCGAGCCAGAATTGTTAATTGCAGATGAACCAACAACAGCATTAGATGTATCAATTCAGTCTCAGATTTTAGAACTAATTAAAAAATTAACAAAAGAAAGAAACCTTGCAGTCATCTTAATTACTCATGACATGGGGGTTATAGCTGAAACTGCAGACCGAGTTGCGGTTATGAAAAGTGGTAATTTAGTTGAAATTGGTGAAACAAAAAAAATATTAACTCAACCAAGAGAAAATTATACTAAAAGCTTAGTAAGTTCAGTTCCACCAACTAACAAAAAAATTTCAAGATTCGTAATAGTTGAAAAAGAAAACAGTGATAAAAAAGAAAATAATATAAAAATATTAAATAGATGGACAAAAAAAGGAATAATAGATCAAGATTTAGTACAAATAAAAAATCTTAGGAAAAGTTTTGATGATAATTTTTTTACAGAAAGTTCTAAGAATTCTGTTATGGCTGTCGATGATGTTTCCTTTGATATAAAAGAAGGTGAGTCTTTTGGCCTAGTAGGAGAAAGTGGAAGTGGAAAATCTACAATTGCGAAAATGATTGTAAGTTTATTTAAACCTACTTCTGGAGATATCTTCTTTGACAACGTTCGTATTACAAAAATAAAACAAAGATCCGAATTAATGAAATTTAGGAAACAAATTCAAATGATATTTCAAGATCCTTATTCTTCACTAAATGGAAGATTAAAAGTAAAAGATATTATTACAGAACCAATTACACTTCATAATCCATCTATATCTAATTTAGATTTAAATAATTATATTTATGATTTACTGGAGTCTGTAGAATTAACTCAAAAATCTGCAGATCGGTATCCACATGAATTTTCGGGAGGACAGAGACAAAGAATATCAATTGCAAGAGCACTCGCCACCCAACCAAGACTTTTAGTTTGTGATGAGCCAACTTCGGCTTTGGATGTAAGTATTCAAGCCCAAATATTAAATTTACTTAAAGATCTTCAAGAACAATTAAATTTAACAATTTTGTTTATAAGTCACGATTTACCTGTTGTTAGACAAATGTGTGATAGAATAGGAGTCCTAAAAGATGGCAAATTATGTGAAGTTTCAAACACTGAGGATTTATTTTTAAAACCAGCGCATGAATATACAAAAGAACTTTTACGGTTAATGCCCAAAATTGAGTCTATTTACAATTAATTTTTATGAAGCCTAAAATGGTCCATTAAAAGTGATTATTTAACTAATTATTTTGCAATCTCTCTCATAGATTGTATTATAGATTTTCTAAAAATTTTAGTTATGAGCAATAAAGATAGAGTCTTTATATTTGATACTACTATGCGTGATGGTGAGCAATCGCCTGGTGCATCTATGAGTTTAGAAGAAAAAATTCAAATCGCTAGAGTGTTTGATGAATTAGGTATCGATATAATTGAAGCAGGTTTTCCTATAGCTTCACCAGGGGATTTTGAAGCTGTTTCGGAAGTAAGTAAAATTTTAAAAAATTCTATTCCTGCGGGACTTTCAAGACACTCAGTAAAAGATATTGATAGAGCTTATGAAGCTTTAAAACATGCACCAAGATTTAGAATACATACATTTATTTCAACGAGTCCATTACACATGAAGCATAAACTAAATATGTCACCAGAGGATGTTTATGAATCAATTGGAAAACATGTTACTTATGCAAGAAAGTTTACTGATGACGTTGAATGGTCTTGTGAAGATGGAACAAGAACCGATATGGATTATATGTGTAAAACTGTAGAGCTTGCAATTAAACATGGAGCTACAACAATTAATATTCCTGATACAGTTGGTTACACAATACCATCTGAGTTTACTACAATTATAGAAACTTTATTAAATAAAGTTCCAAATATAGATAAAGCAATTTTATCAACTCATTGTCATAATGATTTAGGTTTAGCAGTAGCTAACTCATTAGCTGGAGTTCAAGCAGGAGCAAGACAAATAGAATGTACAATAAACGGTTTAGGAGAAAGAGCAGGAAATGCTGCTCTTGAGGAAGTTGTTATGGCAATTAAAACAAGACCTGATTTAATGCCATATGAAACTGGAATTAATACGAAACTTTTAAGCAAAGCCTCAAAAATTGTTTCAAATGCAACAGGGTTTCCCGTTCAATACAATAAGGCGATTGTTGGAAAAAATGCTTTTGCTCATGAAGCAGGAATTCATCAGGATGGAATGTTAAAAAATAGACAAACATATGAGATAATGACACCTGAAAGTGTAGGAGTTAAACAAACATCATTAGTAATGGGAAAACATTCTGGGCGACATGCATTTAAAGATAAACTGAACAGTCTAGGTTATCCAGATTTAACCGACGATGTAGTAGGAAATGCATTTGCAAAATTCAAAGTCTTAGCAGATAAAAAAAAACATGTTTACGATGAAGATATTATTGCCTTAGTAGATGATAGTTTAATTGTAGATAATAAAGTGAATGCAATTACTCTTAAATCTTTAAAAGTTTTTGCTGGAACAGGTGAACCACAAAAAGCAGAAATGACTTTAGATGTTTATGGTGATGTTAAAAATGCATCAGGAACTGGAGATGGTCCAGTGGATGCAATATTTAAATGTATTAAAACTTTGTATCCTCATGATGTTAACTTGCAGCTTTATCAAGTTCATGCAGTTACAGAAGGAACAGATGCACAAGCTACAGTAAGTGTAAAAATCGAGGAAAAGGGCAAAACAACTGTAGGTCAAGCAGCTGATACAGATACTATGGTTGCATCAGCAAATGCTTACATAAATGCATTAAATAAAATGATAATCAAAAGAGATAAAACAGCTCCCATGGAGCAAGAAAGTCGGAAAGTAAGAGGTATATAATGGGGTTATTTAGCAGTGTAAAAAAAATATGGAGCCAAGATATGGCGATTGATCTTGGAACAGCCAATACACTTGTAGTTTTAAAGGGTCAAGGAGTAGTTCTTAATGAACCTTCAGTTGTTGCAATAGTTGATCAAGGTGGAAAAAAAAATGTATTAGCAGTTGGAGACGAAGCTAAAACAATGCTTGGAAGAACTCCAGGTAATATTAGTGCAATTAGACCTCTAAGAGATGGTGTTATTGCAGATTTTATAGTTACTGAAGAAATGATTAAACATTTTATTAAAAAAGTTCATAAAGGAAGCACATTTGCTAATCCTAGAATTTTAATTTGTGTACCAACTGGTTCAACACCAGTTGAAAGAAAAGCAATTCAAGACAGTGCTCTAGCAGCAGGCGCAAGAAGAGTTCAGTTAATTGAGGAACCGATTGCAGCAGCTATTGGAGCAAATCTACCAATTTCTGAAGCAACTGGTTCAATGATTGTAGATATTGGCGGAGGTACAAGTGAAATCGCAGTAATGTCTTTAGGGGGGTTGGTTTACTCTAAATCTTTAAGAGTTGCAGGTGACTCAATGGATACTGCGATAGTGGATTATATGAGAAAAGAATATAATTTATTAATTGGTGATACTACTGCTGAAAAAATAAAAAAAGAAATGGGAACAGCTGTTCCAACTGGGACAAATACTTACCCAGTTAAAGGAAGAGATTTAAGATCAGGTACACCAAAGGAAGTAAATATTACAGAGGAAGATACGGCTGAAGCACTAAACGATATTATGAAACAAATGGTTGGCGCAATTAAAGATGCGTTAGAAAATACTCCTCCTGAGTTGTCAGCTGATTTAGTTGATATGGGTTTAACTTTAACAGGTGGTGGTGCTTTGTTAAAAAATATTGATAAAAGGTTTTCTAAAGAAACAGGTTTACCAGTTCACATAGCAGATGATCCATTATCTTGTGTCGCTGTTGGTACAGGTAAAGCTTTGGATCAAGAAGAAACTTTTTCTACTATGTTATCTGAATATTAGGAAAAATGGCTACTGGCAGAGATGATTTTGTAATTGCCATAAGGTCAGCTTTTTTAAAAAAAAAAGATAAACAAAAATTTTCTTTACTAACTTTAATTGTTTTATCTGTTTTTGTAATGGTTTTGAGTAATTTAAATTTTCAGGCTATACAATTAGTTAAATTAGGAATTAATGAAGTAATTTATAGATCATCTCATATTGCATCAATTCCAGAAAATAAATTAAAAGAAATAACTTCAAAATTCAAATCACATATGGACTTATATGAAAGTCACCAGAAAGAATTAATCAAAATAGAAAATTCTAACAAACTTAAATTACAAAATGAATTTTTAACTTCAGAAAATAATAAGTTAAGAGCCTTACTTGATGAAAGTATAAATTCACAAGAAATATTTGCCAGAGTTTTAATTGATAAAGACAGTCCATATTTAAAATCAGTAGTATTAAATAAAGGCACAAAAGATAAAGTAAAAATTGGAATGGCTGTTATTGATGATGTTTATCTGGTTGGTCAAATAATTGAGGTAAATTACACTAATTCAAGAGCATTACTATTGTCAGATCTTAATAGCAAGATACCTTCTGTATTAGAGCCAGATGATATACAAGCTGTAATTTCTGGGACAGGAAGTGATTTTGGAAAAATTGAACATATTAAAGAAGAATTTAGAGAGGATTTTAAAAATAAAGAAATCTTTGCTTACACCTCAGGTCTTGGTGGTTTATTTAAACCTGGAATACCAATTGGAAAAATTAACAAAATATCAGAAGGAAAAATTAAATTTTTTTCTGATTTTACACAACTCAACTATGTAAAAATAGTTTCTTATAAAATAGTTGGGGAATAATAATGTCATCACTTAATAAAAGTCCTTTTTTAAAAATATTTTTATCCTATTTACCATTTATAATCTTATTTTTTTCTGTATTTAATGAATTTGATTTTAATTACTTAAAACTTGACTATTTTTCTTTTAATTTTGTTCATCTATTAATTTTCTTTTGGACCTTAAGAAATCCTGATCAATTAGGTTATTTAGCAATTTTCTTTGCAGGTATAATTAATGATGTTGTAATAGGTATTCCAATAGGAATTAGTAGTTTTTGTTACCTTATTCTTTGCTCAGTAACAGCTTATATAAGAAACATTACTTTAACCCCTAATTTTATGAAGGACTGGATATCGTTATTATTCACAATTTTATTAATTAATTCAATTCAAGTAATTATTTTAGATTTAATCTTTTTAATCAAAGTTGATTACACTAATTATTTAATTAATTCAGGTTTTACTTTTTTATTTTATCCAATATTTTTTTTATTTTTTAATTTTTTAAACGAGAGAATTTCATATCAAACAAATGATTAAATCTAATTCAGGAATAAGAAAAACTGACGTAATTAATAGAAGGATGTTCATAATCGGAGCAGCAAAAGTACTAGTTTTTGCTGGTATCATTGCTCGTTTATTTTCTCTCCAAATTAACGAAAATAAAAAATATCTTACTCTTTCAGACAAGAATAGAATTAGAGAATGGAAACTCCCACCAACTAGAGGAAATATTGTTGATTATTTTGGCAATATAATTGCAGGAAATTTAAAAGTTTATCAATTACACATAATTCCAGAGCAAGTTGAGAATTTTAATTATTTATTAGTTAGATTAAAAAATCTTTTAAATCTAAGTGACAAAAGAATTGCAAAAATAAATAAATTAAAATCAGAATTAAAACCTTGGGATAGTATTATTGTTTCTGAAAATTTAAGCTGGAGTCAATTTGTAAAAATTAATAATTATTTATACGATCTCGTAGGTATTAAACCCGTAATGACAATCTCTAGAAACTATCCATTTAATGATGTATACACTCATGTTCTTGGATACGTTAGTCAACCAAATGAACAAGAAATTTTAGAAAATGAAACCATCCAAGAAAGATTTGTACCAGGAATGAAAATTGGAAAACTGGGCCTAGAGAAGAGACTTGAAAATCATTTAATTGGAACAAACGCTATTCAAAGATATGAAGTTAATGCTTACGGTAAAAGAATTAATCAACTTGAGCATCAAAAAGGTGAGCAAGGATCAAAAATACGTTTAACTGTAGATACAGAAATACAAAAAGCTTGTGGAGAATTATTAAACGAAAAAGCAGGATCTATAAGTGTAATGGATATTTATACTGGAGATATAATAGCAATGTATTCATCTCCGTCTTATAATCCAAATTTATTTTTATTTGGAATAAGTCAAGATGAATGGCAATTAATTAGAAATAATCCATTAAAACCACTAATAAATAAAACTCTTTCGGGTTTATACTCACCAGGCTCTACAATAAAACCAATTGTTGCTCTTTCAGCTTTAGAAAACAACGTAATAGATACAAAGTTTAAAGTTAAATGCACAGGAAAAATGGAGTTATACGGTCAAACATTTCATTGTTGGAAGGAAAAAGGACATGGCTGGGTAAGTCTGAAAAATGCAATGAAACAATCATGTGATACATATTTTTATGAGGTTGCTAGGTTATTAGGTGTTGATAGATTAAACATTACAGCTGAAAAGTTTGGTTTAGGTAAAAAAGTACTTGGAGATTATTTTGATATTGAAAAAAAAGGACTATTTCCGAGTACAAAATGGAAAAAAAATAATCTTGGCAAGGGTTGGGTATTAGGGGAGACCTTAATAACAGGTATTGGTCAAGGCTATATACAAACAACCCCCTTACAGCTTTGTATGATGACTGCACAAATTGCAAATGGAGGTTTTGCGGTAAAACCGAAAATCATTGTGGATAGTAATCCAATTTCTTATGAAGATGCAAAACAATCAATGGAGAGTGGGTTATTATTTGATACCGATTCTGAGAAATTGTTGGACAAAAAATTATTTAAAAACCAAAAAAATATTGAGATTGTTCAAGAAGCCATGTTTGCTTCAACCAATGAAAGATTTGGAACTTCTTATAAATCAAGAATTGATGATCCTAAATATCAATTTGCAGGAAAAACAGGAACATCTCAGGTAAAGAGAATTAGCAAAAGGGAGAGGGAATTGGATTTAGAATTAGAGCAAATACCTTACAAAGATAGAGATCATGCTTTGTATGTTGCTTATGGTCCATATGTTAACCCGAGATATGCGCTTAGTATAATTGTTGAGCATGGTGGTTCAGGAAGTAAGGCGGCAGCACCAATTGCAAAAAAATTATTTAAATTAATCATCGACAGACATGATTTAAGAAATAAACAATCAAATTTTGAGAGGATTACTGTTTAAATGTTTCAGCATGATAGATTGAATAATGAAATTACATTATTTCAAAAAATAAAAAACCTAGACTATATATTGTTGATTTCTGTTATTCTTCTTTCTTTATTAAGTGTTTTTGTTATGTATTCTACAGACGGTGGTGAAATACTTTTTCATACAAAAAATCATTTTGTTAAACTTGCAGTTTTTTTTCCTTTAATGATTTTTGTAGCTTTCTTTAATATAAAATTTTGGCACAACTTTTCTTATATAATTTATTTTATAGTAATACTTCTTCTAATTTATGTTTCCTTTTTTGGAATTAAGTCATCTGGATCACAAAGATGGATGGATCTATATTTGTTTGTACTGCAACCATCAGAACTAATGAAGGTTGCAATCATAATGTGTTTAGCGAAATATTATCATAGATTAAAAATAGAAAATGTTAATTCATTTACTAGTATAACTATTGTGTTGTCGATTATAATAATACCAGTTATTTTCGTTATTGCTCAACCTGATCTTGGTACTTCAATATTAATTGCTTTAAGTGGACTAATCATTTTGTGGTTAGGAGGTATGAAAATTAAATATTTTATTTACTCATTTATTACTTTCTTAATTTCCCTGCCATTTATAATCTCATTTCTTAAACCATATCAAAAATTAAGAATATTAACTTTTTTAGATCCAGATAGAGACCCATTGGGCGCTGGATACCAAATTATACAGTCAAAAATAGCTATTGGCTCGGGTGGCCTTAATGGAAAAGGTTTTTTAAAAGGAACCCAAAGTTATTTAGATTTTTTACCTGAAAAACATACAGATTTTATATTTACTTTATTTTCAGAAGAGTTTGGTTTTATAGGCTCAGTTGGTCTTTTGATATTATACTCAATAATAATCTTTAGAATAGTAAGAATAGGGGCAATTTCGAGAAGTAATTTTGCTAGACTTTTTTGTTTTGGTTACGCTTTTGCAATTTTTATTTATATTGTAGTAAACTTATCTATGGTTTTGGGCCTGCTACCTATAGTTGGTTCCCCTTTACCTATCATGTCCTATGGAGGCTCCTCAATGTTGGCAACTATGATTGGATTTGGTATAGTATTAAGTGCAAAAATTAATCATAAACAAATGATTGCATAATTTGTCACTCTCTTAATTAAATTTTTAATTGTATAACAATTTTGTGAAAAAAAATACTAAAGTAGGAATTGTTGGAGCAGGGATTCAAGGTGTGTCTAATGCTTTGTTTCTTCAAAAAAAAGGTTTCGATGTAACTATCTTTGATAGAGATAACCCAGGTAGCCAAGCCGCCTCTTATGGTAATGCAGGTCACTTTTCACCATATGCATCTCTTTCTTTAAATAGAATTGATGTTCTAGCAGATGTACCTGCAATGCTGCTTAGTTCTTCAGGTCCACTTGCTCTAAAATGGAATTACGTTCCTAAAATGATTCCATGGTTTGTAAAATTTATAATGAATACTACCAAATCTAAGATGATGCATACGGCTAAAAATATGCATCAAATTTTAGATTTAGCTTTACCAGCATATGATGAATTATTTGAAGAGGTAGACTTGGAAGGTTTGGTAGAGAACAAAGGAATTCTTTATATATGGAACAATAAAGATTTAAAAAGTAGAGAATTGGAAATTAAAGTAAGAGAAGAATTGGGTGTTGAACAACAATTAGTCACCAAAGCTGAAATACACGATCTTGAACCACATATTAAACCATTTTACCATGCTGGCGTTTATTATCCTTATGCAAGACATGCAAGAAATCCGAAAAGAATTCTTTTAAAACTATTTGATTTATTTTTGAAAAAGGGTGGAAAATTTAATAAAGTAAATATTAAAGACATTAGTTTTGATGAAGAAAAACCTGTTTTTAAAACTGAAACTCAAAGTTATGTTTTTGATAAAGCAGTAATAGCTTGTGGAGCTTTTTCAAAAAAATTAACAGATAATCTTGGCGAAAAAATACCCCTAGATACAGAGCGTGGATATCATGTTCATTTCAAAAATTGTGATCATTTATTAAGTAGACCTGTAATATTTTCCAACCGTGGATTTGGAATAACACCGATGGAACAAGGTTTAAGAGTTGTCGGAACCGTAGAGTTTGGTGGATTAGATAATCCATTATCTAAATCAAGAGTAAAAAATTTGATAAATAATGCAAAATATATGCTTGGTGACTTACCCGAACATGAAGATGAGTGGCTAGGATTTAGACCAACTTTACCAGATTTTTTACCTGTTATGGGGCCATCAAAAAATTACAAAAATATTTATTATTGTTTTGGGCATCATCATTTAGGATGGACTTTGGGACCAATTTCTGGAAAGATTGTTTCAGGGATGATAGCGAACGAAAATACAAATTTAGATTTAAAACCTTACAGTTCGCTTAGATTTAGTTAAGTGACTAAAGACAATAATTTTTTAGCTTATTTATATCTATTTTTAACAGTAACTTTCTGGGCAGGAAATTTTGTAGTAGGTAAACTTGCAAGTTTTTATGAAGTTCCTCCTTTTTCACTAAATTTTTACAGATGGCTTTTTGCTTGGTTAATTTTAGCACCTTTTACAATTCCTGAAATATTAGAGAAAAGAAATTATATAATTAAAAACTATAAACTTTTCTTTGTTTTGGGAGTTACTAGTATTACAGTATTTAATTCAATTGTTTATTATTCATTAAATTTTACTCAGGTGATTAGTGGAGTTTTAATGATTTCAACAATACCTGTGATGATCATGTTGTTTTCCTCAATTCTAAAAATTGAAAAGACAAATATTTTCCAAATTATAGGAGTAGTATTCTCTTTTGTAGGTGTAATTATGATTATAACAAAAGCAAATATAGAGATATTAAAAAATTTAGATTTTAATAAAGGGGACATAACCATGGTTATAGCAATGTTTTCATGGGCATTATATTCAACATTGTTAAAAGGAAAGAAATATGAATTAACTCAAATATCATTACTTCAAGTAGTAATTACTTTTGGTTTAATATTTTTGATACCAGTTTATTTTATTGAATATCAAATTGGATTTAGAATTAATTTGGAATTACCATTTATTTTAATTTTATCTTATGTAGTTTTGTTTCCAGGTTTGGCATCCTTTCTTTTATGGATAAAAGGAATATCTATGATTGGTGCAAATCGATCAGGTGTTTTTTTACATTTAATGCCAATATTAAGTGCTATAATGGCAATGATTTTTTTTAGTGAAAAATTTATGTTTTATCATATTTTAGGCGCTTGTTTTATTATTACAGGAATACTGTTATCAAATAAGAAAGTTAAAAATGCTTAAGGTTGCTATATTAGATGATTACCAAAACGTTGCCCAACAATTTGTAGATTTAGAAAAACTCTCAGGAAAATATGAGTTTAAAATTTTTAGTGAACCTTTTTTAGATGAGGCTGATGCAATTGATCAGTTAGCTGATTTTGAAGCTTTATTAATAATGAGAGAAAGGACTCCAATTACAAAAAATTTAATTGATAATTTAAATGAATTAAAATTTGTAATTACAAGTGGATTACGAAACAAATCTATTGATTTAGAGGCAGCAAAGAAAAGAAAAATTATAGTTTGTGGAACAGACATAAACTTAAACCCAACGCCTGAATTGACTTGGGCACTTATTCTTGGTTTAGCAAGAAATTTTAAGGAAGAGTTTGACAATATGTATCAAGGGTATTGGCAAACTACAATCGGAGTAGAATTGAAGGGAAAAATTCTAGGTTTAATTGGTTTAGGAAGAGTAGGTTCGGAGGTTGCTAAAATAGGAAAAGCATTTGGAATGCAAGTAATGGCCTGGAGTGAAAACTTGAGCTTAGACAAGTGTAAAGAATTAGATGTGCTTCCATGTAGTAAAGATGACTTAATTGCAAATTCTGATGTACTTTCAATTCATGTTCAAGGAGGTGAAAGATACAAAGACTGTATTACCATAAAAGAATTTGATAAAATGAAAAGAACAGCATTTTTGATCAATACCTCAAGAGGACCCATTGTTAATGAAGATGATCTAATAATAGCATTGTCAACAAATGTAATTGCAGGAGCTGGAATAGATGTTTATGACAAAGAACCATTACCAGAGAATAACAAACTTAGATTTTTACCTAATGCACTGCTTACTCCTCACATAGGCTATGTAACAGCAGAAAATTATAGCGTTTTTTATAACCAAATGATTGAAGGATTAGAGGCTTGTGTTAATGAAAAGCCAATTCGAGTTCTAGAGTAAAAATGGAGTTACCAGTAGTTAATCACAAGGATTATTTTGCTAAAATTGGTGATGATCATAAATTTCCAATTAATAAATTTGGAGAATTAGCTAATTATCTAATTAAAAACAAAATTGTAAATAAGTTTCATAAACCATCAGCTTGTTCGCTTGAAACATTAAGCTACGCACATTCAAAAAACTATATTTTAGATATTAAAAATAAAACTTTAAGCAAAGAAGGAGTAAAAAAAATTGGATTTCCTCTTGTAGATAGTGTTGTGCAAAGATCTTTAGTTGCTACAGGCGGAACTGTTCTCGCATCTAAACTTGCAATAAATTACGGCATTTCATGCAATACAGCAGGGGGTAGTCATCATGCAAGTTATAATGGTGGAGCAGGTTATTGTGTATTTAATGATGTAGCAGTTGCATCACATTATTTGCTAAATAGAGGTCTGGCAAATAAAATTTTAATCGTTGATTTAGATGTTCATCAAGGTAATGGAAATTCTGAAATTTTTAAAGATAATAAAAGTGTTTTCACCTTTAGCATGCATTCCAAAACTAATTATCCTGCTAAAAAATCAAATAGTGATTTAGATGTAGAGCTCGAGGACAAT
Source organism: uncultured Pelagibacteraceae bacterium (assembly GCA_902525565.1). Classification (GTDB taxonomy): domain Bacteria; phylum Pseudomonadota; class Alphaproteobacteria; order Pelagibacterales; family Pelagibacteraceae; genus Pelagibacter. The sequence goes on from CABZHY010000003.1 coordinate 30,058, forward strand.
ATAGAGGATGATATTTATATTAAAACACTTAAATACTATTTAAATGAATTGAATAAAGAAAATTTTGATTTTGTTTTTTATATAGCAGGTGTAGATATTCATTTTAATGACAGGTTAGGTAAATTAAATATTTCCGATGAAGGTGTTAAATTAAGAGATGAGATTGTAGTAGAAAACTTTTTTTCTAGGCGGATACCATTTTGTGGTGTTTTAGGTGGTGGTTACAACAAAGATTTTAACAAACTTATTGAATTACATTCAATGTTACATCAATCTTGTGCTAAATATATAAAATCATGACAAAAAAAATAAATCCAAATTTAACTGCTGAGCAAAAATTAATTTTATTCGAGGAAGGTACAGAGCGTGCAGGATCAAGTGAGCTTAATTATGAAAAAAGGGAAGGAAGTTTTCATTGTGTAAACTGTGGTGAAAAATTATTTGACTCAAAAACAAAATATGAGAGTGGATCAGGTTGGCCCTCTTTTTATGAATCTTTGCCCGATGTATTTGAAACCAAAACAGATCATCATTTAGGTTACGCAAGAACCGAATATCATTGTAAAAAATGTGGAGGTCATCATGGTCACATATTTGATGATGGGCCAGATCCATCAGGAAAAAGATTTTGTAATAATGGAGTTTGTTTAATTTTTAAACCGAAAAATTAATATTTTTTTATTAATTTGCATCTTGAATTATTGTAATTAAAAATTTATTTTAGATTATATGAAATTTTTTTTTAAAATTTTCTTGTTTATTTACTTAACTTTAGTGAATGTTTATGCAGATGTATCTGAGAAGATTTCATCAAAAGCTAGTGAGTTTATATCAAATTTAGTACCTGGAGAGGGTACAACTGAAGTAAGCATAGACTTAAGAGATAATTATAAACCAGATTACAGTATACTTGCTGTTAGAGAGTTGGATAAGAAATCTAATAGTAACACATTTACACAGTTTTCAATATTTAATACTGAACAAAATAATGATGAAAGAATTATTGGAAATTTAGGTTTTGGAAAAAGATTTTTAAGTGATGATAAATATATGCTTACAGGGACTAATATATTTTTCGATTATGACGATCATGGAAATATGAGAAGTAGTGTGGGTGTAGAGGCAAGAAGTGCTGTATTAGAATTCTATGGGAATTATTATAAAGGTTTAAATGATGGAAAAGATGAGAAAGTTTTAGATGGTTATAATATTCGATTAGAGTCACAAATTCCTTATATTCATTGGGCTGATATATTTTTTAATACTTATAAATGGAAAGGAGTTGATAGAGATGATATCGAAGGGGCAAAATTAGGTTCAGAAATGTTGCTAACGCCAAACCTTCATTTAGAGATTGCATATGATGATAAAGATAAAAAAGGATTAAATGACGAATGGTATGCACATATTGAATTTGTTCATCCTCCAAGAGAGGGGTCAAGTGCAAAAGATGGAATTGCAAACATAGCATGGAAAGATAACAAAGATATGTCAGATCAACTTTTAACAAAAGTTAAAAGAAACAATAAAATTATGATTGAGTTTAAAGGATCAGCAACAATATCAAGAACAGATTAATGAAAAATATTTTTAAATTTTTAATAATAAGTTTGTCATTTTTGATATTAAATTTTGAGACGGTACAAGCTGCAACGAATAAAGGAAATGCAGATGTTTACAAAGTCACAATGAGAAAAATAGAATTATGTACCGGGTACACCGTTGTTGATTTTGATAATGTCCATACTGCGGACGCGTGCCATAACGCGGTTGTGCTTGCTAGTGGAGATAAAGTTGTTGACATTGCGTCCGTAAGTGCAGGTGCAGCTGCAGCAAGTTATGGAGACTCAGCTTTATTACCGCTAGGTGAAACATATACACATATGAGAGTTACAATTGATAGAAAATTTATAATTAAATCTGAAAGCGCCATCGATACCGGTGGATCAGATGATACTGATAATTGTGTTACCACCGCAACAGCTGACTCACAATATCCAACCGATGAGGCAACTGATAAGTATACTCATAAAGTTGCAATAGCTGAAGGTGGAACAAATGCAGAAATGAATTTATATATGACTAATGGCAGACAATCAGATGAAAGCACTGCTAATTATACACAATGCTTTAATGCAAATTGTTCACAAAAAAATACAAGTTGGAATTGGAATTATGCTAAAGATGCATCTGAACTAACCTCAGCAATAGCAATGCGAACGATGAGATCATCATTGACTACTGACGATGTTCAACTAGTTTATGCATTATCATCACCATATACAGTTGCCTTGATACCTCCAACAATTGATATTTCTTTTGGAACAAGAAGTGCTCTGGGAGTACAAGAGGTTAGTAACAGTGAGGGTGATGGTACACCTTCAGCCAATGATGGAATGTGTTCATTTTATCCTGAAGAGCCAATAGTTACTGTTACAATTAAATAACTTAATGAAAGATCAACTTAGTGATCAAATTCAATTCTCAAAAAAAATATTAAGAGAGAAATCGATAGATTTTGTTTTAAATTTTAAAAAAATCGAAGAATTTATAAAGAAGGAAGTTGAAGAAATAAAAATTCAAAAGAATTCTTTAAAGTCAATAATTCCTGAAATTTCTTATAATAAACTAAATTTAACTAATAATAAAATAATAGAAAATATACATAAGAGAGGATGTGTAATAATCCGAGATGTATTTGAGGACACATTTATTGAGAATTTGAATAATCAATTAGAAAAATATATTGATGAAAATAATTACTACGAAGATCAGACAAAGAAAGCTAATTTAGATAAATATTTTAGTGATTTAAAATCAGGAAAACCCCAAATATATGGTTTGTATTGGTCTAAAACTCAAATGGAAATTAGACATTCTGAGCAAATGGCTAAGGTACAAAGATGGCTAAATAATCTATGGATTTATGAAAATGAAGAATATAAAGTTTTTGATCCTAACAAAGAATTATCTTATGCAGATAGAGTAAGAAGAAGAGAACCTGGTGACAATACATTGGGATTGTCTGCACATTGTGATGCAGGTTCAGTTGAAAGATGGACAGACAAAAATTATCAAAAAATTTATCAAGAAATATTTGCAGACAATTTTCAAAAATATGATCCTTTTAATGCAAAATTTAGGGATAGAATAATAGAGTTTGAATCTCCTGCAGTTGCGCATGTGTTTAGAACCTTTCAAGGATGGACTGCATTAACAGAGCAAGGTCCAAACGATGGTACATTGCAATTAATACCAATTGTAAAAGGTATGGCATATGTTCTTACAAGAGCATTACAAAATGATGTTCCTGAAAGTGAATTATGTGGTTCTAAACCTGGAAGAGCATTATCAGTTAATAAAGATTATCATTCCTTACTTTTAAAAGGTTTAATATCTATTCCAAAAATGAAACCAGGTGACACAATATGGTGGCATCCTGATGTTATTCATGCAGTAGAAGATAAACACTCAGGAAAAAATTTTTCTAATGTTGTTTATGTTGGTTCAACCCCTTATTGTAAAAAAAATCTTGATTATACAATCAAACAATCAAAAAAATTTTTGGAAGGCAAAAGTCCTCCAGATTTTGCTGCTGAAGATTATGAGGTTAATTACAATGGTAGGGTTAAAATAGATCAATTAAGTATTCTCGCAAAAAAACAATTAGCTCTGATAAATTGGGATTAAATTGATCACCTAAATTCTTGTTAACTCTATTTTAAAAAATCTTGAAGTTTATTTTCTTTTTCTAGAGCTCTAACTTCGTCATAACCACCAATATGCTGATCATCAAAAAAAATTTGTGGAATAGTTCTTTTACCATTAGCTTTTTTAATCATTTCATCCATTGCTCCATCAACTTTTGAAATATCAATTTCATTATAAGGCGCATTATTTCTAGCTAATAATCTTTTTGCAGCCTCACAATAATTACATAGTGGACCAGTATACATGGTAATTTTTTTCATAAACTATAAATAGTCACCTTTTTTAATTTTACTAGCTATTTCTTTTCTAGAATATTCAAATTTTTTTCGATGTTTTATACTTTTTTGATTTACCCTTTTTCTCCATAACCTGAAAGATGATGGTTTTAGAGATCTTCGCATAATTTTAATCACATCAGATTCTTTCTTGCCTGTTTTTTTTTCAATTTCCTCGAAAGTGATCCTATCTGCCCAGGCTGCCCAGATGATCCAATCTGGATCGTCCATTTTGGGCTCTGGATTTTTGACTCTGGTAATTGGCCTGTGACCTTTTTTTTTCATAAATCCTTTATATTTGAAAAAAATATTTAATGCATTTTTTTTAGCCTCTGATATTATGTATTAGATAGTCCTTCTTAGCCATCTTTAGCTCCCGGTTTTTAAGGACTATCTTTTTTTATGCTCCCCCTAGATTTTATACTTTATCTACAGATAATTATTTTTTTATTTATTACACCCGGAACTCCCAGGATTGTAATTATCTCTTATTCAATGAATTATGGAGTCGGAAAATGTATATGGTCTGCTTTAGGTGATGTAACAGCAAATTTGATACAAGCAACTTTAGTTATTTTTGTCATTGGATCTTTTTTTTCAGAGAACTCGATGATACTTAATGCGTTTAAATGGATCGGTATAATTTATTTATTATATTTAGCTTATGATATTTATAAATCTAGACCAAAAAGTATTTCAAGTGAAGGAGAAATTGAAAAAAGTAACTTATCTTTTTTTAGAGATGGTTTTTTAGTTGCCGGTACAAGTCCTAAGGCTTGGATGTTTTTTCCTTTTATATTTCCTCAATTTATTGACTTTAATTCTAATTTATTGGTTCAATTTGTAATTTTAATTACAACTTACATCTTTTTAGATTTTTTATCTTTGATTGGCTATGCAATGCTCGCACAAAAATTAATAAAGTGGATTAATGCTAACCCAAAAACAATTAATACAATTTCTGCGAGTGTTTTAGTAATTATTGCCGCAATAATTGTTGTAACTCAGCAATATTAATTAGGTTTGGCCTTTATTGCCACTTGCATAAAATAAAATTTCTTTATTTAATCATCATATAATTAATTAATTAAAGAGGAAATAAAATGAGATTAAATAAAATAATTTTAAGTTTTGTTTCTGCATTAGTAATTTTATTTTCAACTTCTGTTGCATCTTTTGCAAAAGTAGTTGGTGACAAAATTATTTTAGGTGCTGCGATTTCCTTAACTGGTAAATACTCATCTAATGGTGTTCATACTCAAAATGGTTATAACATGGCCGTTGATAGAATTAACAGCATGGGTGGTGTTAAAGTTGGTGGAAAGACTTATAAGTTTGACATTATTTATTACGATGATGAATCAAACCCTAAGAGAGCTGCACAGCTTGCAGAAAGATTAATATCACAAGATGGTGTTGAGTTTATGCTTGGCCCTTACAGTTCTGGATTAACTAAAGCGATTGCTCCAGTGACTGAAAAATATGGTGTTCCAATGGTTGAAGCAAATGGTGCATCTAGATCTTTGTTTACAAAAGGTTACAAATATCTATTTGCTGTATTAGCCCCAGCTAATTTGTATCTTGATGTTGCTATTGATTTAGCAGTTGAAAAGAATAATGGAAAACCTGTGACAGTAGCAATGGCATTCGAACAAGATGCATTTTCTCAAGATGTTAGATTGGGAGTTTTAGATGCAATTAAAAGAACTGGCTCAAAAAAAGTAATTGATGATAAATTACCAAAAGAGTTAAATGATATGGCTGCAACATTAGTTAAAGTTAAACAAATGAAGCCAGATGTTCTTGTTGTATCAGGTCATACAAAAGGTGCACTTACTGCAATTAGACAAATTGCTGAAATGAAGGTAGATGTTCCAATGTTAGCTATGACTCACTGTGATGCTGCTAAGCTATCAAAACAGCATGGCAAAAACTCACAGTACGCATTATGCGCGTCTCAATGGCACAAAACATTAACTTATAAAGATAATTTCTTTAAAGATGGAATGACTTATGCCGCTGACTTTGAGAAAGAGTTTGGATATGATCCACCTTATCAATCTGCAGAGTCTTCTGCTGCGTTGTTAGTATTCAAAGATGCTTTTGAGAGAGCAAATTCGTTCGATCAAAAGAAAGTAAGAGACGCTCTTGCAGATACTAACATGCAAACATTCTATGGAAATATTAAATTTGCACCTGGTGGTCAAAATGTTGACAAACCTATGGTACTTTTCCAAGTAATGTGTGATGACTCAGGAAAATGTGAGAACAAAGTTGTTGCGCCAACTAAATGGGCATCAGCTAAGTTAATACATCCTGTTCCTAAGTGGTCAGAAAGATAAAATAAAAAATATTAAAGCCCCCTAGTATTAGGGGGCTTTTTTTTATATAACCCAAATACTTTTTATGGATTTCATGGTTTTCCAATATCCGATGATAACAGTCCAAGCTTGCTTGGATGGAATTCTTCTTGGAATTTTATTTGCGTTGATTGCTTATGGGATGGCTCTTCAATGGGGAGTGATGAACATTATTAATATTGCACAAGGAGATCTTGTTATTTTGGGAGGATACATAGCATATTTTATGTACCTTTATGGTATTCATCCAGCTTGGGGTGTAATTGTTGCACCGGTGATAATGTATTTCCTCGGTGTTCTAATTTACAAATTAGTTATTAATAAAGTAGTAGATAGAGACTTATTTATCTCCATATTAGCAACCTTTGGAATAAGTATTCTGTTCATGCAATTAATGAATTTTGCATTTGGTGCTGATGTTGTGCTGGCAAATTCTGATTACGGAACAACTATGTTGTTTAACAATAACGTTGTATTGCCAAACTCAAAACTGTTTTCAGCTTTTATAAGTATTTTATTCGCAATATGTTTAGTAATTTACATGAAAAAATCTAAGCTTGGACGTGCAATTAGAGCTACTGCACAAAATGCTAGAGCTGCTAAAATTTTAGGTGTTGATACAGAAAAGGTTTATGCAGCAACATTTGGTATTAATGCTGCTCTTTGTGGTGTTGCTGGAGCTTTAATTTCTATAACATTTACAATTCACCCTTACATGGGATTACCATATACAATTCGATCATTTATGATTGTTATTGTTGCGGGCCTAGGAAATTTACCAGGAGTTGCAATGTCTGGTATGGGTCTTGGTGTATTTGAAGAATTTGCAGACTATATTCTAGGAACAGAATTTAGAATTGGCTCTGTATTTTTACTGTTAGTACTAATTTTAGTTTACAGAAGATTTAAACTTTCAAGAAAAAGAGAGTACCTAAAGTGAAAAAAGTCAAAATTACAGATGATACTGGAAAAATAATTAAAGTTGATATCGAAAAATTTAAAAAACATATAGATGAGTATCATTTAAATGGATCAAGCGTTCATGAAGAAAATGGACATTATTTTACAGTTGACCAAAAATTTAGAGATAAAATAAACAGCTTATATGAACAAGAATAATTTAATTTTATACTCTGGTATTTTGATTTTTGGTTTAGTTGCGCCATTCCTTTTTCCAGCTTTTAAAGTTCAGTTGTCAATACTATGTGTGTTGATAGTTCTCGCGACTACTTGGAATATACAAGGTGGTGAGATGGGTTATAATTCTTTTGGAAATATTTTGTTCTATGGTCTTGGGATGTATCTTTGTGCATCAGTTCAAGTTGGGATGTTCTTTCCGTTAGCAGAATGGACAGAGAGTGGTGGTGAAAAAACATTTGTTCATACTCCTACTCAATTTTTTCAAGGAATGGCTGTTGGGTTAGTTGTTGCAGCTATAGTTCCAACCATTATTGCTGGTTTAATTGGATATTCAATTTTAGGTCTAAGAGGACATTACTTTGCAATCTGCACATTGGGTTTAGGAGTGGCTGCAGGTGAAATTTCTGGAGGAATAGAAATTATTGGAGCAGGTCAAGGTTTTACTACGCCACCATTTCCAGACGTTGGTAGTTTAGAAGCTAGAGGAGAGTTTTTTTACTTCTTAAGTTTCTTTACTTTAATTCTGACATTTATTGCAGTGCGTTCAATTTATTCTACGAGATTTAAATTAATACTTAATGCTATCAGAGACAATGAGGATAAAGCAGAAGCAATGGGTATTGAAACAATGAAATATAAAATTATTGGCTGGATGATCTCAGCTTTCTTTTGTGGATTAGCCGGTGGAATAATGGGTGGATTAGTTGGCTACATAGACTCTACAGACGTTGCTTTTGATGGACGAGAGATGGGTGTATTCATGGTATTGATGGCAATACTTGGAGGAAAGGGAACACTTTGGGGTCCAATTATAGGTGCAACTATATTCCATATATTTAAAGAGGGTTTTTGGACATTCTTTTTAGGTTGGCAGTATGTTGCTCTTGGAGTTTTGATTGTAGTAATTGTAATTTATTTCCCAGAGGGAATTATGGGATGGTTAAGAGAAAAATATCCAGAACGTTTCGGTGAAGTAGTTGATGAAAAAGATCGTAAAGCACAGGTAGAACTTAAATGAGTATTTTAGAAGTAAGCAATGTAAGTAAATCATTTGGTGGTGTTAAAGCTAATGTCGACATCTCAATGAATGTTGAAAAAGGTAAGATAGTTGGATTAATTGGGCCAAATGGTTCAGGCAAAACTACATTGTTTAATTCAATTGTAGGGACTTACCCAATAGATAATGGATCTATTAAATTTAATGGTAAAGAAGTTTCTGAGCTACCAGTGCCAGTTATTGCTAAGCTAGGACTGCTAAGAACGTTTCAACAAACTAGAATTTATGGAAAACTTAATTGCATAGAAAATATGCTCATTAGTCACAAAGGTAGTGATGCAAATTTAATGAAAATATTTTCTAAAATTCCAAAAGAATTGACTGAAAAAGCAGAAAATCTATTAAATTTTGTTGGATTATATCAAAAAAGAAAGCTAAGAGCAGGAGATCTATCTTTTGGTCAGCAAAAATTATTAGAATTGGCAATGGCATTAATGAATGAACCAGAGATGTTACTGCTAGATGAGCCTACAGCTGGAATTAATCCAACTCTAATAAATGGTATTATTGATAGATTAATTAAAGTAAATCAAGATTTTGGAATAACACTTTTAGTGATTGAACATAACATGAGAGTGATTATGCAATTAGCAGAAAATATTTTTTGTTTAGCTCATGGTAAAATGTTGGCTAATGGATCACCAGATGAAATTAAAAATGATAAACGTGTCATTGATGCATATTTAGGAGCACAATAATGGCTAATCAATATGAAGTATTAGGAAAAGCTCCAACACCAGATGATTTAAAAAAATTATCTCCAAACGAAGTTCATTTAACTATTAAAAACTTAAACGCAGGTTATGGAAAAATGGAAATTTTACATAATTTTGATTTATTCGTAAATAAAGCTCAGTCTTTATGTTTAATTGGTCCTAATGGTGCAGGCAAATCTACAATTCTTCACTCAATATATGGTTTTACAAATATTTTTTCTGGCCAAATTGAACTTGAAGGAAAAGAAATTACAAATCTTACCCCAGCAGAAAAGTTAAAGTCAGTTGGTATAGCTTATATATTGCAGGATAACTCTGTATTTCCTGACATGACAGTAGAAGAAAACTTATTAATGGGAGGATACATAAAAGAAAAAACCGATGAGTCATATGAAGAGGCTGAAAGAATTTTTGAAAAGTATGAAAGGTTAAGAAATAGAAGAAACCAACCTGCAAAAGTTTTATCTGGAGGTGAGAGAAGATTACTAGAAATATCTAGAGCATTAGTTATGAAACCTTCAGTGCTTTTAGTGGACGAACCGTCAATTGGACTTGAACCTAGATATATTGAGATGGTTTTTGAAATATTAAGAGATCTTCAGCAAAATGAAAAAAAAACAATCATTCTAGTTGAGCAAAATGCCAAAAAGGGATTAGAGTTTGCAGATATAGGATACGTTTTGGTATCTGGTCAAACTGCTATTGCAGGTAAAGGAGATGATTTACTTCAAAATCCTGATGTTGGTAGACTGTTCCTAGGTGGATAATGATTAATAAAAATTTTTTCTTTAAAGGATATAGATCTATATTTACCCATGATAGTCCAGCTATAGCTCTCACTTGCTGCTTTATAGCGATTGGAGCTCTATTTAAAAATTTAGGTTTTAATATTAAGGAAAGTATTTTTTCAACTGTTTTAACTTATGCTTTACCAGGCTCACTAGTAATGGCCGAGTCCATGTTAATTGGAGCATCTTTGTTAAATATTTTTTTGGCGGTCTGGTTTGTTAACGCAAGGCTTTATCCTATGGCTGTTTCTTTATTTCCATTAATGATGCACAAAAGTCAACCAAAGTGGAAGTATTACTTTTCTTGTCACTTTATAGCTATTTCTGCATGGCTAATTATGAAAAGTAATTATAAAAAAATCCCTAAAGAACATAGAATTGATTATTGGATTGGTATTGGATGTGCAACAGTAAGTGTATCAGTAATTGGAACATTTATAGGTTTTTCTTTCTCAGAATATTTAAATAAAGATATGATGATGGGATTAGCAATTCTTAATCCAGTATATTTTTTATGCATGATGGTTGGCGCATCAAAAAATATACCGGTAACACTGTCAGTTTTACTTGGGCTAATATTGGGACCAATTATCTATTTAATTTCACCAGAGTGGTCAATTTTATTGGCTGGCGTGATTGGTGGAACTATTGCATATTTAATTGGAGAGTATAATGTCAGCTAGTATTGTCTACGCAATTTTAGTTACTTCCTTAGCAACATTTTTATCAAGGTTTTTGGGTGCTCTTACATCTGAGGGTATAAAAGAGACTTCCAAGCTTTTTAAGTGGTTTAATTGTTTAGCTTACGCAACTTTGGCAGCACTAATAGCTAGAACTATTATTTTTCCTGCTGGCATTTTAGTAGAGGTCAGTTATTCAAGTAGATTTATTGTTGTAGTGTTATCTTTAGCTGTTTTTTTTGTATCAAATAAAAATTTTGTATATCCAACAATTTTTTCAGCAATTTGTATGGCAATAATTAATAATTATATCTGATTAGATTGATTTATAAAATAAGGTAAAATAAAATTTAGAATGCAAAAAATTTCAGGTATAGATATTCAAAAACACGATAAATCAAATAGGATTATAAAAATTAGTTTAGAAAATGATATTATAGATAAATTAATTTTCCCCTTTAATAAATTTGATTTAACAGCATTAGAGCTAAAACCATTTACAAGATTTACTTTAGCTAAAAGTTTAGATGATTTGACAAATAATAAGTTAAGCGAATTAATGAATACAATTATTAGAGATAGATCTACAGGTTGTTTTATTATTGGACCAAAAAATATAACTGCAAAAATTAATGATACATTTTTAGTTAAGTTATCAACCGCAATAGCTCATCTAATTGGTGTACCTAATCATGATGCTATGGCAGGAAAATATTATGCTCGTTTTCATGTTAAACATGAGGACACTAGCGACTCTTATTTACGGAAGGCTTATAGGAATATGGATCTTCATACAGATGGGACATATGTGAAAGATGTAACCGATTGGTTAATTATGACAAAAATTGATGAGCAAAATGTTGAAGGTGGTGAAACAGCTATGTTGCACCTTGATGACTGGGAGCATTGTGGTGATTTATACAATGATCCAGTTGGGAGACAAAATTTTGTTTGGGGGTCACCAAAAAGTAAAAATATTGATTACAAGGTAGAGCACCCAGTTTTTTCAACTGATAAAGAGGGAAGACCAACTATATCTTATATAGATCAATTTCCAGAACCTCAAAATATGGATCAAGGAAATTTTTTACAAAGATTATCTGATGGATTAGAGGAAAGTAAAAATAAAATAATTACAAAATTACCTGTTGGATTCTCTGTGATTGCAAATAATTATTTCTGGCTTCATGGAAGAAAACCCTTCAAAGAAAACAAGGAATTAAGCAGAGAATTACTAAGAATTAGAGGTTCTTTTTTTGTTAATTAATTCAATATAATCAATATAAAGTATCAAAATTATGAATTTAGGTTTTATTGGTACTGGAAAAATTGCAGCTTCAGTGATTACTGGAATATGTAAATCAAAAATTTCCTATAAGAAAATTATTATTTCTCCAAGAAATAAAAAAATAGCTCTTGGGTTAAAAAGAAAGTTTAAAAAAATACTTATTGCCAAGGATAATCAACAAATTGTAGATCAATCTAATTGGGTATTTTTATCTGTTACACCTACTGTTGGTGAAAAAATTATTAAAGATTTAAAATTTAAATCGACCCAAACAGTTGTTAGTTTTATTTCAACAATTACCTTAACTCAATTAAAGAAAGCAATTAAAGTTAAAGCAAAAATCGTAAGAGCAATACCTCTACCTCCAATTTCATTAAAGAAAGGTCCTGTACCTATTTGTCCCCCTAATTCAAAAGTCAAAGCGTTTTTCAATAACTTGGGCACAACTGTAGAAATAAAGAATGAAAAATCGTCTATAAATTTTTGGTCAACCTCTGGCATGATGGCGCCTTTTTATGAATTGTTGAGAGTGATGACTGATTGGTTGGTAAAACGAGGGGTAAAAAGAAATAATGCTCAAAAATATATTACTTCTTTATTTTTAGCCTTATCTGAAGATGCTGTAGTAAATTCAAAAGAGAATTTAAAGAATTTAGTAAAAGAATCTCAAACGCCAAAAGGTTTAAATGAACAAGGTGTGAAAGAATTAACTAAAGCTGGATTTTATAGATCTCTAGAAAAAACATTAAATAGTATTCACAGAAGACTTAACAAATAAATCAAATGTCTGAAAATATTTTAGAGATTAATAATTTAAGTAAATATTTTGGTGGATTAGCTGCGGTTTCAGATTGTTCAATAAAAGTTAAAAGAGGAACTATCACTGGTATCATTGGGCCTAATGGATCTGGTAAAACAACTTTATTTAATTTAATTGCTGGAAACTTAAAATCCTCTGGTGGTAATGTTGTTTTTGATGATGAAAATATTACTGATGTTCCATCTTATGAATTATTTTCTAAAGGGTTGTTAAGAACATTTCAAATTGCACATGAGTTTTCAAATTTATCTGTTTTAGAAAATTTAATGATGGTTCCAGGAAATCAATCTGGAGAAAAAATAATGACAGCATTATTTAAACCAGGTTTGGTTGCACAAGAAGAGGCTGTGGTTAAAGAGAAAGCGAGAGAAGTTGTTGAATTTTTAAATTTAGGACATTTATCAAATGAGCTTGCTGGAAATCTTTCAGGTGGACAAAAGAAATTATTAGAACTTGGAAGAACCATGATGGTTGATGCAAAATTAGTATTATTAGATGAAGTAGGGGCTGGAGTTAACAGAACTTTGTTAAAAGATCTTGGAACTGCAATAGAAAAGTTAAATAAAGAAAAAGGTTATACTTTTTGTATGATTGAACATGATATGGATTTTATTGGAAGATTGTGTGATCCAGTGATTGTAATGGCTGAGGGATCAGTATTATTTGAAGGAAGTGTTGAAGAAGCAAAAAAAGATGAGAAAGTTATCGAAAGCTATCTTGGAAAAGGATCAAAATTAAAGGATACAAATTAATGGCATATTTTGAAGGAATAGAAATGACAGGTGGTTATGGTAATGGTCCTGATATTATTAGTTCGTGTTCAGTAAATGTTAATAAAGGTGAAATAGTTTCTATTTTAGGTCCTAATGGAGCTGGTAAATCAACTGCTATGAAAGCAATGTTGGGCTTGCTGAATTTAAAGTCTGGATCAGTAAAGATTGATGGTAAGGATATTTCAAAATTATCTCCTCAAGATCGAGTTAAGAAAGGTATTTCTTTTGTGCCGCAGACTAAAAATGTTTTTGCAGGGATGACTGTTGAAGAAAATTTAGAAATGGGTGCATTTCTGATTGAGGATGAAATCAAAAATATAATTGAGGAAATTTATGAATTATTTCCAATTTTAAGAGAGAAAAGAAATCAGTTGGTTGGTGAACTTTCTGGAGGTCAAAGACAACAAGTAGCTCTAGGTCGAGCTTTAATGATTAAGCCCACAGTTTTAATGTTAGACGAGCCAACTGCCGGTGTATCACCAATTGTGATGGATGAATTATTTGACCATATTGTAAAAGTAAAAAGAACAAATGTTGCTATCTTAATGGTAGAACAAAATGCAAAACAAGCCTTAAGCATTTCAGATAGAGGTTATGTACTAGTTACTGGAGAAAATCGTTATTCAGGAACTGGAAAAGAATTATTAGATGATCCAAGAGTAAGAAGCTCTTTTTTAGGAGGCTAATATGGATTTTGTAAATGCGATAATTCTTTTATTAAATTATATTTTTATTCCTGCATTAACTTATGGTTCTCAATTAGCTTTAGGTGCAATATTTGTTACGCTAATATATGGAATTTTAAGATTTGCTAATTTTGCAACTGGTGACATGATGTCATTTGGAACCATGATGACCATTTTGTTTACATGGTATTTTCAATCTTTAGGTGTTTCTTTGGGTGTTTTACCTACTGCTTTACTGGCCATTCCTTTTGGAATAATTTTCATGATTCTTTACATGCTTTTAATTGATAAATTTGTCTTCAAATATTACAGAAATCAAAAAAGTCCTCCAGTCCAGTTTGCAATGGTCAGTATAGGTGTGATGTTTGTAACACAAGCAGTGGTAAGAATTATTATCGGACCAGGTGACAGAAGATTTTTTGATGGAGAAAAATTTATTATTAAAGCTCGTGAATTTAAAGAGATGACAGGTCTAAACGAGGGACTTGCTTTAAAATCAACTCAAGTAATAACTATTTTTGTGACAATAGTTTTAGTCTCTTTATTATTTTGGTTTTTAAACAGAACCAAAACTGGAAAAAGTATGAAAGCTTATTCTGATAATGAAGATCTTGCTTTGTTGTCAGGTATTGATCCCAAAAAAATAGTTTTAGTTACTTGGGTAATTGCTGGTATCTTAGCAACTATTGGTGGTGCTTTGTATGGTTTAGATAAAAGTTTTAAACCATTTACTTATTTTAATAACATGCTTCCTATTTTTGCTGCTGCAATTGTTGGAGGAATTGGAAATCCATTTGGAGCTTTTTTAGGTGGTTATGTAATTGCTTTTTCTGAAATATTACTAACTTACGCATATAAAAAATTCTTTATGTACATTTTACCAGAAAGTATGGAGCCAAATAGTTTAGTTCAACTACTATCTACAGATTATAAGTTTGCAGTCTCGTTCTCTATACTTGTAATTGTTTTAATTTATCGACCTTCGGGAATATTTAAGGGGAAAGTATTGTGAGAAAAAACCTAAATGTAATTGCAGCTTACAGCATCATGATGGTGCTTATTCTAATGGTTGGGATATTTCAGTCTTGGAACATAGCGTTATCAATATTTAACCTTTGTTTGATTTCTGCGGTCATGACAATGGGTGCAAATATTCAATGGGGGTACGCTGGTTTAATTAATTTTGGAATTATGGGGTATACAGCTTTAGGTGGTTTAGCTGCGGTATTGATATCTGTCGATCCTGTTCAAGAAGCCTGGAGGGCAGGAGGTTTCGACATTCTAATGTCATTATGGCTCATAGTAGTAATGGTATTAGTTATACGCTTTATTTTAAAAAGATTTGAAAAATCAAAAATCAGAACATACAGCATAGCTGCAATAATAATTTCAGGTATTTTGCTTATTAGATTTTCTGCAGAGCCAGGCATAGAAGCAATTGAAGCAGTAGATCCAGCTAAAACTGGTTTCTTAGGAGGATTTGGATTACCAATTATATTTTCTTGGATAGTTGGAGCTTTTTTTGCAGGGGGTTTAGCATTTATAGTTGGAAAAGTTGCACTTGGTCTGAGAGCAGATTATTTAGCTATTGCTACTCTTCTTATTTCCGAAATTGTTATTGCGATTATTAAACACGAAGATTGGCTCACAAGAGGAGTTAAAAACGTTATTGGATTAAAAAGACCTGCGCCTTATGAAGTAGATCTTCAAACAACTGATTGGTTTATTAAATTGGTTGAAAAGTTTAATGCAGGAAAATTAAGTGTAATTGAGAATTTAGCTGATAGACAAGCTGCTTTAAACCAACTTGTTATTGAAGGTTCATCAGTATTTGTAAAACTGTGTTATTCAGGATT
Organism: uncultured Pelagibacteraceae bacterium; assembly: GCA_902525565.1. GTDB lineage: Bacteria > Pseudomonadota > Alphaproteobacteria > Pelagibacterales > Pelagibacteraceae > Pelagibacter. Next base: position 46,208 of record CABZHY010000003.1, read on the forward strand.
ATTCTTAGTTGTAGTAATTATTCTTTTAATTTTAACTCAAAAGGCTCTTTATTCTCCATGGGGAAGAATGATGAGGGCAATTAGAGATAATGAGGAAGCTGCAAATGCAATGGGTAAAAATGTTGTTAAGCAACATTTATTAATTTTTATTTTAGGCTCAGCAATTGTTGGAATTGCTGGTGCAATGTTAGTTACTCAAGATGGTTTATTTACTCCAGGAAGTTATAGACCTATGAGATATACTTTCTTGATTTGGGTGATGGTAATAGTTGGAGGAAGTGGAAATAATTTTGGAGCAATTTTAGGAGGATTTGTTGTTTGGTTCTTATGGATTGAAGCTGCACCAATATCATTATTCTTAATAAACTTTTTCACTTCGGGAATTCCTGAAACAAATGCACTTAAAGCTCATTTAATAGAAAGTGTTCCTTATTTCAGATTTTTACTGATGGGATTAGGATTGTTGTTTATAATGAGGTATCGACCTAAAGGTATACTTCCTGAAAAAATAGAAATAAAGTAAACATAATGAAATATATTATATTAGGTGCTGCTGCTGCTTGGGCTTTGTATATGGCTGACAAGTATTTATTCTTTTAATGAATAAAAATCTTTCGTTACTCATTTTAAGCCAGATCTTTGCTTTTACAGCTGCTCCAGTCACCGTTTTTTTAAGTGGTATAATTGGTTCGAAATTAAGTCCAATAAAATCTTTAGCAACTCTTCCAATGGCTTTGTCAGTTATTGGAATTGCGTTATTTGCTTTTTTTGCTGCTAAGCTAATGAGTATAATTGGACGGAAATCGGGATTCATTTATGCATCAATCGGCACATGCTTTGCGTCTCTTTTAACTGCATATTCTATAATTATAGAAAGCTTTATCATATATAATTTAGGATGTTTTTTAATTGGTGGAGGAATAGCTTTTAGCCACCAATATCGTTTTGCAGCAGTCGAGATTGTGGATAAGGACTATGCACCAAAAGCAATTTCTATAATTTTGCTAGCAGGAATAGGTTCAGCATTTATTGGCCCAAACATTGCAAATATTTCTAAAGGACTTATCTCAAATCATACGTATGCAGGTTCTTATTTTGCTCTTGCTATATTAGCTATTTCGTCAACAATATTTTTATTTTTTTATCAGGAACCAAAAACTACATCTATTAATCAATATAAAACTGGAAGAAGTTTTTTTGAGCTTATCTCTCAACCTAGATTTCTACAGGCACTGATAGCTTCAGCTTTTGCATATGCTGTAATGACTTTTTTAATGACAGCAACACCTATAAGTATGCATCTGATGGAGAAAATAAGTTTATCCAAGACTGGATTTGTTATTCAGCTTCATATAGCAGCCATGTTTTTACCTTCACTAGTTACAGGAAATTTAATTAAAAGGTTTGGTCATAGTAAAATAATGTATGTGGGAGTTTTATTGTTTTTAGTGACAATCATTACCAGTTTATTTGAACAGAATTATATTAACTATATGGTTGCACTTATTTTTCTGGGGCTAGGGTGGAATTTTTTATTCATTTCAGGAACAAGTTTACTTGTTTTGTGTTATAGAGAAGAGGAAAAATTTAGAGCTCAAGGGTATAATGATTTAATTGTTTATTCTATTCAAGCATTAGCCAGTTTGTCTGCTGGAGTATTTCTTAGCTTAACTAGCTGGAAAACTATGAATTTAATATGTTTAATTTTTCTAATTATCATAGCCCTATCTACTATAAGAGCTGATTTAAAAAAAAACCCCAGTAACTAAATTACTGGGGTTTTTGAATTAAGATAAAAAATTATCTTTGTTTTTTAGTTTTGAATTTTCCACCTTTAACTTCTTGTTCTAAGAAAGAACCTTCAGCTTCACCAACACTAGTAAAAGTTACTCCAGTAGCACCTTCGTAATTAATCTTTTTACCTTTTGCTAGTAAGTCTAAACCTTTCTTAAGTTCACCTGGATAAATTTTAGTTCCAGGAGCATTTGCAACATCCATTACATTTTTTGCAATTGATGCTCTGTCAGCAGAGTTACCTGCTTGCATTGCAAGAACGATTAATGCAGCTGCATCGTAAGATTCACCTGTGTAAGGACCAGAAGCTTCTACACCCCCAGCTTTTGCAACTTCAGCAAATATGCCTGCACCTTTACCAGTAGAACCTGGTAATGATCCAAATGATTTACTTAAATCTTTTCCGAATGCGTCAACTAAAGATTGACCAATCATACCATCTGATAAAATAAATCTATCAAACGCACCAGAGTCTAAAGAAGCTTGAATAATACCTTTTCCTCCTTGGTCAAGATAACCAATAACTGCTACAGCATCACCACCAGCAGAAGCAAGAGTTGCTACTTCAGATGAGTAATCTGCTTTTCCATCTTCGTGAGCAGTTACAGTTGTAACTTTAATACCGTGAGCTTCAACTGCTGCTTTATAAACATCAGCTAAACCTTTACCATAGTCATTGTTAGTATAAGTGATCGCAACACTTTTTACTTTTCTATCTTTAGTTATGTCGGCTAAAATCTGACCACCTCTAGCATCTGATGGAGCAGTTCTAAAGAAATACCCTTTGTCATCTAGGGTTGTTAATCCTGGAGAAGTAGCCGAAGGTGAAATCATTACTACACCATTTGGTACAGCAACGTTAGTTGCAATAGCACCAGTTACACCTGAACAGTCTGCTCCCATAATTGCAGCTACACCACCTGAAATTAATCCTTCAGCTGCAGCTGTTGCCGCTGCTGAGTCAACACAAGTTGAGTCTGCTCTTACCGGCTCAATTTTTTTTCCACCTAATAGTGAACCTGAGTCAGAAGCTTCTTTAAATGCAAGCTCTGCAGATGCAGCCATAGCTGGAGTTAGAGATTCAATAGGACCAGTGAAACCTAAGATTATCCCCATTTTAATCGAATGTCCGTCTGCCATTACATTTGAACCAAAGCTTGATACAAACATAAATACAGCGATAAATAGTTTTCTCATTATCTTCCTCTTTATTGTTAACAATTTATAAAAGCCAATTTAAGTATGAATACAACCAATATTCAACGACAAAATTATCCTAATTTAGCGATGGTAATAAGTATTAATTATCTTATTGAGAAAGGGTCTAGAGAAGGTTCGTCTGATGTATAGAACCAAGTTGTTTTTACTCTTGTATAGTCTTTAATTGAGTCAATTCCTGCTTCTTTTCCATATCCACTATCCTTAATACCTCCAAATGGAGCTGAGGGTGAAATTAATCTATAAGTATTTACAAATGTTATTCCTGCTCGGATAGCATTAGATACCCTCATGCCTCTTGCAAGATCACTAGTGTAAACACCTGAAGAAAGACCATATTGGTTGTCGTTCATTAATTCTATTACTTCTTTTTCAGTATCAAATTTCATCACTGACAAAACAGGTCCGAAAAGTTCATTCTCAGCAGCTGGTAAATTATGATTTTCACATTCAATAATTGTTGGAGGAAAATAATAACCTTCATTTGAAAAAGGATGTCTTTTACCACCACATTTAATTTTTCCACCTTGTTCAACAGTCAATTTAATATTTTTTTCTATTACTTCTAATTGTTTGAAGTTACTTAGTGGACCCATTTCAGTATCAGAGTCCATTGGAGCACCTATTTTAATTTTTTCTGCCCTTGATGCTAACTTATCTAAAAACTCGTTATAAATTCCTTTTTGTAAGTACAATCTTGAACCTGCTATACAACTTTGACCACTTGCTCCAAATATTCCAGCAGTTATTCCATTAATTGCATTTTCCTGTTTAGCATCATCAAAAACAGCTACAGGACTTTTCCCACCTAATTCTAAACTTACTTCAGATAAATTTTCTGCAGAGTTTCTAATTATATGCCTTGCAGTTTCAGGACCTCCTGTAAAAGCTACTTTCTCAACTAAGTTGTGAGTAGTTAAAGCTTTACCACATGGATCCCCAAAACCAGAAACTACATTTACAACACCTTTTGGTATTCCAGTTTCTTCAACTAACTTTACAAACTCAAACATAGTTGCTGGTGCTAGTTCAGAACATTTAATTACTACTGTATTACCCATAGCTAAAGCAGGAGCAACTTTCGTTGCAGTTAAAAACATTTGAGAATTCCAAGGAATGATAGCTGCAATAACACCTATTGGAATTCTTGTTGTGATCGCTTGAATATTTGGTTTATCTATTGGAAGAACTGTTCCTTCAACTTTATCAGCTAAACCTGCATAGTAATCATAATATTCTGCAATGTATTTTGCTTGTTGATAAGTTTCTCTGTACAGTTTTCCTGTATCAATTGTTTCAATTTTTCCTAATAAATCAGAATTTTCTCTTAGCTTATTTCCAATGGCTCTTAAATATTTTGCTCTATCTCTTGCTAGCATCTTTGGCCATTCACCTTCAAAAGCTTTTTGTGCAGCTTTTACAGCTCTATCTACATCATTTGCGCTAGCTTCAGGAACTACAGCCCATGGCTTATTATTTTCTGGATTTAAAGTTTCAAAAGTTTTTTTTGTATCAGAGTCTACCCACTGACCATCTATAAACATTTGATATTTTTTTAATTCAGGCATTATTTATATGTTTCATTATTGCATTATTTACTTCGTCTGCATATTCAATAGTGCATAGATGTTTTCCATTTTTGATTTCAACATATGTTGAATTTTGTATATCTTTGTATAAATTTTTCGACATATCAGGTGTAGATCCTGGATCATCTGATCCAGTTATTATTAAAGTATTTGTTTTTATATTTTTTATATTTTCAAGATTGTCCTTATAGTTTGCAAACACCTCATAAGATTTAATAAAATTTTCTTGATCAATTCCTTTCTTATTAAGAGTTTTAATAAACTCATCATATAACTCAGGATTTTGCTCAAGGTATTTATCTGAAAACCACCTCTTCATAGCCATTTGAGATATTGGCATATTTTTTTTTGCTAAATTCACTCTATCGATTACATTTTGTCTTTCTTCTACTGTCCTTTGGTATGTAGTGGATATTAGAGTTAAGGAATTTAAATAATTTTCATATTTTGAGGCAAATTCAATTGCAATCAAAGATCCTATAGAAAAGCCAATTAAATTAAATTTCTCTATCTTTAGGTTATTTACTAAATTTGATAATTGATCAGTAAAATTTTCCATTGTTAATTCTTGCGAATTAAAAGGTGTTTTTCCATGTCCCAAAAGATCGTAAGTTATAAATGAATTGTCCTTAAAAAATTCAATTTGTGGTTTCCACATTTGCTGATTTAAACCAACGCCATGAATAAAAATTATAGGTAAAGAATTCTTGTTATTAAAATAATAATGATTTTGATCTTTATCAAAATTATAAGACATCAATTAGTTATCAATGCCCATCTCTTTCATGTCTTGATATCTATCACCCGTTCTTGCATGAGCTCGTCCAGTTGGAGCACCTCCAATTGCAACAACTATTTCATCCTCGTTTGGTGCATCATGAATTGTAAATTCATGTGTTAGATAAAAAGGTCTTAATCCAGCATCAGTTTTATGCATCATTGGAATTGATATTTTTGCACCTGCCGGACCTCTGGTATTTGTAAAACTTAAATAAGAAGTTCCACCAACGGCATCTCTAAATTTATTTCCAAATCTTAAAGTATGAATAAATGCCGATGCATGCTCTATTTCACCATTTAATCCAACCATTGCAGCTTTTCCATAAGCTAAAATTTTTTCACCTGATCCAATTTCTTTAGTTAATTCTGGCACCAATAGATCCCCTAATTGAGGTGCAAGATCTAATATTTCTGGTTTCAAATCTTCAACAAAACCTTTTCTCGCCCAGGGATTTTCTATAACAGCTGCAACCGAAACTAGTAGAACAGGCTCTTTTGCTTTTTTTCCCCCTTCAATAAAAGTTTTATCTACAAATTTTGTAAATTTCCTCAGTTTTAGATCCATTTACTAACTTGCTCTTTGAATGTTTGTGTTTATTGATTTTATATGTGGAATAACTTCTTCTGTAAATAATTTGATACTTCTCATACAATCTTCATGTTTAATACCTGGAAAGTTAGACCATACTTGTAAATTTTGAAGATTTAATTCTTGCTGAAGTTCTTTTATTTTTTCTATTACAAACTCAGGTGTTCCAAATAAAAGATTTCTTTTATGAAGAAATTCATAATTTAATAAATCTAGCTTATTTTTTGTCTCTGGTAATTTTTCATCTGGGTCCATATGATTTCCTAAACCTCTCCAATGACAAACCCATCTCATATAATTTACAATATGTTCTCCAGCCATTTTTTCAGCCTCTTCCATAGTTTCCGCAACAAACATATCTCTAACCAAACTAATACCTTCACCCAGTGGTACATCTCTATTTTCAGCTTTAGATTTTGCCTCTTTATAAATTTCAAATCTTTTTTTCAAAGCTTTTACAGTTGGTATCCACATAATTGTATTAAGTCCATTTTCTGCCGCCCACTGAATTGATCTTTCTCCATCAACCACTTGAGAAATTGGTGGGAAGGGTTTTTGATAAGGTTTTGGTAAAACAGATATTTGTTTTAATTCATTTGTTTTTAAATCTACAACATTTTCTTTAGGGGGACTCATATCGTGCTGCCAAATAAAATTTGGTGAGGGATAAGTATAGAATTCACCTTGGTGAGAAAAGAAGTCCTCTGACCATGCTTTTTTCATTATGTCTAACGTTTCAGAAAATAATCTAAAATTTTTTGCTTGGTCTTTTAAGTCAGCCTCTTTATTCATGTTAATAGCTTCTCTTCCATAAACTCCTCTTCCAATACCAACTTCAACTCTTCCTTTTGACATTTGGTCAAGGGTTGCAATATCTTCCGCAAGTCTTATGGGATTGTGAAATGTAATTACGTTGCAAGCTTGTCCTAAACGAATATTTTTAGTTCTTGCAGCAGCATCAGTACACATCATTAGTGGATTGGTGCAAGACTCCATTCCTTCATGATTAAAATGATGTTCGGTATACCAAATAGAATTCCAATTATTTTGATCACAATATTCAGTGATTTCTCTAGCTTCGTCTAGAAGTTGGGCATAAGGTTTTTTATCCCAATTAGTAGTATTACAAAAATATCCAAAGTTCATAAAGCCTCCTTTAAAAATTAATTTAAAGACGACCGATCCCACTTTCGTAAATTTTTGAATTTAACGACGAGTTATGTATCGCTTTATATTTAAACTTTATAATTACTAACGTTGATATTCAATAAATTTCTTTAAAGATTTCTTGAGAAATTTTTCATAAATTTCGCCATTATTTTCAGATTTATTATCATTCAAAAATGATAGGTTCATTTTGAAATCATAGGAAGGTTCAAAGAAAAAAGGAACGGAGAGCCTCTTACTTTTATTCCACAAAACCCTATGATTAGTTGCTTTAAATTTACCTTTGCTTAAATATTCTAAAGCTCTTCCAGTATTTACTACAAGAGCCTTATTATTAAATGGTACATCATACCATCTTTTGTTTTTTCTATTTTGTACTTGTAATCCACCTTTTCTATCTTGATAAAGAACTGTAAATATTCCACTATCAACATGAGTTTCACATCCAAGCGCAACCCCATCTTGTTTTGATATTTCTACTGGTTTCGTTTGATTTGGATAATAATTAAATCTTAATGTGCTTAATGTTTTTAATCTTGAAAAAGCTACACTAGAAATATCAGGATTTTTTTTATAAGCTTTTATCAAACTTTTAAATAATGTTTCACTTAATCTAAAAATATTATCATAATAATTATTTAAAATATTAATTGAGTTTTTATTAAAACACATACCTAGATTAATAAACTCAATGTATTGATTTTTAAGATTTGAAGAATATTCTTTAGTTACTTTTAAATCACCTATATCCAGACCTTCTTTTCCGTTAACATCATTAGGAAAATATCCTCTGTATAAATTTTTATTTTTTTTATTCCATTTTTTAGGTGCTAATTTTCTTTTTGTTCTGTCTGGTAAATTAAAAAATTTGTTTCCAACTTCACATGTTCTTTTTATTTCTTTTAGATTAATTCCATGTCCCATAATTTGAAAAAATCCTACATTAAAACAAGCTTTTTCGATTTCTTTAATTGTTTTCAATGCGTTTTGAGTTTCAAAATTGTTTTTAACCAATGATGAAATATTAATTGTTGGTATATAGTTCTTGTTCATCTTCTAACAGGTGTTTCTGTTGCAATATATTGATCTCTAGCTTTTTCTCTTATGTAAATATAAATTCCAGCTGCTATTATACATGCAACACCAATAAATGTTCTAACAGAGGGTATTTCATTGAATAAGAAATAACCTGGGATCATAGACATTATAATTAAAGAATATTCAAATAATGATACAACCGATGGTGAAGCAACAATGTATGCAGTGAAAATACAAACAAAGGCAATTGAGGCGGCAAAACCGAAAAATAAAATAAATTTCCAAGTATATTCAATGTTTGAAAACCATTCTCTAAATATAAATTGAGTAGTGGGATCAAAATTAGAATCATTAAGTTGACCGTTACCCATAAAGATAAAGATAATTCCACAAAGTATTAATGCTATTAGATAAAAATAAAAGAGTTGAGTATTAACATCATCTTTATCAGAAGTGTACTTGGTTATTGTCATTGAAGCCGCATAAAAAAAAGCGCATAGAACAGGCAATAAACTTTTGTAATCAAAATCAGAAAAGTTTGGATCTAAAACAATAAACACACCAATAAAACCAAACAGGATTGCAGACCATCTTCTAATTCCAATAAACTCTTTTAAAAAAAACTTAGCAAAAATTGATACAAAAAATGGACATGAAAAAAATAAAGCATTTGCAGTAGCTAAAGGCATATAGGTTAGAGAGATAAAAAATGCTGAAAAGGCTAAAAAGTGAAGAATTACCCTTAAAATTGTAAAAAAAGGATAAAAAGTTTTTAACGTAACTTTTTGACGTTTAAATTTGATGTAACCAAAAAGTAATAATGCAGCAACAAAATACCTTCCAAAAAAGATTTCATATAATGAAGCTTTTTCAAAAATAAATTTGATTAAAGAATCCTGCATTGCAAACATTGTCATCGCTGCAATTACTAAAAGAATTCCTTTTGAGTTGTTATCACTACTCATTTATGCTCTATATCAAAAAAGAATATATTTTTAAATTTATTAAATTTATGTCATATTTAATTTATGATTTCTGAAGAAGATAAAATAATGATGGAAACCCTTTATTGGTGGGGTATTCCAACTTTATTTAGATGTAAAAACGATCCAGATCCAAAAAATTGTGACATTGCATTAGTAGGTGTACCTCATAGCACTGGAAATGGAACAACAGAAAGAGATCAGCATTTAGGTCCGCGAGCAGTAAGAAACATTTCAGCAATGTTGAAACGTTCTCATTTTGATTACAAAATTGATCCTTGGAAAGATAATAAAATTCACGATTTAGGAGATGTTCCATTTCCCGAAGCTAATGATAATGAAAAATGTATAGAGAGAATTTCATCTTTTTATGATCTTATAGAACAAGCTGAAAAGCCAGTAGTTTCAATTGGTGGAGATCATTCAGTAACTGGAGGAATTGTTCAAAGTTTAGCTAAAAAAAATTCAAAATTAACTAAAGGAAAAAAAATAACATTTCTTCATTTTGATGCTCATACAGATTGCTTTGAAAAATTAGATCATTTTTTGGGCGCAAAAAAATCTGCAGCACATTGGGCCTCTTATTTAGTAAAACAAGGAAATGTAGATCCATATACAAGTACACAGATAGGTATAAGAGGAAACCCTAGAACGCTAGATTGGTTACAAGCAAGTTATGATATTGGATATCAAGTGATAACCATGGATGAATATAGGAAGTGGGGACATGAAAAATGTATAAAAATGATTTTAGATAGATTAGGTGATAATCCTATTTACGTTACATTTGATTTAGATTGTTTAGATCCAACAGTTGCCCCTGGAGTAGCAAATATTGAGCCTGCCTATAAAGGATTTAATATGGATGAGGTACGAAAATTGATTCAGTGTTTAAAAGGTAAAAATGTAATTGGTGGAGATGTTGCATGTTTAATGCCAACAAAAGATAGCCCAAATCAAATTACAGCAATGGTTGCAGCATCTATCATGTTTGAAATTATTTGTTTAATTTCAGTTTATCGAAATAAATAAATTTAATTTAAATAACTCAGTTAGATATTTAATTATTTCTTTAATTTAGAGGATAATTGGAGTCCATCTATAGAAAATTTAGATTTATTTTCTTTTATAAAATGATCCATTAGTTTTATTTTTTCCTCTTCGAATTCAGTGACCTTTCGTTTGCTTAAATCAATATAAAGAGATATCCATTCCATAGATGCAGAAATTTTGTTAGTTTGTTTTGAAATCATTTCCATTTTTAAATGCAATCTTTTTTTATCGTGATCAAAATAAATAAGATTGACATCTACCTTTTCGCCTTCTCTGATTTCATTTAAATATTTAGTATTGGTTTCAACCACCATAGTACTTCTAGCTAAGTTTTTTGCAGCAGTTCCACCCATTTTAAATCTTTCAAGTGCAACTTCCCAAGCCTGATCAAATACTAAAACATAGTAAGCCATGTTCATATGATTATTGTAGTCAACCCACTCTTTTTTAACTTCAAAAGTTTTTAGTAACACTTTAAGATCTTATTAATGAAGATTGCAATTCTTGATTTGAAATGTATCCCTTTACATTTCCACTTTTGTCGATCACTTCACAGTTAGAGTCTGAGCATACAATTTTAGGTAAAAAATCTTCAATAAACTCTTCCTCATTTACTTTTATTAGTTTTGATTTATCGATATTTTTTGCTTGCTCAGCCGTTTTCATTATAATTTTTGCTTTGATAACTTTTGCTCTATTAACATCTTTTACAAAAGCTTTAACATAATCATCAGCTGGGTTCATGATAATTTCCTCAGGAGTTCCGACTTGAACTAATTTACCAGAATTTAATATCCCGATATGGTCTCCCAATCTTAATGATTCATCCAAATCATGTGTAATAAATACAATTGTTTTTTTTAATTCTGCTTGAAGATCAATTAGTTGTTTTTGCATGTCACTTCTTATTAACGGGTCTAGAGCGCTAAATGCTTCATCCATCAACATTATGTCTGTATCTGTCGCTAATGCTCTTGCCAAACCAACACGTTGCTGCATTCCTCCTGACAATTGATTTGGGTATTGATTTTCAAAACCATTTAGACCAACTGCATCAATTTTTTCCATAGAAATTTTATTTCTTTCCTCTTCAGATTTTCCTTGCATTTCTAATCCATAACCCACATTTTGTATCACTGTTTTATGTGGGAAAAGTCCAAATCTTTGGAAAACCATACTCATTTTATGTCGTCTGAATTCAATAAGTTTTTCTTTATTCAGTGACATTACATTAGTGCCTTCAACTAAAATTTCACCATCGGTTGGGTCAATCAATCTATTTAAATGTCGAATGAGTGTTGATTTCCCTGATCCCGATAGGCCCATACATACAAAGGTCTCGCCTTCTTCTATTTTAAGAGAAACATTATCTAGACCAACTGTGTGACCAGTCTTTTCTAAAATTTCATCTTTTGTTGCGCCATCTTTTAACATTGGCAGTACAGAACTAGGCTTGTTTCCAAAAATTTTGTATACATTGTTGATTTCAATTTTTGACATGATGTAATGTTTTAACAGTTACAACGAACATATGTAAAACAAATATTATACAACTTCTAATTGTTTTGCGAAATAACAGTTGTATTTATTTGCTTTTACCTAATTTTTAAATAAATATTTTATTTATGGCACAAACAGATAAAGATGTGCGACTAGAGTTGTCCGCTCTCTATAGAATTTTACATATGTACGGTATGACTGATCTTGCAAATCAATGCGCAGGTGCAAGATCTGTTGAAGATAAGAATTGTTCTTTTGTTCACCCGTATGGAATGTTTTATGAAGAAATCACAGCTTCATCTCTAGTTAAAATTGATCAATATGGAAAAAAATTAGATTCAGAGGGACCTTGGTTGAACGATGGGTGCATTAATCTTGCTCAATGGATTTTTAATAAAAGAAATGATGTAAACTTTTATGTACACGGACATGCCAATGATGTAATGGCAGTTGGTGGCACTAAAGAGGGTTTAATGTATCTTTCACAGGCTGCAGTTTATTTAAATCATCTTGTTGGATATATTGATTATGAATTTGTTGAAGACAAAGAATTTGGGACCAAATTTGAAAACCTAATTAGCAAACATGATATTCTGATTACAAGAAACCATGGATATTACACAGTTGGAAAAACTGCTGCACAAGCATTTTTCAGAGCTTATTATCTAGAGCAAGCATGTTCAGTTCAAGTAAAAAATCTTGCTATGGGTTTAAACAAACATGAAATAGACAAACAAAAAGCTGCATATTTCTGGGAAAATATGAGTGACTCTGATGATTATAATTATGATGGAAAAACAGAGTGGGCTGCTTTATTAAGAAAACTTGATAGAGAGCATTCAAATTATAAAAATTAATGGAACAAAATTTTACTATTAAAAATATAAAAAAAAATTCTACAAACTTAGAGGTTGACTGGAGCGATGGAAAAAAAAGTAAATTTAATTATTTATGGCTAAGAGACAATTGTCCAACTGCACATGATAAAGACTCTCGTCATAGAATGTTTAATATTTTAAAAGTATCAAACAATATTAACCCAAAAAAATTTGAAATAAATAACGAAGGTAAGCTTGAAATTGAATGGAGTGAAGGTGATCATGTTAGTTATTATGACCAAAATTGGTTGAGAGAAAACTGCTATACAATAAAAAATAATTTAAAATATAAATCACCATATCAACTTTGGGATAACTCTTTACAAAATGACTTGAAATTAATTGAGATTGAACATGACGAAATTATGAGTTCAGATGAAGGGCTTGTCAGATGGTTAGAACTCTTACATCATACTGGAATTGCTATAGTGAAAAATGCACCAACTGAAAATAATTCTGGATTTAAAATTTTAAACAGAATTAGCCATACTAGAGAAACTTTTTTTAAAACACCATTTGAAGTAATAAACATTCCTAAACCAAATAATTCTGCTTACACAGCGCAAGCTTTAAGAAATCATATGGATTTACCATGGTTTGAAACACCACCTGGATATCAATTTCTTCATTGTTTAGTAAATTCTGCAACAGGAGGAGATTCATCCGCTGTAGATGGCTTTGCTGTAGCGGATTATTTGAGAAAAAATGAGAAAGAAATATTTGATACGTTAGTAAACGTTCATTTAAAATTTAGAGACATGGATTATACCCAAGAGTCTGTTAGAAGTTATTATGCACCCGCAATATCTCTAACCAAAGATAACGATTACCATGATATTCGTTTTAGTGTAGCAACTATGGATGCTCTAGACTGTCATCCTGATTTAATGGATAAAGTTTATAAAGCTCATCACCGATTTGGAAATTTGCTTCATGACGATCAATTCCAAATTAAATTTAGATTAGGACCAGGTGATATTTTTTCTTTTAATAATAGAAGATTATTACACGGTAGAACTGAATATGATCCAAACTCAGGACATAGACATTTGCAAGGTTATTATATGGATCGAGATGAAATTGTTGGAAGACTAAGATATTTAAAAAACTTGCTTAATTCCAACCAGTAACATTTTTTACCTCCAGGTATTCTTCAAGACCCCAAACACCACCTTCTCTTCCATTTCCTGACTGCCTATAACCACCAAATGGAGTTCCAGCATCTGCTCCATTTCCATTAATATAAACACATCCAGATCTTAATTTTCTAGCAACACGATGTGCTTTTGCTCTATCCTCAGTTTGCAAATAATTTCCAAGACCGTAAGAAGTATCATTTACAATTTTGACTGCCTCATCCTCAGTTTCAAATGGAATTATAGATAATACAGGTCCAAAAATTTCTTCTTTAGCAATTCTCATTTCATTAGTTACATCTGTAAATATAGTTGGTTTGATAAAGTATCCTTTGTTTAAACCGTTTGGTAACTCAGGTCCACCTGCCGCAAGAGTTGCACCTTCAGAAATTCCACTTTCAATAAGATTTATAATTTTATCATATTGAATTTTAGAAATTACTGGTCCTATATGATTTCCTTTTTTTGAAGCTTGATCTACTTTAATATTGTTTGCTTCATCTACTGCTTCTTTAACAGCTCTTTCATAAATTGATTTCTCAACCAGCATTCTTGTTGGTGCATCACAAGATTGACCCGAATTACTCATTACATTTCTAATACCATCTCTTACTGCATCTTTATAACTATCAGCAAAAATAATGTTTCCACCTTTACCACCTAATTCCAGACAAACTCTTTTGATTGTTTCTGCAGCGTTTTTTGAAATTAATTTTCCTGCTCTTGTTGAACCTGTGAAAGAAACCATATCAATATCTGGGTGGCATGAAATATCAGTCCCTACTCCTGCACCATCGCCATTTACTAAATTAAATACTCCTTTTGGAAAACCTACTTCATCAATCATTTCTGCAAATAACATTCCTGAAATAGGAGCTATCTCCGATGGTTTTAAAATCATTGTACATCCAGTTGCGAATGCAGGAACAACTTTTAAAGCAATCTGATTGATTGGCCAATTCCATGGTGTGATTAATCCACAAACTCCAATTGGCTCATAATAGATATGATTATTTGATTTATTATTAAAATGTTCATCAAATTTAAAATTTTTTAATCTTAAAATAAAATCATCTAAATGGTCTCTACCTGAAGCCGTTTGTACATCTGTTGCCCAATCCATTGGTGCACCCATTTCAAGAGAAATAGCTTCAGCCATTTCATTAAATCTTTTTTTATAAACTGATAATAATTTTTCAAGTAAACTGAGCCTTTCCTCCTTGCTTGTTTCTTTCCAGCTTTCAAAAGCCTTTTTTGCTGATTTAACAGCTAAATCCGTGTCTTCTGTTGAACCTAAAGAAATAATAGCAAAAGGGTCTTCATTGCATGGATTAATGACTTCAAAATCATTTTTTTTTATTGGATCAACCCATTGACCATTAATGTAAAATTTTCTTTTATCTAACATTTTTTATCTTAACACATTAGTTAAATTTCATATCCTTTTTCCTCTGGTTCACTATCAATTAACTCCTCAGGAAAACTATTAGCTCTAAAATTAATATTATTTAAATCCTCCATCCTTTTTACAATCATTGAAGACCAAGCTCTAGAACCATATTTTTTTTGACCATCTTTAAAAATTTCAACTATGTGTGGAGAAATTTCTAAAGGAGCATTTAGTTTTTTTGCAAGATTATCAAAGAGACCCGTATCCTTTAAAACTAAATCCATAGTAAAATTAATATTATAAGATCCATTTAATATAACCTGACTTTCAGTTTCATGCACAAATGAGTTACCAGAAGAAATAGCAATTCCTTTATAAGTTTTCGCTAAATCCAAATTAGATTTTTTTGCTACAGTCCAAGCTTCACCTAATGCAACTAAATGAACAGAAGCTAGATAATTTGTAATTACTTTTAATACACTTGCTGTACCAAGCTCACCAGTGTGTAATTTTTTTCTTCCCATTACAGTTAATGCAGGTAGAATTTTTTCAAATGCTTTTCTTTCCCCACCAACAAATATAGCAATATTACCTGTTGCTGCTCTATGACATCCGCCACTAACAGGTCCATCCATTGGTATAGCTTTTTTTTCTATTACTTTTTTTCCAATTCTTTTAACTTCATTTTCGTCTGTGGTACTCATTTCTAACCAAACTTTATTCTCAGACAATCCATTTATGATTCCATCATCAGCCTCCATTACTTCAGCAGATACCTCAGGGGAAGGAAGAGACGTAATTATCAAATCAGTTTTTTCTGCTAATTCTTTTGGTGATTTTGCTACCTTAGCACCTAAGTCTTTTAGCGGATTTGTTAAATTTTCGTCTATATCTCTTACTGTAAGATCAAAGTTATTTCTTAATAAACTTCCAGCAAGTTTTCCTCCAACATTACCTAAACCGATAAATCCAATTTTCATTTTATTTCCCCTTCTTTTTTGTTTTTTGTAAATACAATTAAAATCACACCAACTATGATAATTGCACCACCTATAAATAATTCTGCCGTTGGTTTTTCACCTAAAAGAAATATAGCGGCTAGTAAACCTGTTGGGGGTATACCCATTGTAACAATAGGAAGCACTTTATAAAGTGGGTTGTTTTTTAAAACATAATAGAAACAACCGTATGTAATTGGCTGCATGATGAAACCAATATAAATAGCAATAATCCAATGATCAAATTTTGCATTTGTTAGATAATTAATTGTATTTCCATCAATTATTGCTGATAGCATTACTAATGTTGGTCCAGAGAATAATGCTAACCAAGCAACTAAAGCTAAAGGATTTATTTCTTTACTTAATGGTTTAACCATCAC
>CABZHY010000004.1 GCA_902525565.1 uncultured Pelagibacteraceae bacterium
GATTTAATTCAGATTATACTGATTGTAAGTTAATTCCGAGTGGAACAGAATTGGAGGTATTTTCTGCAAAAGTCATAAAAAATCTATATAATCAATTATTAGATAGTTCAGGAACTGAATATCTAACAAATTATATTACTGAAAATAAAGATCAGTTTTCCATTTCATCATGTAAAGTTAAAAAAGCACATCAGTCAAACATTAGACTTACTATTGATACAGAAGAAGATTTTAAAAGCGTGAGAATGATGCTCACTAAATTTGTTAAACAAAATAAGTTTTATGATTATGATATGGACGATATTATAAATTACTTCTCTAAGTTAAAAAATAAACCTAAAAATCTAAAAATTATTCAACTTAAAAAACCACTAAAATTTAATACCAAACTATCTTGGAGGTAAATTGAAAAAAAAAGATTTAATAACAGTTTACATTACTAACTATAACTATGGAAATTATATAGATCAGTGTGTTAAATCAATTTTAGATCAATCGTATAGAAATATAGAAATGATTATTATTGATGATGGATCAAATGATAATTCAAAAGAGAATTTAAAAAAATACGAAAAATATAAGAAGATTAAAATTATTTATCAAAAAAATAAAGGTTTAAATATTACTAATAATATAGCAATTAAGGTATCTAGAGGCCGGTATATAATTAGGGTCGATGCAGATGATTGGCTTAGACGAGATGCCATTTCATCTCTATATAAAGAAATTAAAAAAGATAAAAAAATTGCTATGGTTTTTTCTAATTATTTTGAGGTAAGTAGCACAGGTGAAATACAAAATGAATATAAAAGATATAATTTTGAAAAAGTAAAAATGTTAGATAAACCTGCTCATGGCGCATGTTCTCTAATTGATAAAAAAAAATTATTAACTGTAGGTGGATATAATGAAAATTTAAATTGTCAAGATGGATATGATATTTGGTTTAAATTTATTTCAAAATATAAAATTAAACACATAAATAAAAGTTTGTTTTTTTATAGACAACATCCAACAAGTTTATCAAAAAATAAAAAAAAAATTTTGTTAGCAAGATCTAAAATATTTAAATCTATTGCAAAAAAGCAAAAAAAAATAAATTGTTTAGCTGTGATAGCAATAAGGGGTCCAAAATATGACAATAGTTCAAATGTATTTAAAAAATTAAATAAAAAAAACTTACTAGATTGGACATTAAAAGAATTAATAAAATCTAGTGTTAATAAAATTGTGATAGCAACACCTGATAGTTCTGTTGTGAATTATGTAAAAAAAAAATATAGATCAAATAAAATTGTTACATTTTTAAGATCTGGTAACACAGCTATTATAAATTCTCCTATAGACGAGATTATATTAAATTCATTTAACAAATTTAAAATAAGAGGTAGACACTATGACTGTTTGATGAGTATTTCCATAGAAGCGCCTTTCAGAAATCACTATGATTATGATTCAATGATCAATGTAATGAAAATTTTTAAAACTGACTCGGTTGTGGCTGTTAATCAGGAAACAGACAATTTTTATAAACATTTAGGCTCAGGTTTAAAAATTCTTAATGATAATAAAAAATTAAAATTAGAAAGAAATGAAATATATAGACAAGTTGGTAAATTTTATTTGTTAGGAAAAAATTTATTAAAAAATAAAAAGACTGCACCTGAGGGAAATATTGGGCATATAGTTTTAGATAATATATCGTCATTTGCATTAGATAATGAACACGACTGGGCAAGAGCAAAATTATTAAAAATGTATTAAATTACGTGAAATTATCAATTATTATACCAGCAAAAAACCGAGCTCACATTATTGAACAAACAATAAATTCAATTTTATCAACTAATTATCCAGAACTAGAAATAATAGTAATAGATAATAATTCAAAAGATGAAACTGAAAAAATTATTAGAAATTATGAAAATGTTATCTACGTTAAAAACAATGAAGATAAAGAAAGATCTTTCTCTAGAAATTTAGGTATAAAACTTTCAACGGGTAAATTTATAACTTTTCTTGATTCTGATGACTTATTAAAAAAGGAAATTTTTCATAGTTTTATTAAGGCTTTTAAAATTTATAATAATGACAAGTTCTTTTTTATAAATTTTGATTATATAGAGAACAAATTAATTAAAACCAATTCTAATTTATTTAAAAAAGAATTTTGCAATATAGATGATTTAGTCATTTCAAATTTTATAAGTAATATAGGTATTTTCGTTGATAGAGAACTTGCACTAGATAACTTGTGGGATGAAAATAGATATATTATTGGTACAGAAGATTATGATTTTGTACTTAGACTAATGCTTAAAGTAAAACGAGCAGTTCTTATAAAACAATCAACACTTGGCTTTGTAAGGTTACATTCTGGAAGATCGGTTTTTAATGATAAACAGTTTAAAATATTAAAAAGATTTTTTTATTTTAAAAAAAAAATATCTTGTAACAATGAATTTAAAAATTTAAAAAAAACTTTTAAAAAAAAAATATTATCTACTCAATCTTTGTATGCATCTTTATTATTACTTAATTGTGGTGAACGGAAAAAAAGTTTTAAATTTTTAATAAAATCAATAAAACACAATCTATTTTCGATCTATTCAAAAAGATGTATTTATATTTTGATTAAACTAATTTTTAAAAAATGAAAAAAAAAATATTATTTATTTGTCCATATCCTGTAAATACCATTCCAGGTCAGAGGCTAAAGTATGAACAGTATTTTAAGTTTTTGGAGGATAACAATTACTCTTGTACCGTCAGACCTTTTTTTAATATGAAAGAATATGAAATACTATATTCTAAAGGCAAACTTATAAATAAAATTATAGCTGTATTTAAAGGATATCTAAGAAGAATTTTTACAATTTTTGAATTAAAAAATTATGATTTAATTTATATTTTCTTAAATGTTACTCCACTTGGTGGAAACTTTTTTGAAAAAATTTATAGATTAAATTCAAAAAAAATTATTTTCGATATAGATGATTTAGTTTATTTGAACAAATATAATAAAGAAAATAAATTAGCAAAGTATTTAAGATTTCCAACAAAATATTTTTATTTAATGAAAAGTAGTGACCACGTTATAACTTGTACAAGTTATTTAGATAATTTTGTTAAAAAGTATAATAAAAAAACAACTAATATTTCTTCGACAGTAAATACGAATTTTTATAAGCCAAAAAAATTTAATAATTCAAAAAAAATAGTCATTGGATGGACAGGATCTTTTTCTACACTCCCATATCTAAATTTAATAAATGAAGTAATTTTGAAAATTCAAGAAAAATATAATTGCAAATTAGTTATTATAAGCTCAAAAAAAGAGTTATTTAATTTTAAAAATTATAAAAGTATAGCGTGGAATAGCAAAAGTGAAGTAAAGGATCTTAAATCAATTGATATTGGATTGTATCCTCTTCCCAAAGAGCATTGGGTGAAAGGTAAAAGTGGTCTTAAAGCCATACAATTTATGTCTTTAGGTATACCAGTTGTTGCAACAAATACTCAAATTAATAAGAAGGTAATAATAAATAAAAAAACTGGTTTTTTGGTAAATACAGAGCAGGAGTGGGTTAAAGCAATAAAAACATTGATACAAAATACAAAACTTAGGAAAAGATTTTCAAAGAATGGTATAAATCATGTGAAAAAAAATTTTTCTGTAGAAGCTAACAAAAATAAATATTTGAAAATAATTAATAAACTTACTAGTTAATAAATAATAATGGGTAAAATATTAGTCACCGGAGGTGCAGGTTATATTGGCAGTCAAATATGTAAGTTACTTAGAAAACATAAAAATGAAATTATTATTTTTGATAATCTTTCAACAGGAAAAAAAAAATATACAAAGTATGGAAAGTTTATTTATGGAGATTTAAGAAATAAAAAGGACATCTATAAAACTTTTAAAAAAAATAAAATATCATCAGTCATTCATCTTGCAGCAAGTTGTCTAGTAGGGGAAAGCCAAAAAAAAATTGATGAATATTATGAGAATAATGTAGTTGGAACAATAAACCTATTAGATTGTATAATTAAGTTTAAAGCTAAAAATTTGATATTTTCGAGTACTTGTTCTGTTTATGGAAATAAAAATAAAAGAATCAAAGAAGATGAAATTTTAAAACCAATTAATGTTTATGGAGAAACAAAAAAAATTTGTGAAGAAATGATTCAAACCTACGCAGTTAAATATAAATTTAATTATATTATTTTAAGATACTTTAATGCAGCAGGCGCAGATTTGGATATATCCCTAGGCGAAGATAGAAAAAATGAAACTCATCTAATTCCACTAATATTTAGATCAATCAAAAATAAAAAACCTGTCAAAATTTATGGTAGAAATTGTAATACTATTGATAAAACTTGCGTGAGAGATTTTATACATGTCTTAGATATAGCAGAAGCACATATTAAAAGTTTGTCATATTTAAAATTAAAAAAAAAATCAAATATATTCAATTTAGGAACAGGAAAAGGACTTTCTGTATTAAACATATTAAAAATGACATCGAAAGTTATTAATAAAAAAATAGAATATAAATATTTTGATAAAAGAAAAGGAGATCCTGACTATCTTGTTGCAAATGCTAGGAAAATAGAAAAAGTATTAAATTTTAAAAACAAATATTCAAAGCCAAAAATAATTATAGAAAGTGCTTGGGATTGGTTTAATTCAATTAATTGATGAAAAATGTTTTGTATTTATCTATAGATGGTTTATTGGATCCTTTAGGACAAAGTCAAATATTTCCTTATTTAAATAAACTTTCAGAAACTGATTTATCATTTTTTGTTTGCACCATTGAGAATAAAAAAAATAAAAATAAGTTAAAAAATTTTAAAAAAAAAAAAAGAAAGAATTTAAAAAATAATTCAAGTTTTAATTGGAATTATTTTTTTTTTTTAAAAAAAAAAGGTAAATTTAATAGGTTAAAAGAAATTCTATTATTATACTTTCTTGCAATAAAAATTATTTTTTCAAATAAAATTGATATTCTTCATTCAAGAAGTTATTTACCGATGTTTTTTTGTATTTTGATAAAAGTTTTTTCAAAAAAGAAAGTTATTTTCGACACTAGAGGTTCTTGGTTTGATGAAAGAATTGATGGTGGTATGCTTAAAAAAAAAGGAATAGATTTACTTTTATTCAAATTTTTGAAGAAAATAGAGTTTATTTTTTTTTACTTTTCAAATCATATTGTATTTTTAACAGATAATGGATTACAGTCTGTTGACAATTCTTATATTGTTGCAAAAAAATATTCAGTAATACCTTGTGCGGCTGATTATAATTTTTTTCAGATAATTAAAAATAAAGAAAGAGATCAATTTAGAAAACAACTTAAATTTAAAGAGAAATATCTTGTTACATATAGTGGATCTATTGGTTCTTGGTACAACTTTAATCAAATTTTAGATTTTTTTTCTAAATTTAATAATATCAATCCAAATTCAAGATTAGTCATACTTACTCAAAGTGAAATTAACTTTAATAATTTGAATTTACCTTTGCATTTAATTGGAAATATTACTTTTATGTCATCAATTAGGTCTGAAATTCCTAAAATTATTGGAATTAGTGATATTACTCTATGTTTTATAAATAAAAGTTTTTCTAAAAAATTTAGTTCTCCAACTAAAGTTGCAGAGTCTTTGGCCTGTGGAGTACCAGTGATCTACAATGAGGGTATAGGTGATTTAGATAATGATATGAAAGAAATGAATTTAGATTTTAAATTAGATGATGAAAATTTTATTAGTTTTGATTGTGTACAACAAATTATAAACTATGAAATTAACAAAGATCAAATAAGAATTAATTCGTATAAGAAATATAGTTTGGAAAATGCAATAAAAAAATATATCAACATTTATAAAAATTTATAATTTAAATTATAATGTGTGGGATTTCAGGAATTATATCAAATAGAGATACAAGAAATATTTCTTTCTTAAAAGGTTTCAATAAGACACTTAAACATCGCGGACCTGATGGAGAAGGCATATGGTATTCTGAAAATTTCAAAACTTGTTTTTTTCACACAAGACTAGCTATTCAAGATTTATCAAATCAAGCGAGTCAACCAATGATTTCAAAGTCGAATAGATTTGTTATATCTTTTAATGGTGAAATATATAATCATTTAAGTTTAAGGGGTCTTTTGCCCTCAGTGAGTTGGAAAAGCACTTCTGATACTGAAACATTATTAGAACTTATCGATTTTTTTGGAATCCAAGAAGCTTTAAAAAAAATTGAAGGTATGTTTGCTTTTGCAGTTTATGATATTAAAAAAAATTTAATAATACTTGCAAAAGATAGATTTGGAGAAAAACCACTTTATTACGGATTTTATGATGATAATTTTATTTTTACATCTGAACTTAAAGTTTTGGATTTTCTAAAATCAGAAAATAATATTAACACTGAAGCATTAAATTATTATTTCAATTATTTATCAATTCCGTCACCTTTTTCAATTTATAAAAATTTTAACAAACTCTCTCCTGGAAGTTTTATTTGTTTAAATATTAATGATTTTAAAAATCAAATAGTATCTGAAAATCTATATTATAAAAAAAAAGAAATAATATCTCGTACCAATATAAAAAATTCTAATTATGAAAACAGCAAGTCAAATCTGGAAAATATTATGATAGAAAGTATTAATGACATGTTAATAGGTGATCGACCAATTGGTGCTTTCTTATCAGGGGGAATAGACTCTTCTTTAGTCTGTGCTCTTATTTCTAAAAAGTTAGATAAAAAAATTCAAACTTTTACGATAGGTTTTGAAAATAAAGCATACGACGAGTCAGTTTTTTCTAAAAAAATTTCTGAAACTTTAGGCACCGAACATAATGAGCATATATTTAATGACAAAGATATTAATGACATTATCCCAAAGATTCCTTTAGTTTATGATGAGCCCTTTTCAGACAGTTCACAAATTCCAACATATTTAGTAAGTCAAATTGCTAGAAAAAAAGTTACAGTTGCACTAACAGGAGATGGAGGAGATGAATTATTTGGTGGTTATAATAGATATTTATTATCTGACAAATATTGGCCAATATTAAATCTGACTCCATATTTTTTTAGAGAAGTAATTGGAAAAATATTAAGTTTAAATATAATTAAAAATTATTCTGAAAAATTAAATAAAATTGGTGTTAAATTAAAAAATATTAAATCAATAACAGATCTTTATTTTAATTACACAACAGAATTAAATATGGTCAACAAGGTTTTAAAAGAAGATATACATAAAGAAATTATTAAAGAAAACTTTGATGAGAAAAATCTTGAATTACTAAATAATGTAGAAAAAATGATGTATTTTGATACTGAAAGGTATTTGCCTGACGATTTATTGTGTAAAGTTGATAGAGCATCCATGTTTCATAGTCTGGAGACTAGAGCTCCGTTTCTAAATCATAAAGTTTATGAATATTCACTTAAGTTGCCCTTTGATTATAAAATTCATAAAAATACTTCAAAAGTAATTTTAAAAGATATTCTTAGTAAATATATACCCCGAAATTTATTTGATAGACCAAAAAAAGGTTTTGGCATTCCAATTAATCAATTCTTGTTTGGTGAGTTAAAAGATTGGTCAAAAAGTATAATTTTTGACATTGATTATAGAGATCCGTTTTTAGATCAAAAGCAAATAGAAAAATATTGGGAACTAACTGAAAAAAATAAAATTGATTTAACATCTACTATTTGGAGCATTATTTCATTTAGAGTTTGGTATAAAGGTTGAGTACATTATGTTAATATATTCCATTATAATTATAACACCTTTTATTTTTTCATACTTTTTAAACACAAAAAAAAATGCAATAAAAATTAATATAGATTACTTATGGTTTAATTATTTACTTTTTGTTTTGTTTGTTTTCAGTTTTCGAGAAAAAATAGGTGGTGATTGGAATAATTATTATTCAGCCTTTTTTCAAATTGGATCAAGTAATTTACCAAAATATGATTATGGATTTAATCCATCACTTATAAACCAAGAGTCTTATAGCGACTCCCTAATTTTTTATTTTTTGAATTTTTTAATTTATAAACTATCAAAAAGTTTTGTCGTTTTTAATTTAGTTTGTTCTTTTATATATATTTACTCTATCAATAAGTTTTGTAGTCTATTTAATAACGGCAGATTTATAGTTTTTGCTTTTTTTATAACGTATTTAGGAATTGTTGTTCATCTAGGTTATATTAGACAGTCTTTATCTATATCATTATTAGCATTAGCTTTATTTTATTATCTTAAAGACAAAAACATAAAGTCCTTTATATTTTTAACTATTTCTTTTTTTATTCATCTATCTGTATTTCCTTTTTTTTTATTGTATTTAAAAAATTTTTCTAAGTACATAAGAAATAAAAAAGCAATTGTTTTCTCATTTTCTATTGTTGTTACGATTTTATTTTTATATTTAGTAAAAGATAAAATTTATTTATATTTTTATTACTATCTTGGAGAAGGAGTACATTTTCAATCAAAAGGTGCTTACTTAAGAGTACTTATAAGTATCCCATTTTTTTTAACAATATTTTTACTTAGGAAACAAATTCATTTGAGTGAAAAAGAAATAAACTTGTTTAAACTATTTATATTATTTTTATTTTTTGCAATTATTTTCTTAATTTTGAATAGAACTACATTTGCTGATAGAATAGCACTACCAATAATTTTATTTCAAGGTTATGTAATAGGAAAAATTTTTAGTTTATTAAAATACAAATCAGTGAAAAATATTTTTATTTTATTTACTATGATGTATTCATACATTTTATTTTTTATTTGGGCTTTTTACGGCCAATTCAGCTCTTCATGGATACCATATAAAAATATTTTATTTGATTAATGAAAACAATATTTTTTATAATAGATACTTTAGAGACTGGAGGATCAGAGAGAGTTTTAACTGAGTTATCAAATTTTCTGTCAAATAAATATAAAATATTTATAATAACCATATCTCAACCCAATAAGGTTAAAGATTTTTACAAATTAAATAAAAATATAAAAAGAGTAAAAATTTATGAAAATTTAAAAAATGAAAATTTTTTAATTAAAATTCTTAGGTTTATTAGTTTATCCAATAAGTTAAGCAAAATAATAATAAAAGAAAAACCTAAAGCTTGTATAAGTTTTTTAACTTTTTCAAATTTATTAAATGTTTTTTGTTCATTAATATATAAAAATACAAAATGCATTATATCTGAAAGAATAAATCCTAAACTAATTAAAAAAAATTTCATTTATAATATTTTGTCGTTTGTTTTTTATAGATTTGCGGATGTGTTAGTAGTTCAATCTAAATCAATAAGAAATTCATTAAAACATTATAATAAAAATATTAAGATAATATTTAATCATGTGAGAAATATTAATAATAAAAATAAATATAATTTCAAAAATATAAATTTTTTAAGTATTTCTAGGTTAGATCGCCAAAAAAATATTTTTTTTTTAATTAAGTCATTTTCTTATCTTGTCGATTTTAATAAAAATTTTAAGTTATATATAGTTGGAGATGGACCACAAAAAAAAAAAATTAAAATTTTTATAAATAATTTAAATGTTTCAAAACATGTAAAATTACTAGGAATTAAAAATAATGTAGAAAAATATTTAACTTCATCAAAATTTTACATACACACTGCCCTAACAGAGGGAATGTCTAATGCTGTACTTGAAGCAATGTCAGCAAATGTTCCTTGTATTGTCTTAAAACATCATTCTCAACATGAGTTTTTTAAAAATAAAGACAATTGTTTTATTTTAAATACATCAAATGAAAAAAAATTTTCAAGAAAGGTTTTAAAAATCACAAAAATGAAACAATTTAAAATTGATAAAATAATTAGAAGAGCAAAAAAATCTATCGCTAAAATAAATATTAAAAATATTGCTTTAAAATGGGACAATCTAATTTAAATTTTAGTAATTTATGAAAAAAAAAATTTTGATGATCGTAGGAAAATTTTATCCAGAAGTAAGTGGTGGTAATCTACAATGTAAAAAAATTATTGACTCATTAAAAAAGAATTTTGATTTTAAAATTTTAACATTTACAAATTCAAAAAAAAAATTTCAAAAAGAAAGCAAAAAATATGATATTACAAGAATAAAGTTAAAAGATAATTTTTATATAATTTTTGAAATTATTTATTTTTTCTTACAAAACCATAAAAATTTTTTTTTAGTCCATATATTTGGTATTTCAAGATTAAATATTTTAATCATTGTATTATCAAAAATTTTCAATAAAAAAATTGTCGTAAAGTTTTCTTCATTTGGTGAAGATGATCTTGAGACAGTTTATAATAAATCTAAACTAAACTTTATATTACATAAATATTTTTGTGATAGATTAATTTCTATAGCCCCAATTTTTAAAAAAAAATGTGATAAATTTAAAGTAGAAAAAAAGAAAAATATTTTAATAAACAATTTTTTTTTAGCTAAAAGATTAAAAATTTCCAAAACCGATATTTTTAATAAATCAAAGCCTTTAAAAAATGTATTATGTGTTGGTCATTTTTCTAAAGATAAAAGAAATTATTTTGCTTTTAAAATATGGAAAGAAGCATTTTTAAAAGGTTTTAAGTCAAATATCATATTTGTTGGGTTGAGTGATCCACAAAATTATGAAGTTGATATAAAAATAAAACAAAGAATTAAAAACGAAGCAAAAAAATTAAATTTAATTAAATATATGCGTTTTATTAATTTTGAGAAGGAAATGACAAAAATTTATAGACGATCCGATATTTTATTGATGCCATCTATAAGGGAGGGCGTACCTAATGCTTTAATAGAGTCGATTTATTTTGGTTTAAGCTGCTTATGCACAAAGTTACCAAGTATTGAAAATTTTTTAAAATATAGAAATCTTAAATTTATTAAAGTTAGTTCTAAAAAGAATATTTGGTGTAATGAGCTAATAAAATTATTAGTCAAACCTACAAAAAAACAGATAAATAACACAATATTATTAAATTTTAACAATAAAAAAATTACTGAAAATTATTTGAAACTTTATAAAAATTTATAATGAAACAAAATTATATAATTTTATCTACCCTTGATTGGAATTCCAATTGGCAAATACCTCATGAATTAGTTCATTCATTATTAAAAGATAAAAATAGGGTTCTGTATGTAGAAAATACTGGTGTTAGATCTCTAATGATTAAAGATTTAAATAGAATCATAAAAAGAGCATCTAATTTTATCAATAGTGCTAGAGGTTTTAAAAAAGAAAATAAAAATTTAACAATTTTTTCTCCTATTATTTTTCCATATCCTTATAATAAGACTTCGCTTTATATTAATAAATTAATTTACATAAATAATATAAAAAAATGGATAGAAACAAATAAACTCAAAGACACAATATTAATTTGTTTTTTGCCTTCACCAATAAATTTAGAATTAATTAAAAATATAAAATTTCATAAGGTTATATATTATTGTCTTGATAATTTAAGCCAAGGTTATTTTGACTCATATAAAATAAAAAATTTTGAGAAAAAATTTGTAAAATTATCAGATTTAAATTTTTTTACCTCACAAAAATTGCTGAATAAAAATTTCATTGAAAATAAATCTTTTTTATTACCAGCTGGAGTAAAATTAGAAAATTTTAAAAAAGAAAGAAAAATTGATAAGAAAAAAAATAAAAAAATTATTGGCTATATAGGAGCTGTAAGTAATGTATTTGATCAAGATCTAGTTAAAGAAATTTCTAAAAAATTTAAAAATTACTTGATTCATATTGTAGGACCAATTTTTACAGATATTTCAGATCTTAAAAAACTTAAAAATATAAAATTTACCAAGCAAGTTCCCCACAAATCATTACAAAATTATATGGTAAATTTTGATATTGGTATTATTCCATACAAAATTAATAATTATACAGAGAGTGTCTATCCTTGTAAATTAAATGAATATTTAGCAATGGGCGTACCAGTTGTTACAACAGGTATTAATGAACTTACAGAAAAAAACATTTTTGATAAAAAAGTTTTTTCTATCGCACATAATAAAGCTGAATTTATAAAAAAAATTGAAATAGAAATTAAACAAGATTCATATTCTAAAATTAATTTAAGAAGAAATTATGCGAAAAAAAATTCTTGGAATTCAAGATATCAAAAATTTTCTGATAAAATATTATCATATGATAATAAATATCTTGAAAAAGATATATGGACCGACGAATTCATTACTCAATTTAAAACTTTTAAAAATAAAATATTTAGAA
This sequence comes from uncultured Pelagibacteraceae bacterium, assembly GCA_902525565.1. Classification (GTDB taxonomy): domain Bacteria; phylum Pseudomonadota; class Alphaproteobacteria; order Pelagibacterales; family Pelagibacteraceae; genus Pelagibacter. The sequence goes on from CABZHY010000004.1 coordinate 12,316, forward strand.
CAGTTTCAATAATATCTGTAATTTATTTAATGATATTTCATTCATCAATTGTATGGCATATGGGTGAATATTTGAGATACTTCAAACAAATAGAAAAAAGTGATACTTTGGTAGTTTTTAGTGGCGATGGTGAAGACTCTTATGTCAATAATTCTTATCAAGAAAGAGTTTTAGATGCAATTAAATACCATAAGTTAAATTATTACAAAAATATTTATTTATCTTCTGGAAGAGAACAAACTATTCCAGAAACATTAATCATTAAATCTGTTTTAGTAAATTATGGGATTAATGAAGGTAATATTAAAATTCAAAAAGAGTATCCATCCAGTACGGCAGAAAATATCTCTTATGTTTACAATCAATTAAAAAGAGATAATGTTAAAAAAATATTATTTCTTACTTCGCCATTTCATAGTAGAAGATCAATGCTAATTTGGAATAAATATCCAGACATTGATGTTTTACCTATAAAGCCAATTAATGATAGTTACAGGCATGAAAAATTTAATTTAAAATTCAAAAGTCTAAAAATTATTACTTATGAGTATTTGTCTATAATTTATAATTATTTTAGAGGGAATTTTAATTGAAAACGCTCTTAATTTCAAACTCCTTCTGGAATTTTTTCAATTTTAGAAAAAACTTAGTATTTGAACTTGCTAAAGTAAATCAAATATACCTTGTGGCAAATAAAGATAAATTTAAAAAAAAATTTATCCACACTAATATCAAAACAATTAAAAGTTCTTTAAATAAAAATAAAATAAATATTTTGAGTGATATAAAATATTTATTATTTATTTTTAAAATTTTTAAAAAAATTAAACCTGATATTGTTGTTTCTTTTACTTTTAAGCCAAATCTGATTTCACTATTAGTTTCAAGAATTTTAAAAATTAGATCTATTATCACTATTTCTGGATTAGGTACATTATTTCTAAATCATAAATTTTTATTTTATTTAATATTAAAAATATTTAAAATCTTAATAAATGAAAATGTAACAATTTTTTTTCATAATAAAGATGACTATTTTATTTTTAAAAATAAAAACATTATTAAAAATGCTTTTAAAGCTCGAGTTATCAATGGCTCTGGAGTTGACTTTAAAAAATTTAAATTTACTAAAAAAAATTTTAAAAAAAATAATTTTATATTCATTGGAAGATTGATAAAGGAGAAAGGAATAAACGAACTTCTTGTTGTAATTAAAAAAATTAAAAAAAAATTACCAAACTCAAATTTCAAAATAATCGGTGAATTCGATAGAAATAACCCAAGATCAATAGAAATTATCAAATTAAAAAATTTTGTAAAAAGTGGACTGTTATCTTACGAAAATTTTAAAACCGATATTCAGACTGAATATAAAAATTCCACATGTTTAATTCTTCCATCTTATCGTGAGGGTTTATCAAAGACTGTTATGGAGGCAATGTATTCTGGACTTCCTGTTATCACTTTTGATGTTCCTGGTTGCAAGGATATTGTAAATCAATCAAAAGCTGGATTGTTAGCTAAATTTAGAAATAAAGTTTCATTAGAAAAACAAATTTTAAAATTTGTAAGTTTATCTATTTCCAAAAAGTTAGATATGAGTATTAATGCACATAATTTTGCAAAAAAAAATTTTGATGAAAAAAAAATATTGAGTAAATATCTAAATGAAATACGGAAATATTAAAATAACTGTAGTGGGACTAGGTTATGTAGGATTGCCACTAGCTTCTGCGTTATCCAATTATTATGATGTAGTTGGATATGATACATCTAAAAAAAAAATTTTAGAACTAAATAAAGGTATAGATTCAACCAATCAATTAAAATATTTAGAAATTAAAAATAAAAGATTAATGTTTACAAATAATCCTTCTGAAATAAAAGAAAGCAACTTAGTTATAGTAACTGTTCCAACACCAGTTGATAAAAAAAATATACCAGATATTTCTTTGTTAAAAAATGCATGCAAAACTATTGGTATCAACTTAAAAAAAAAAACTATAATTGTATTTGAGTCAACTGTATATCCAGGTATGACAGAAGAAATTTGTCGTAAAGAAATTGAAAAATATTCAAAACTTAAATGGAAAAAAGATTTTAATTTAGGATATTCTCCAGAAAGAATTAATCCTGGAGATAAAATTCATAAACTCGAAAATATTACTAAAGTTATTTCAGCTGATGATGATAAAACTCTTCAATTTTTAAAAAAAGTTTATGGAAAAATAATAAAAAAATTACATTTAGCCGAGTCAATAAAAGTAGCAGAAGCAGCAAAAATAATTGAAAATACTCAAAGAGATATAAATATAGCTTTTGTAAATGAGTTGTCAGTAATTTTTTCAAAATTAAATATAAATATTTACGATGTGCTGAAAGCTGCTGAAACAAAATGGAACTTTTTAAAATTTGAACCTGGTTTAGTAGGTGGTCATTGTATTGGGGTAGATCCATATTACTTAACTTATAAAGCTAAACAGATCGGATACGCACCCAAAATAATTTTATCTGGTAGAAAATTAAATGATAATATGACCAGATATTTATACTTAAAGTTTTTAAATCTACTTAAAAGAAAAAATCTTAATAAAAAAAAAAATATATTATTATTAGGAATCACATTTAAAGAAAATTGCAACGATTATAGAAATAGTAAGCCACTTGAATTTTATAAACTTTTATCAAAACATAAAAATTTTAAAGTAGATGTGCATGATCCATTTGTTGATAAAAGAGAAATTAAAAAGTATCTAAATTTAAAAATCATTAGAACACCAGCTAAAAATAAATATGATGCAGTTGTTTTATTGGTAAAACACCATCAATACAATAAACTTAATTACAAAAAACTTGAACAATTTGGTAAAAAAGATTTTATTGTGTTTGACATAAAAAATACCTTTTTTAAAAAATTTAAAAAAGATAATATTTTTACAATATGAAAAAAAATAAAATAATTTTTGTTGCAGAGATTGGTATGAATGCTGACGGAATATTCAAAAATAATGAAAAATTGATCAAAGCCGCTAGTTATGCAGGTGCAGATATAGCCAAATTTCAACTTGGTTGGAGAGATGACAAAAGTGATATAAACTTTTTAGATCACAAAAGGGTAAAAAAAATTTTTGATTGGGGAAGAAAATATAATATTGAAATAATGTTCTCTATAATCAAGCCATACGCTTTTGATATAATCAAAAAATTTAAAGTAAAAAGATTCAAAATAGCATCAAGGACTGTAATTGAATACCCAGAATTAATAAAAAAAGTTTTAAAAGAAAAAAAAGAAACTTTTATATCTTTAGGATGGTGGAAAAAAAATTATTTTCCTTTTAAAGACAAAAATGCAAAATATTTATTTTGTATTTCAAATTATCCAACAAATCATAAAGATCTCAAAAATTTGCCAAAAAATTTTGATAAATACTTTGGTTACAGTGATCATGTTATTGGTTTAGAGGGATGCTTTTTAGCTATAAGTAGGGGTGCAAATTTAATCGAAAAGCATTTTACACTTGATAAAACTTCAAAAGTAATAAGAGATCATGCACTTAGTGCAACACCAGATGAATTTAAAATTCTAGTAGATCAAGGTAGAAAAATAAAAAGTCTGGTTAATGAGATTTCTTAAAAATAGAAATAAATCAATTGCTTTTTTTTTACCTAGATTTCATACTAATCTATATGGACTTACAGAATATTTATTAAAAAAAAAAATAAATGTAAAAGTTTTTTCATTTAATAAAAGTTTAATTGAAAATTATAAATTAATAAAACCTATAAAAATTCCTGAAAAAAAAATAAAAATTTTTAATTTTACAATAAATTTTTTTAAATATTTAAAATTACTCAGTTATTTAAAAAAAAAAAATTATAATTTAGTTATAATAAGACTTGATGATTTTAAATCATATATTTTGTTACCAATTTTACTTAGGTTTTTAAAAATAAATTTTTTTTTTTACACTCAAACAGATTTAGAATATTTCTATAATTTAAAAAATCTAAAATATGTGAAGTATTTTATTTTTTTAAATTTTTTTAAAACTAAAATTCTAACACCAGTCTTTAATAAGAAAAAAATAAAAAGAAATAAGTACTTTTTACCATTCCCCTTTTTAATAAAAATGAAAAAACAAAAAAAAAAACAAACTTATTATCTCAAAATATTATGTATAGCGAAATATCAAAAAAGAAAAAATATTTTGTTATTAATTAGAGTTTTGAAAAGTTTAGATATTAAATTTAAATTAATAGTAATTGGTGAAAAAACAACTCAAAATCATTTTTATAACTATAACAAAATTAAGAAATTTCTATTTCAAGAGAAATTAACCAAAAATGTGATATTAAAGTACAATATAAAAAATAATAATATTAATAGATTTTACAATTGGTGCGATTTTTTTGTTTTGCCATCAACAAAAGAACCCGCTGCAATATCTCCACTAGAGGCTCTTAGTTTTAGAAAACCTGTAATTTGTAGCTCAAATAATGGAACTAAATATTATATAAACCACAATATTAATGGTTATATATTTGATGATGATAATTATAAATCTTTAAGAAATTATATAAGAAAAATGTCTTTAAATTATAAAAGATTTCAAAAAAATTTAAATTTAATTAAAGATAACTTTTTAAACGAAAATATACTAAATAAAATTAATAACAAAATTTTAAAAATAAAAATATGAACTTTGAAATTACACAACCTCAGGTGATTTTATCAGCAATAATTTTAATTTTTAATGTTATTTGTTATTTGAAACTTGAAACAATCTCTAAATACATACAATTATATGACTATCCTGACGGTATTAGAAAATTGCATAAAAATAAAACTTCTTTATCTGGAGGAGTGTTTGTTTTTTTATCAATTATAATTTATATGATTTCTTTTTCTTATTTAAATGCAAATAAATTTGAATATTTTTATTTATTTTCAAATAAATCTACTTTACTTTTTTTTTCATCTTTAACATTGATTTTTATTTTAGGTTTTTTAGATGATAAATTTTCTATTTCCCCTGATAAAAAATTATTATGTCTTTTTTTTATAATATATTTATACGTATTAAGTGACAGTACTGTAAATATTGAAAACATTACTTTTAGTTTTACTGATCAAACAATAATAATTAATAAATCCTCACCAATTTTTACAACTTTAGTTATTGTTACATTTATAATTTGTTCCAATATGTTTGATGGTATAAATGGACAGTCTTCATTATTTTTTATTTTTACAATATTGGCTTTGTTAGCTTTCAATCAAGCAATATTTGGTTATCTTTTGTTTATATTAATACTGATTTTGATATTTTTTTACTTCAACATTAAAGATAAAGTTTTTTTAGGAGACAATGGCATCTTCGTTATTAGTTTCGTAATAGCAATATTTTATTTAAAAACATATAAAATATATGGAGCTATTGATTTTGATCAGATGATTTTAATCGCCTTTATTCCACTCATAGATATGATAAGGGTTTCAATCCTAAGAACATTTAATGGAAAAAATCCAATGTCGCCAGATAGAAATCACATTCACCATTTAATCGAAAATAAATTCAGATTGATTTTTATAATATTTTTAACTAGTTTGCCTATAAGCTTGTACTTTGTTTTAAATAATTTTTTTATTTCTTTTATCGTAACAATAATATTTTATATTTTTATCATTTTAAATTATATGAAAAATAGAAAAAAAATAAGTTCTTTAAAGTAAGAAAAAAATATATGAAATTGCTTTTAATTATTTTTTAAAAGTAATAGTTATTAATTTAAATGTGTCGGTTTAAAAATTATTAAAGATTTATGATAATACGCAAAGAAAAAGAAATACTTTTATTTGAAAAGATACCTTCTGCTTTAATAGTTTTGTTGCCTGTATTATTAATAACAGGACCTTTTTTAAGTGATTTAGCTGTATCTACAATATCTTTAATTTTCATATTCTTTATAATTAAGTTTAAAAAATATGAACTTTTTAACAATCTTTTTTCTAAAATTTTTCTAATATTTTGGGTTTATATTTTATTTAATAGTATTGTAATAAATTTTAGTTTAACATCATTAAAAATTTCCTTCTTTTATTTTAGATTTTTGTTTTTTGTTTTATTTTTTTCTTATTTGTTAAGTTGTGACCAAAATTTATTAAAAAAACTCTTTTTTTCATTTATATTTAGTTTCATTTTACTGATTTTTGATGGATATTTTCAGTATTTCTTTGGATATAACTTAATTGGCTATGAGTTGGCAGAAGGTCCACGAGTAAGTAGTTTTTTTGGTGACGAGTTAATTCTTGGAAGTTATCTTAGCAGATTGTTTCCAATTTTTTTTGGTCTTACAATATTTCTTTATAAAAAAGAAAAGAAAAAAATTTTTTTTATCTCTTTGCTCTTTATTTTAATTGAAGGTTTGATTTTTATTAGTGGTGAAAGAACAGCTTTTTTTTATGTTAATCTTTCAGCTTTTTTTATTATAATATTTATAAGTGAATTTAAATTACTCAGAGCAATAACTTTATTTTTTTCTTTTCTGTTAATATTAGGAATTATTAACTTCAACGACACCGCAAAAAAAAGAGTAGTTGATTTAACATTAGATCAAATGGGTATTAGTGATAATTCAAAAAAAAAATATATATTTTCTGAGGAACACCAAGACCAGTATTTTACTGCATTAAATATGTTTAAAGATAAACCATTATTTGGTGCCGGGATTAAAAAATTTAGAGTTGAATGTAGTAAAGATAAATACAAGTCTGGTTATTATCCTTGCAGTTCTCATCCACATAATATTTATATCCAGCTTCTATCAGAAACAGGTATAATGGGTTTCATAATTCCATTTTCACTTTTTATTTTTATTTGTATAAAGTTATTAAAGCATCTTGTTTATCAAATAAAAAAAAAGGCTCTGTATTCTGACTTACAAATATGTTTACTTTCCTCAATATTTATAACACTTTGGCCTATCGCACCAAATGGTAATATGTTTAATAACTGGCTAAGTATTATATATTATATTCCTGTTGGGATTTTTTTATGGACAAACACACATGAGAAAAAAAAAAATTAAAAAAAATATTATAGTTGTAACAGGCGGAGCTGGCTTTGTTGGTTCAAATTTAATTGAATTATTAGAAAATAAAACTAATTTTAACATAATTAGTATTGATAATTATTCATCAGGTTCAAAAAAAAATCATATTATTAGTAAAAGGATTAAATATATTAAAGATGATACAGTTAACATTAAGAAAATTTTAGATCCAATTAAAAATAATATAAATGCTATTTTTCACTTCGGAGAATTTTCAAGAATTTATCAAAGTTTTTTAAAAATGAATGAATGTATAGACTCAAACAGCATAGGATCAAACGCAGTTTTTAATTTTTGTTTATCAAATAAAATTAAACTAATTTATTCAGCTACTTCCGCAAGTATTGGAAATAATGGAAATGATAAAAACTTATCTCCTTATGCATTTTCAAAAGCGAAAAATATAGAATTATTAGAAAATTTAAAAAAATGGTTTAAATTTAAATTTGAAATTATATATTTTTATAATGTTTATGGTCCGAGACAAATTTGTGTTGGAGATATGGCAACTGTGATTGGAATTTTTGAAAAACAATTCAAACAAAAACGTTCATTGACTGTGGTTAAACCCGGTACTCAGACAAGGAGATTTACACATATCACAGACACTGTTGATGCATGTTATTATGCTTGGAAACAAAATAAAAATAGACATTATAGTATTTCAAATCGAAAAAGTTATAGCATCATTCAAGTTGCAAAAATGTTCAATATGAGAATAAAATTTTTACCTCAAAGGCAAGGAGAAAGATATGCATCAGCTTTGACTAATATGAACCTATCTAATAAGGTTTATAAATTATTTGGTAGAATTAAATTAAAAGACTATATTAAAAAGCAGATCAATATTGATTAAATTTAAAGAATTTCCTTGTTTACAATAACTATTTATTATGTATAACACTACCGCCGGTGATTATTGCGTAGGTGTTATACCCGATCCCATCCCGAACTCGGAAGTCAAGCCCTTCTGCGCCGATGGTACTTTGTCTTAAGACATGGAAGAGTAGGTCATCGCCGGCTGATATATTATGAAAATAAAAAGCTCATTAAAATCAATTAAAAAAAGAGATTTAAACTCTAAACTCGTTAGAAGAAGAGGTAGAGTTTACATAATTAATAAAACCAATCCAAAGTTTAAAGCAAGACAGAAGTAAATTTTATGGATAACGAAAACCATAAAAATACTTGGAATAATTTCACTAAATTTGTTCTGTGGGGAACTGTCGCTGTAGTATGTGTTTTGGTTTTAATGGCAATTTTCTTATTATAAAGTTCTCTTATGATAATCGGATCTATATCAGAAAATCAAGAAATTGAAAAAAGAATAGCAATCACACCTGAGGTAATTAAAAAATATAAATCTCTAGGACTAGATGTTCACTTAAGTAAAAACTATGGTTTGAATTTAGGAATTAAAGATGAGGAGTACGAACAATTAGGTGCAAAAATAATTCATGAAGAAAATGAAGTTTTAAATTTATCCGATATAGTTGTACAACTTGGAATGTTATCTGATGATAAAAGCTCTTTATTAAAGGAGAGCCAAATTTTAGTAGGAATTCTGAATCCTTATAATAATAAAGATAAATTACAAAAATTAGTTAAAAAAAAAATTAATCTTTTTTCATTAGAACTACTTCCAAGAATAACAAGAGCTCAATCTATGGATATTCTTTCATCTCAATCAAACTTAGCTGGATATAAAGCTGTAGTGGAGTCCTTTGCAAATTTTGAGAAGGTGGTTCCAATGATGATGACAGCCGCAGGAACAGTACCTGCAGCTAAAGTCTTAGTTGTTGGAGCAGGTGTTGCAGGACTCCAAGCTATTGCAACTGCAAAAAGAATGGGAGCAATAGTGTTTGCAACAGATGTAAGAATGGCATCAAAAGAACAGGTTGAAAGTTTAGGTGGAAAATTTTTGACAGTAGACGGAGCAGAAAATCTTGAAACTGAAGGTGGGTATGCAAAAGAAGCATCTGAAAATTTTAAAAAAAAACAAGAAGATTTGCTATTTGAGACATTAAAAAAAATTGATATTGTGATTTGTACAGCCTTAATACCAGGAAAAAAAGCGCCGCTAATTATAAAAGAAAAAATGATTGATAATATGCAACCTGGTTCAGTAATTTACGATTTAGCTGCTATTCAAGGGGGTAATACAGCCTTTTCAGAGGTTGATAAAGTTATAGAAAAAAATGGAGTAAAAATTATTGGAGAAAGCAATATTCTCAACAAGCTTCCTGTATCATCTTCTAACTTGTATGCAAAAAATATGTTTAATTTTGTTGAAAATTTATTTGATAAAGAAAGTAAAAAAATTGATATTAAATTAGAAGATGAGATAATTGAAAAAACCCTAATTAAATAATGTTATGGAAATAGATCCTTTAATTTTTAGACTAAGTATATTTATTTTGTCAATATTTGTCGGATATTATGTTGTTTGGAGTGTTACACCTTCATTGCACACACCTTTGATGTCGGTAACAAATGCAATTTCTTCTGTCATAATTGTTGGAGCTATAATTGCTGGATTATCAGGAAATTCTGAAAGCATATTCAATACATCTAGTATTTTTGGTTTTCTAGCGACAGCGCTAGCTGCAATCAATATTTTTGGAGGATTTCTTGTAACCCAAAGAATGTTAGCAATGTATAAAAAAAAGAAGAGGGATAAAAAATGATGTCCTCTAATTTATCAGCAATATTCTATCTAGTTTCAGGTGTTTTATTTATACTAGCTTTAAGGGGATTATCATCACCGGAGACTTCCAGACAAGGAAATCTATTTGGAATTTTAGGAATGATTATTGCTATTGTGGTAACATTCCTTTCAATAGGAAATTACTCTAGTGGATTAGTTTTTGTTTTAATTTTTATTTTAATAGGTGGTTCTATCGGAGCATTCATAGCATACAGAATACCTATGACAGCAATGCCGGAGTTAGTTGCTGGATTTCATAGTCTAGTTGGGCTTTCAGCAGTTTTTGTAGCCATTTCTGCATTTTTAAACCCAGAGGCGTTTAATCTTGGATTACCAGGAAATATTAAACTTGGCAGTTTGATTGAAATGTCTATCGGAGCAGCAGTAGGTGCTATAACTTTTTCAGGTTCAATAATTGCTTTTTTGAAGCTTCAAGGAATAATGTCTGGATCGCCAATTACATTTAAGGGACAACACTTTGTAAATGCCATAATTTTAATTTCAATAATAATTTTAATTTATTTGTTGTGCTCAACGCAGTCAGAAAATTTATTTTGGTCTTTGTTGGCTGTGTCATTTTTGATTGGTTTTCTTATAATTATTCCAATTGGTGGAGCAGATATGCCGGTTGTAATATCTATGCTTAATTCTTACTCTGGATGGGCAGCAGCAGGCATTGGCTTTACATTAGAAAATACAGCTTTAATTATTACTGGTGCACTAGTCGGATCATCAGGAGCTATCTTATCATATATAATGTGCAAAGGCATGAATAGATCATTCTTTAATGTTATTTTGGGAGGATTTGGTGCTACCGAAGACACGTCACTAAATTTAAATAAAGAACAAAAACCAGTCAAAAGTGGTAATGCTGATGATGCAGCATTTTTAATGAAGAACGCCTCATCTGTTATAATTGTACCTGGATACGGAATGGCTGTTGCACAAGCTCAACATGCATTAAGAGAAATGGTGGATACTTTAAAGAAAAATGATATTAAAGTTTCTTATGCTATTCACCCAGTAGCTGGTAGAATGCCAGGGCATATGAATGTTTTATTGGCAGAAGCAAATGTTCCATATGACGAAGTATTTGAACTAGAAGAAATAAATAATGATTTTCCAAATGCAGATGTAGCTTTTGTGATTGGTGCAAATGATGTTACTAATCCAGTTGCAAAGACAGATCCTCAAAGTCCAATTTATGGAATGCCAGTTTTGGATGTTGAAAAATGTAAATCTGTACTGTTTGTTAAAAGGAGTTTATCTCCTGGTTATGCAGGAATAGACAACGATTTGTTTTATAAAGAAAATACTTTAATGTTATTTGCTGATGCAAAAAAAATGGTTGAAGAAATTACTAAATCTTTAGATTAGTATTTAAATTTATTTTTTCCAAGCCAGTGCAACCCAATATGGAGTATTTTCACTAAACTTAATATTTACAAAACCAGCATTCAAAAGCATTTTTTCAATTTCTTTCTTTGTAAATCTTTTTTCAAGTTTTGTTCCGAATCTATCTAAGGAATCTGTGGCCATAAAATAAAAACTTTTATTTTTGTAATCTGAAAGTGGAAAGTTTTTTACATTAATACCTATTGCATTTATAACTTTTGACATTTTTGAAAGAGGATAATAAATTGCTAAAGCAATTAAAAATGTTACCTTTTTTTTTATTTTAAAAGGTAATTTTGAAATTAACTTTCTAAAGTAATCACTCAATTTCCAAATTATTTTAAACCATATAGGCTTATTATCAAATCTATAATATAAATAGATTAAAAATGGAGAATTTTTTTTTAGTAAATTAAAACAGGACTCGATTCCTTTTTGTGTCTCTGTAATGTGATGAAGTACACCCAAACAATATCCAAAATCTTGAGAATTTGGCTCAATAAATTTTTCATTAACACTCTTGTTGTGGAAGTATACATTCTTAAAATTAATTAAATTTTTTTTAGCTACATTAAGCGCCTCTAAGCTTGGATCTATACAATTTAATTTCTTAACCGAGGGTGCAATTATCTTTGCCCATCTACCGCTACCACAACCCATATCAAAACCTTCCATATTTTTGTTTAAAAAATTTTTAGGAAAAATTGTAAAATATTGATTAAATGCTTTAATTAAATCTTTGTCATTAATAGTAGATTGATCAAAATTATTCCATTCATTTCCAAAATCTTTAATGACTTTTTCATCTATGTTGTGTGAAGAATTTTGGGTCATAATTAGCTTAAATAACTATACAATAAACAATTATCAATTATATTAAAATTGTAAAAAAAAAATCAAAGAAAAATTTATGAAAACAAAAATATTTTGTGATATTGCAGATATTAATCAAATAAAAAAATTTTACCAAAAAAAAATAGTTAAGGGCTTCACAACGAACCCCACTTTAATGCGTAAAGCTGGAGCGAAAGATTATAAAGCATATTCAAAAAAAATCCTAAAAATTTGTAAAAAAAAACCAATTTCATTTGAGGTATTTGGTGATGATTATATGAGTATGAGAAACCAGGCACTTAAAATAAATACTTGGGGAGAAAATGTTTATGTGAAGATACCAGTGTGTAACTCAAAAGGTAAATTTATGGGCAAGATAATTAAAGAACTTAATTCAAAGAATGTAAAACTGAATATAACTGCTGTATACAATTCCGATCAAACGAAAAAGATTCTTCAATTAATAAATAAAAAAACAAAAATCATTATATCTATATTTGCAGGCAGAGCAGGGGATACAGGAAAAGATCCAATTCCGCAATTTAAAAAGAGCATATCATTATCAAAAAGATATAAAAACGTAGAAATACTTTGGGCGAGTGTAAGAGAGCCATACAATTATCTTCAAGCTAAGCAACTAGGATGCCATATAATTACGATCCCTCCAACAATAATTGAAAAAATAGAAAAATTTGGAAAATCTTTTAAACAATTAACAACAGAAACTGTCAAAGCATTTTTAGTTGATAGTAAAAAATCTAATTTTAAAATTTAGAAAGAATTGGTTGCGGGGGACGGATTTGAACCGCCGACCTTCAGGTTATGAGCCTGACGAGCTACCAGACTGCTCCACCCCGCGGTAATACTTTATATTCTATTTTTGAGTTTATTTAGCTTTTTAACTCTTTTAATATTTTCTTGAAGAATTCTTTTTTTCTTTTCAGATGGTTTTTCATAAGTATTTTTTAATTTTATTACTTTAAAAAAACCATCTCTTTGAAGTTTTCTTTTTAAAACCCTCAAAGCTTGTTCAACATTATTATCTTTTACTTCTATTTTAATAACCACCTCCAAAAAAACGGTTAATTAACACTTTTACAAATATATGTCTATTAATTTTAATCATTATGCAGAAGAAATATTTAATTTGTTTTGTTTCTCTTTTTCTTTTTTTTCTCTTTTAATTCGTCTTTCAGCCTTTTCAATAGCATCAGCTAAATCCTTTTGAGTAAATAAGTTTAATGCAACAGGATCTTTTGGATTTAGATTGTTATAATTCCAGTAACTTTTATTTCTAATCGATGTCACAGAATTTTTAGTTATACCTACTAATTTAGCAATCTGAGAATCTTTTAATATATTATGTTGCTTTAAAAGCCATAAAGCAGAATCAGGTTTGTCTTGTCTTTTTGACAGAGGGATGTATTTCTTTATCTTTTTTTCTGAGTTAGAAATCTCAATATCTGAACTTTTAATTTGTAATGATCTATTTTCATCTTTAGATGATAAATCTATTTCTTCTCTTGATAACTGTCCTGATATAATTGGATTATATGCTTTAATCCCTTTTGCAACTTCTCCATCAGCAATTCCTTGAACCTCAACTTCGTGCAATTTACAAAAGTCTGCTATTTGCTTAAATGTTAAGGTGGTGTTTTCTACCAACCAAACGGCAGTAGCCATTGGCATCAAAGGTGCATTCGACATTTAATTTTTCTTTTCTGATTTAAAATTTTGAAATTTTTTGTTAAATTTACTTATTCTTCCTTTATCCATTAATTTTTGCTTTCCACCAGTCCAGGCTGCATGAGATTTAGGATCTATCTCTAATTTCAATATATCTCCCTCAGCACCCCAAGTTGATTTAGTTTCAAATTGAGTACCATCAGTCATTTCAACCTTAATTATGTGGTAGTTTGGATGTATGTCTTTTTTCATATCGAGACTTATAGCAAAAGAAAATTAGAACACAATTAAAAGTTCTTTAAATTTTCAAGCATTTTTTCGTTAATTGCCCCACTTGATGCTCGAATATCTATATTATTCTGATCAAATTTATTTAAATCATTAACTATTCCACCCGCCTCCTTTACCAACAAGGCTCCTGCTGCTACGTCCCAAATATTAATTTTATTATGAAAAAAACCATCTAGTCTACCTGAAGCAACATAAGCCAAGTCTAAAGCTGCACACCCGCTGTATCTCATATTTAGATTACTAAATTTGACTCCTTCATGATTGCTCGAAAATAAACATTCATCTATTAAATTTTTGTTTGATACTCGTAATCTTTGATTATTTAGATATGCTCCTTTGTTTTTTTCTGCATAAAACATTTCATCTTTAATAGGATCGTAAATTAAACCACTAATTATCTCTTTTTTTGATTCAAGAGCTACACAAATTGCGAAATGAGGAATGCCGTGTAGAAAATTTGTTGTGCCATCAATTGGATCGATAATCCAAATATTATCTTTATCTTTGTTTTTAATTGGACCAACCTCTTCTGATAAAAAAGAATAATTTTTTTTTGTTTTAGAAAGTTCCTCGATTAGAATTTTTTCTATAAGTTTGTCAGTTTTTGTAACAAAATCTCGGGGTCCTTTTTTAGAAACTTGTAGTTTCTCAACTTCTCCAAAATCTCTTATCGCAGACTTTGAGGCTTTTTCAGCTGCCTTGATCATAATATTTAAATTTGAAGATATAGAGATCATTTTAGATTTTTTTAATGTATTCTAAATTTCTACTATCAACTACTATTTCATCACCTGCTTCAATAAATGGAGGAACCTGAATATTTAGACCATTATCAAGAGTTGCTGGTTTGTAAGATGACGACACAGTTTGTCCTTTAAGGGCTGCATCAGTAGTTTCAATTTTACACTGTACTTGGTTAGGTAATTCAATTGATAGCGGCTTTTCATTATAAAAACTTACAGAAACTTGCAAGTTTTCAGTTAAAAGTTTACCTTTATCACCTACTGTTTCTTTTTTTATTTCTATTTGTTCAAATGTTTTTGGATCCATAAAAAAATAATTAGTTTCATCACTATAAAGATAATTGAAAGTCGTTTCCTCCAATGATGCTTTCTCTACAGTTTCACTTGATCTAAATCTTTCATTTAACTTTGTATTTTTGTTTAAGCTTTTCATTTCAACTTGAGCAAATGCACCACCTTTTCCCGGTTTTACATGTTGAGTTTTTAGAACTTGCCATAAGTCATTTTTATATTCCAAGAGCATTCCAACTCTTATTTCCCCAGCATTAATTTTCATTTTAGTCTTTCTATAGCTTGTAACGGTTTATATTTTTTATTTTTCCAAATGTAGCCTGAAATAGCTAAAAAATTTGCATTATTCAATAATAGATTTTTATAATTAACGGCATTAATTCCACCAATAGCTACGGTTGGTATTTTTGTAAATTTTTTAACTTTATTTAAAATTTCTACAGGGGCTACATACTTAGTTTTTTTAGTTTTAGAATGATTAAAAGCGCCAAAGGCAATGTAATCAGCTTTAGATTTAATTGCTTTTTTTGCTAAATTCATAGAATTATGACAAGTAATTCCTATAATTTTTTTACCAAGTATTTTTTTTGCTATATTAATATTCATATCTTTTTGACCTAAATGGCAACCATCAGCATTTAATTTTAAAGCAAGCAAAGGATCATCGTTAATTATAAATTTTACTTTATTTTTTTTACAAATATTCTTAATTTTTTTTCCAATTATAATTTTCTTTTTAAGAGAATAATTTTTAAGTCTAAGTTGAAAAAAACTTACTTTTCCAGTTTTTAAAACTAACTTTAGATTTTTATAGAAAGAATTAGGAATTTTGTTAGGAGAAATAAGATAAATAAATTTTTTTTTACTTATTTTCAAGCTCACTAGACCATTTTCCTTGAGCAGCTAAAGTACACATTTTAGCCCTATGATTAAAAGTAGTTTGAGCTGCCTCTACATTTTTAATATCATTAGACCAAACTTTTAAAGCACTTTGCTGAAGAGCTCTTCCATATGAATAGGTCATTATAAAATTTGTATTATTATTTTTATTAATTAAATTTAAATTTTCTGTAGCCTCAATTTCAGATTGTCCTCCAGATAAAAAAGCTATTCCAGGAACTTCATTGGGTACAGAATTTTTAAGGCATTCCAACGTTTTAATAGAAACTTCTTCACTAGAAATTTTATTTTCTGAAAGACTTCCACACAAAATCATATTTGGTTTTAATATTATTCCTGAGAGATCAACTTTATGTAAAATTAGTTCTTCAAAACACTTTTTAATTACCTCCGATGTTTTATTTAAACAAACTTCTGCAGAATGGTTTCCATCCATCAATACTTCAGGTTCTACAATTGGAACCATTCCACTTTCTTGAACTAGTGCAGAGTACCTAGCAAGCGCATGAGCATTACTACTAATTGCAAGTTTGCTTGGATATTTTTCACCAATAGAATATACGCCTCTCCATTTTGTAAATCTTGCTCCAAGATCATAATATTTTTTTAATCTATCTCTAAGGCCATCTAATCCTTCTGTAATTTTTTCTTTAGGGGAATTTGCTAAATCTTTTGCACCAGTATCAACTTTAATTCCAGGAACTGCACCTGAACTAGAAATTAAATCTGGTATTGATTTTCCTGTACTCGAAATTTGATTTATTGTTTCATCGTAAAGAATAACACCACCTATGTAATCTTTCATTCCGTCTGATGAAAAAAGAATTTCTCTGAAGGAAAGCCTATTTTGTGCAGTTGATTTGACACTTACCGCTTCAAGTCTTTTTGTCATAGTTCCATTGCTTTCATCAGCCGCAAGTATACCTTTACCGTTGGAAATTATTTTAAGTACAATTTTATTTAATTCAGACATTTTAATTTAATGCGGTTATACCAGGAAGGTTTTTACCTTCAAGATATTCTAAAAAAGCTCCACCTGCAGTTGAAACAAAATTAAATTCATTAACTGCCTTTAAATTATTTAATAAAGAAACCGTATCTCCACCACCAGCAACTGAAAAAATTTTGTTTGCTTTATTATTTTCAATTATTTTTTTTGCTATTTGAATACTTCCATTAGCAAAATTTGAATTTTCAAAATATCCTGCGGGTCCATTCCAAAGTATAGTTTTACTGTTATCAATAATATTTGTTATCTTATCTATAGTTTTTGGACCAATATCTAATATCATTTCATCAAATAATATTTCGTTCAATTCTTTCTTTTGAGGAGATCCATTTAAATCATTAGATACAATCACATCTTCTGGGTAAATTATTTTACATTTTTCTTTTTTTGAAAGAGAGATAATTTCTTCGACTATTTTATGACAATTTTTTTCTTTAATAGATTTTCCAACACTATTTCCGAAATATTCTATAAAATTATTAGCCATACCCCCAACAATTATAATATTATCAAATTTAAGAATTAAATTTTTAATAACATTAATCTTAGTTGAAATTTTAGACCCCCCAATAATACAAGTAATTGGTCTGGAAATTTCGGAAGTTATTTTATTGAGTGCATTTACTTCTAGGTCTAGCTGTAATCCAGAAAACGAAGGTAAGAATTTAGGAACCTCACAAATAGAAGTATGCGCTCTATGTGAGCAAGAAAAAGCATCATTGACATACATATCTCCAAGATTTGATAGGAGTTCAGCAAACTTATTGTCATTTTGTTCTTCTTCTGAATAAAATCTAATATTTTCTAAAATAAAAATATCTTCATTGTAGTTATTGAAAAAATTTTTATTTTTTATTTCTTTAATATTTTCATCAATAAGTCTTATTTTTTTTCCCAATTTATTTTGCAATTCTTCACAAATTGGTTTTAGGGAGAGCTCTTTAACAACTTTTCCTTTTGGTCTTCCAACATGAGATAAAATTATAATTTTAGCTTTTTCTTTAATCAAAAAATTTAATGTAGGAAGAATTTTATCGATTCTTGTTGTGTCTGTTATCTTGTTCCTTTCCAAAGGGACATTCAAATCTAGTCTTAATAATATTTTTTTATTGTTCAGATTTTTTTCGTTTATAATGCTTCTCATTAAGAGATTTTATGCAAAGTTTCAGCGATATCACACATTCTATTAGAAAAGCCCCACTCATTATCATACCAGGCTGATATTTTACCCATATTACTTCCAACTACATTTGTTAAAGAAGCATCTACTATTGCAGAAGCAGGATGATGATTAAAATCTATAGATACTAATTTTTCATGAGTAACTTCTAAGATGTTTTTTAATTTATTTTTTGATGATTGTTCAAAGGCATCATTAATTTTTTTTATGTTAATATCTTTTTTTGTACAAAAAACTAATTCAACAAGAGAAACATTAGGAGTGGGCACCCTCATCGCAACACCTTCTAGTTTCCCTTTTAGGTTTGGTATTATTTCCCCTATTGCTTTCGAAGCTCCTGTTGAGGTAGGAACGATTGATTGACTTGCAGATCTCGCTCTTCTGGGATCTTTGTGAGAGTTATCTAAAATTCTCTGATCGCTAGTAAATGAATGAATTGTAGTCATAAAACCTTTTTCAATTTCAAAATTTTGATCAAGAACACTGATTACTGGTGCTAGACAATTGGTTGTGCATGAAGCTGCAGATATTATTTTATCCTCTTTAGTAATTATATTTTCATTAACACCAAATACTATTGTTTTATCAGCATTTTTACATGGAGCAGAAACGATCACCTTTTTTGCACCATTTTCTATATGAGCAAGAAGTTTTTCTTTCGAATTAAATTTTCCAGTGCATTCGAAAACATAATCAACATCATATTTTTTCCAATTTATGTCTTCAATTTTTGTTTCTTGAGAAAATGTAATTTTATTTTTATTAATTATTAAATGATTTGGATCATATTCTAAATCAGCATTTAATTTTCCATGTATAGAATCATATTTGATTAATTTAGATGTAGTTTCTGAATTTGACCTGTTGTTTATATGATTAATTTTTAAATTTTTATTTTTACTTTCGACAATCGATCTAACTACCATACGACCAATCCGTCCC
Organism: uncultured Pelagibacteraceae bacterium; assembly: GCA_902525565.1. Classification (GTDB taxonomy): domain Bacteria; phylum Pseudomonadota; class Alphaproteobacteria; order Pelagibacterales; family Pelagibacteraceae; genus Pelagibacter. Next base: position 31,407 of record CABZHY010000004.1, read on the forward strand.
ATTCCATTAATTCCAATTTTAATTGTCATTTTATTTATTTTAATAATTTTTTAGTGATACTTTTAATGTTTGTACTCTCTAGTCCAAAATATTTATAAATATCTTTATAGGGTGCACTTTTTCCGAATTCATCTATTCCAAAAGCAATACCGTTATCACCTACATATTTTTTCCAACAATCGCTTGATCCAGCTTCAATGGATATTTTAAATTTTGTTTCTTCTAAAATTCTATTTTTATAAGATTTTGATTGTAATTCAAAAAGTTCCATACAAGGCATTGATATCACTTTGGAATATATTTTATCTTTGGCTAATTTATGGCTAACCTCCAACGCTAGATTAACTTCAGATCCACTAGCTAATATTGTTAGATTAATTTTTTTATTTGTTCTTAAAACTTCATAAGCACCTAATGAGCATAAGTTTTTATTTGGGTATGTTTGTCTTACTGGATTTAAGTTTTGTCTTGTTAAAGATAGCACGCTAGGTGTTTTTGAGCTTTTTAATGCATGTTCCCAACACTCGATAGTTTCAATTCTGTCTGCAGGTCTGAATACATTTAGGTTTGGTATAGCACGTAAGCCAGAAAGTTGTTCTATAGGTTGATGAGTAGGCCCATCTTCGCCAAGCCCAATAGAGTCATGAGTCATTACATAAATGACTCTTTTTTTCATTAAGGCAGACAATCTGATCGAAGGTTTGCAATAATCAGAAAATATTAAAAAAGTACCTCCATAGGGAATTAGATTACTGTGAAGCGCGATACCATTCATAACCCCACTCATTGCGTGTTCTCTCACTCCGTAGTGAATGTAGTCACCAGCAAAATCTCCAGGTTTAATTATTTTATGGTTTTTAGTTTTTGTATTATTTGATCCCGCTAAATCTGCAGAGCCACCAATCAAATTATTTTTTTGTTTTGTTAGTGCGTTCAATGTCATTTCTGAACATTTTCTAGTAGCTAAACTTTTTGGCTCCTTTATTGCATTCTCTTTTTCTTTCTTAAGCACTGTAGTAAAGTTATTTTTTAAAGTTTGATTAAATTTTATTTTTTTTCTTTTTAATACTTTGTTCCATTTTTTTTCTAAAATTTCACCTCTTTGGCCAATTTTTCTCCATTCATTTAAAATTTTATTTGGGATATCAAAAGGTTTGGTTTTCCAATTTAGGGCTTTTCTTACAAGCTTGATTTCATCTACTCCCAATGGACTTCCATGGGACGATGCTTTTCCTGATTTATTCGGTGAACCATATCCAATCTTAGTTTTACAAGAAATCACAGTAGGTTTTTTAGCTTTTTGAACTTTTTTTAGTGCTTTAAAAATTTCTTTTTCATTATGACCGTTGATGGAAATATAATCCCAACCATATCCTTCAAATCTTTTTTTAAAATTATCTGAAACCGCAAGATTTGTTGGACCATCAATTGAAATTGAATTGTTATCAAATAGCATAACTAAATTTTTAAGTTTTAAATGTCCCGCTAAACTCATCGCTTCATGACTTATTCCTTCCATTAAGCATCCATCTCCAGCTAAAACATAAGTTTTGTGATTAATTAAATCTTTACCTAATTTATTTTTTAAAATTTCTTCAGCTATTGCAAAACCAACTGCATTAGATATACCTTGTCCAAGAGGACCCGTTGTAGTTTCAATACCTGTTTTCGGATGATACTCAGGATGTCCAGCACAAATAGAATTAAGCTGCCTAAATTTTTTGATATTATTTATTGATATGCTTTTATATCCCGTTAGGTAAAGCAAGGAATATAAAAGCATAGAACCATGACCAGCAGACAAAACAAATCTATCTCTATTTAACCAATCTGGATTCTTTGGATTAAATCTTAAAAAATTTTTGAACAACACTGTTGCAACATCTGCCATACCCATTGGCATTCCTGGGTGACCTGAATTTGCTTTTTGAACGGCATCAATTGATAAAAATCTGATGCAATTAGCTAAATCATTGTGTAGTTTGCTCAAAATTATCCTGACTAGACTAAGAAGAATCTATTTAATAATATAAACATATATATATGAATTCTATAAACGAAAAAGAAAAAAAGTTAAATATTGCATTAGAGGAATTAAAAAATCTAGATCTAACAAATCCTGAATTACAAAAAAATATCGAAAATTTAAGCACAAAACAAAATCAATTAGAAATTGAAAAAACACAGATTGAGGAAAAATATAAAACGTTACTCGAGGAACATGAAAATTTATCAAAAAAACTTGAGGATTTAAAAAATAAAGAAAAGTTGGAAGAAAGAAAACAAATTGAATTTTCTGAAAAAATTGACGAACTTAATCAAGAAACTGAAACACTATTGGATGAAATAGATAAATGGCAAATGTAAGTATAAAATTTAACAATAAAGAGTTTTTGCTCGCTTGCGAAGATGGACAAGAGGAGCACTTAGAAGAATTGTTAATTCAGATTAACAAAAAGTTTAATAATTTAAAAAATGATTTGGGAAATCTAGGTGAAAATAAATTATTATTAATTACAGCTGTAAAAATAATGGATGAATATTACGAAACTAAGAAAAAAGTAGATCAAAAAAAAGAAGAATTAAATGATCTATCAAAAAAATTTAAAGAACTAAAATCTCTAATTTACGATTATAGGGACACAAAAGAATCTGAAATTGAAAAACTAAATCTTGATCATGAAAATTTAAAACAAGAAATTGATGATAATCAAAAAAAATACGAAAATTTAATTGATCAAGCTGCTGATCAAATATCAAATTTTGTAAAAAAAGCAAAATTAGAAAACATTTCAAAGTAGGTCTGTGAGTAAATCTAAGCTAAGAAGTAAAATTTTAAATCTTAGAAAAAAAAATTCGAATAAAAAACTTAGCCTCAATCCTGACAGAATTTATCGATTTTTAAAAAAAAATAAAATTAATTTCAAAAATGTAGGAGGGTATTACCCTTGTAATCATGAGATTGATGATTTGGATATGCTTTATTTTTTAAGAAACAAAAAGGCAAATATTTCCCTACCAATAATTAGAGAAAATAACCAAATGGATTTTTTTGAATGGACAAATAAAGATCCTTTAAAAATTAATAAGTATGGAATTGCTGAGCCAACTCTAGGAAAGAAAATTTACCCAGATATAATATTTGTTCCTTTAGTAGCTTATGATGATGATTTGAATAGATTAGGCTATGGTGGAGGATTTTATGATCGTTATTTAGAAAAAGTATCTAAAATTAAAAAAATATTTAAAATTGGATTAGGATTTTCATTCCAGGAGATAAAAAAAATACCTATCAACAAGCATGATAAGAAACTTGATTTAATAATAACCGAGAAAAAAATTATTCAATGAGAATTTTATTTTTAGGAGATGTTGTTGGAATTTCAGGATCTTCTAAATTAACAAGTAATTTATTAAATGAAATTGATAAAAACAAAATCGATTTTGTAATAGTAAACGGTGAAAATGCAGCAGTTCAAGGTGTGGGGCTAACTAAAGAAATATGTAAGGATTTTTTTAATTGTGGAGTTGATGTTATCACAACTGGCAATCATGTTTGGGATCAAAAAGAAATTATGGAATTTATTGATAAAGAGGAAAGATTATTAAGACCTAAAAATTTATTTGAACCTGCACCAGGAAAAGGATTTCAGATTTACAAAACAAAGAATGATATAAAAATTGGAGTTCTTAATTTGATGGGGAATGTTTTTATGAAAAAGTGTGAAGATGTTTTTGAAGCTTCTCAAAAATTTTTAAAAGAAAATGAAATGAAAAAGGATTTTGATTTACTTGTAGTTGATTTCCATGGTGAAATTACCAGCGAAAAAAATGCTATAGGACATCTATTTGATGGAAAGGCAACTCTCGTGGTTGGAACCCATACTCATATTCCAACAAATGACGCCAGAATACTTAATAATGGCACTGGATATCAAACCGATGCAGGTATGTGTGGGGATTATGATTCAGTGATTGGAATGAATAAAGAAAATTCCTTGAATAGATTTTTAAAAAAGAATTCAGTGAAACACTTTCCCGCTACTGGAGATGCTACTTTGTGTGGTGTTATAGTAGATTGTGATATAAAAACAGGTTTAGCAATAGACATCAAAAGCTATGTATACGGAGATCAACTAAAAAATATTTAAAGATCATGGCAGGACATTCGCATTGGGCAGGAATAAAACATAAAAAAGGTAAGGCTGATAAGCAAAGATCAAAGATATTTTCAAAATTATCTAAAGAGATTACTGTTGCGGCAAAACTTGGTGACAAAGATCCAGCAATGAACCCTAGACTAAGATCTGTAGTACAGGCCGCTAGATCTGCTAATATGCCTAAAGATAATATTGAAAGAGCAATAGATAAATCTTCTGCAGCTACTGGAGCAAATTTTGAAAATTTAAGATACGAGGGATTTGGTCCAGAAAAGATTGCTGTAATAGTTGAAACTTTAACAGATAACAAAAATAGAACCGCATCAAATATTAGAACTATTTTTCAAAAGAGTGGAGGTAGCTTAGGAACCCAAGGATCTGCATCTCATAATTTTCAACAATTAGGTATAATCAAAATAGATAAAAAAGAGATATCTGATGAAAAAATTTTAGATTTAGCAATTGAGTCTGGAGCTGATGAATGTTTGTCTACTGAGGATTATCATGAGGTACAGTGCCAAATGAGTGAAATATATAATGTGAAAAAAAATCTTGAGAAAATTATTGTGAATTTTATTTCTACAGAAATTGAATGGGTGCCGTTAAATGGTGTTGATGTAAATAAAGATAATAGAGACAGTGTTGTAGAATTTTTAGAAACCCTTGAGGAAGACGACGACGTGCAAAACGTTTATTCAAACGTTAATTTAGGTGGTATTAAATGATGATTATTGGAATTGATCCAGGCATTTCGGGTTCAATCTGTTTTTTTCAGGATGGTATAATAAAAGACGTAATTGAAATGCCAACCATGACAGATGGTAAGAAGAATAAACGACAAGTAAATGGTGCTCAAATATTTAATGAAATTAGTGAAAGAATAAACAAATTTGATAAAAAAAAGATAAAGGTTGTAATTGAACAGGTTTCTGCAATGCCTGGTCAAGGCGTTACTAGTATGTTTAATTTTGGTCAATCTTTTGGTATTTTAAAAGGAATATGTAGCGCAATGCATTTGTCCGTTTATTATGTTAGGCCTGCTAAGTGGAAAAAATATTTTAACCTTATTAATTCAGAAAAAGATGCTAGCAGAACACGAGCTATTGAAATTTTTCCATATTTTTCATCACAATTGTCAAAAAAGAAAGATAATAACAAGGCAGATGCTATTCTAATAGCTAGTTTTTTCTACGAAACTTATCAAAAAGTAGAATGATCAATTTAAATTAATAGACAAAATCATGACACATTTGCGTGTGAAGAGTAAGAATGGAAGCAGATATAGCAGCAAAAGCAGTTGAATTAGGAACAAATACTGATTTTTCATTATTCAGTTTATTTTTTAGAGCAGACATAATTGTTAAGTCTGTAATGATTATTTTAATATTGTGCTCAATATATTCTTGGGCAGTAATTATTGAAAAGTTTCGTTTATTTAAAAAAATAACTAAATCTTCAGAAGAATTTGAAGAAAAATTCTGGAATTCTAAATCTGCTGAATCATTTTACAATAGTTTACCTAGTAAACTTGAGGATCCAATGTCACTTGTGTTTAAAGATGCAATGGAAGGACTACTTAAAAAAAAATCAAGAACTAACATTAGTGAAAGAATGAGCGCATCTCTAGAATCAGGAATTGAAAAACAAATGACAAAAATTGAAAAAGGTTTTACTTTTTTGGCAACAGTAGGTTCAACAGCACCATTTATAGGATTGTTTGGAACTGTTTGGGGAATTATGAATTCTTTTCAATCTATAGCTATTTCAAGAAACACAAGTCTTGCGATAGTGGCGCCTGGAATAGCCGAAGCCTTATTTGCAACTGCACTTGGTCTATTGGCCGCAATACCAGCGGTAGTGGCATACAATAAATTCAATAATGACTCCAAAAAATATTCAGAAAAATTAGAAAATTTTTCAAAAAGATTTTTAACAATTATTTAAATGGCATTTAAATTAAATCGTTCTTCTAAAGAACCAATGAGTGAAATAAATGTTACTCCTTTTGTGGATGTAATGCTTGTATTGTTAATAATTTTTATGGTTACAGCACCATTGTTAACTGTTGGAGTTCAAGTTGATTTACCAGAAAGTTCAGCAGATTCTTTGCCTGAAGAAACAGAACCTTTAACACTTTCAATTAATGCAAAAGGTGAAATTTTTATTCAAGAAGCAAAAGTTGAATATGACAATATAATTGCAAAGGTTTTAGCGGTTTCAAAAAATAGAACTGATACAAGAATTTATGTTAGAGGTGATAAAACTATAAATTATGGAAGAGTTTTAGAAATAATGGGATTACTATCAGGATCTGGTTTTACTAAAGTAGCATTGATCTCAGAACCTTATAAACAAAGGTAATTAAAGTGAATAGAAGTTTAATTATTTCTTCTGTTTTGCATGCTTTGTTAATTTTCATTACAGCGGCGAGTCTACCTTTTTTAGCAAAAAAACCACTTGATATTCCACCAATTGTATCAGTTGAGTTAATTCAAATAGCAGAAAAAACTAACATTCCATTTGCACCTAAGGCTAAAAAAATTATTGAAAAAGTAAAAGAGAAAGAAAAAAAACTTGTTTCAGAGCAAGCTCCACCAAAAAAAGTAGAAAAAACTAAGACAAAAACTGTACTGGCTCCCGAACAAAATAATAAAAAAATAGAGAATGAAACACCTGAAGCAATTCCACTTCCAGATAAAACTTTAAAAAAGGTTGTGACAAAAGAGGAAAAAAAACAAAATCCTGAAAAAGTAGATAATGAAGTTAAACAGGTATCAGAATTTGAAAAAAAGGATTTGTTTGATCCAAATAATATTGCCGCTTTAATTGATAAATCAAAAGAGGAGAGTGCGGAAGTTTTAAATACTAAAGATGAAATCACACAAGATGAAGAAAGAAATGTAGAAAATGCAGGTCTTACATTAAGTGAGGAGGATGCTTTAAAAGCGCAAATATTTGGATGTTGGAGTATACCATTAGGGTTACCATATAATGAAAATCTTTTAGTAAGAATAAAGTTAAAATTAAAACCTGATGGAACAGTATCAAAAACAGAAATTTTGGACCATGCAAGGATGAATAAACCAGGCCAAGGATTTTATAAGGTTTTAGCAGAAAGTGCCTTGAGAGCTGTTAAGTTATGCCAACCATTAAGAGTTCCAACTACTGGATATGAAAGATGGAAAGAATTACAATTAAATTTTGATGCAAGAGAGATGTTAGAAGGGTAGAATATTGAAATGACAAAAAAAATTTTAATTTTATTATTTATACTAATACCTATCAAAGCAAATGCTTTGATACAAGTTGATATAACTCGAGGAAACTTAAATCCACTTCCATTAGCAGTTTCCCCCTTGTCAATTGATGAAGATTCCAGAAAAAGTTTTGAAAAAATACTTAAAAAAGAAAATATTGGTTCGGAGATATCAAATATTGTTGAGAATAATTTGAGGACTTCAGGATTATTTAACCCACTTGATAAAAAGGCTTTTTTACAAGCCCCTGATATTGCAAATTTAAAACCAAGATTTGAAGATTGGAATTTAATTAAAGCTCAAGCACTAATTACTGGCAAAGTAAATTATGTTGACGATAAATTAAGAGTCGAGTTTCGATTATGGGATGTTTTAGCTGCCAAAGAAATGATGGCTTTAGCTTTTACAACAGTCCCTAATAATTGGAGAAGAGTAGGGCATATTATTTCTGATAAAGTTTACGAGAGGCTTACAGGAGAAAAAGGTTACTTTGATACAAGAATAATTTATGTCTCAGAAGAAGGACCAAAAACACAAAGAATAAAAAAATTAGCAATCATGGATCAAGACGGAGCTAATAATAAATTTTTGACATTAGGTAATGAGTTAGTTTTAACACCACGATTTAATCCAGCAAGTCAAATGGTAACCTATTTGTCTTACTTTAAAAATATGCCAAGAGTTTATTTATTAGATATTGAAACTGGAACACAAGAAGTAGTTGGAGATTTTCCTGGAATGACATTTGCACCCCGTTTTTCACCCGATGGTAAAAAAATAATTATGAGTTTTGCTAAAGACGGAAAGTCAGATATTTACACCATGGATTTAGAAAATAGAATTGTTGAAAAAATTACTAACCATCCATCAATTGACACTTCTCCATCCTATTCTCCTGATGGAAAATATATTACATTTAATTCTGATAGAAGTGGTTATCAGCAAATTTATGTAATGAAGAATGATGGAAGTAATGTAAAAAGAATTTCTTTTGGTAACGGTTTATATGGAACACCTGTATGGTCCCCGAGAGGAGATTTAATTGCATTTACAAAATTACATAAAGGTAAATTTTATATAGGTGTCATGAGGACTGATGGCAGTGGTGAAAGGTTATTAACAGAAAATTATTATCAAGAGGCACCATCTTGGTCTCCAAATGGAAGGGTGTTAATATTTTATAGAGAAACAAAAACTAACGCTAAAGGTGAAGGCTTTTCTGCTAAGTTGTGGTCTATTGATTTAACTGGATATAATGAGCGCCAAATAGAGACACCAACCGATGCTTCTGACCCATCATGGTCATCATTATTAAGTAATTAATAGATTAATTCTCTTAAATTTCTTGATTTTTAGACTTGAAACCTTTATTTACATGTGAAAAAGTTAGATAATTGAAATTAGCAGCAAGGAGCAATTTAATGAGACTAAACAAAATTTTTAAAAACACACTTTTATTATTAACAGCTTGCCTGGTGCTGTCTGCATGTGCAACTAAAAAAGAAGTAGCGACAACAGATATCAAAGGTCAAATGCAGGGTGATGTTTACACGGGGACAGACACAGTTGAGTATTTAGCTGATGGTGTTCCAGATAGAGTTTTCTTTGCAACAAACGAGTCTATTCTAACAACTGCATCTAGAGAAACCTTAAGAGCCCAAGCAGCTTGGTTAAGAAAGAATCCAAACATAAATGTAGTTCTTGAAGGTCATGCTGACGAAAGAGGAACAAGAGAATACAACTTGGCTCTTGGTGAAAGAAGAGCAAATGCAGCTAAAGACTATTTAATGACTTACGGAATATCTTCTGACAGAATTACTGTATTAAGTTATGGAAAAGAGAGACCAGTAGACTCTGGTTCAAACCCATTAGCTTGGTCAAAAAACAGAAGATCGGTAACTGTTAAAGCAAATTAATTATTTAAAATTAAAGACCCTAAAACCTTTATTGGATTTAGGGTCTTTTTTTTGCCATTTTTATAATCATAAGTCTATTCTAAATGATGCGAATATTTAAATCTGTAATTTTAAAATTATTTTTAATACTTAACCTGTTTTTTATTAATTCTTCATATGCCGATAACCATAATATTTATGAAATATTAGAAATAATAAAAAATGATCTTAAAACTCTTGAAAGAGCAGTTTATTCTGGATCTATAGAAGTGAAAGCAAGCACAAGTGATAGTTCAGTTTCAGACTTGGATCAAAATTCAGAAGACGTTTTAACTAGACATTTATTAAAATTATCTGAGGTTGAGGGTCAGTTTAGAGAACTCACTAATAAATTTGAAGAAATAAATTTTAAGTTGGATAAATTATCTACCCGTGTCTCAAAAATTCAAGCAGATAACCAAATAAGATTTCAAGATATAGAGACCAACATTAGCTCTGGAAATATAAGTAGCGCAGAAAATCAATTAAGTTTAAAGCCAAAAACAGATCAGCAAAAAATTTTACCTGGAAGTTCCCAACCTCAAGATTTAGGAACGATTTCGTATAAGGATACAGAAACAAATGAAACTTCACAACAAATTCAATCTGTTGATACCACTGCTTCGATTGTGACAGAAACTTTTCAGTCTGAAGAAAAAATACTTCCTCAGGACTTAAATGCAGAGAAGCAATACGAATTTGCAACGAGTTTTTTAAAAGTTGGAGACTATAGCACAGCAGAAAGAGCATTTAGAGAATTTGTTATATATAACCCTGATCATGAGTTAGCTGGTAGTGCACAATATTGGTACGCAGAAACGTTTAGAATTAGACAATTATATACAGATGCAGCTTCTGCTTATTTGGAAGGTTACCAAAAATATCCTAAAGGAAAAAAAGCTCCAATTAATCTATTAAAACTTGGTGTATCAATGGTTCAAATTGGTGAAAAAGATCAAGGATGTAAAATGATTAATGGTGTAGAATTACAATATCCTAATGCAAATCAGTCTGTAATACAAAAAGCAAAATATGAGTCCAAAAAATTTGAATGTATCAAACAAGACTCATAAGGTTTTACTAAATCAATTAAAAGATAAACAAACTTCTAAAATTTATAAAAAGTTTGAAAAAAATCTTAAATTAAACGAGGATTTTATAGTTGCGGTTTCTGGTGGACCAGACAGTCTAGCTTTATGTTTTTTGTCAAAAATTTATTCGATTAAAAAACATATAAAAGTAAAATATTTGCATGTTGATCATAAACTTAGAAATAATTCAACAAAAGAGGCAAAATTTGTAAAATTACTTCTAAAAAAATTGTCTATTAATCTCGAGATTTTAACATGGTTTGGAAAAAAACCAAAAAGTAATATTCAGTCTGTTGCAAGAGATAAAAGATATGCTCTCATGATCAATAAGGCAAAAAAATTAAAAATAAATAATATTTTATTAGGTCATCATAATGATGATTTAATAGAGAATTTTTTTATTAGAATTCTGAGAGGTAGTGGTTTAAATGGCATGGTGTCATTTGATCAAAAAACTTATCTACAAAATATTAATTTGATTAGACCTTTGTTAAAATTTTCAAAACAAAATTTAGAATATATTACAAAAAAAATTTTTAAAAATTATGTTGAAGATCCTTCGAATAAAAATGATGAATTTAAAAGAGTAAAAATTAGAAATTTTATAAAGAATTTGGAATTAGAGGGATTTGATAATCATAAATTTAATCTTACGATTAAAAACTTAAGATTTGCTAATGAATCAATTAAATACTTTGTAGAAAAAAATTTAAAAGATAATTCAACAAATTCAAAAAATAAAAAGTTTATTATTTTGAATAAAAATTTTTTTCTTCAGCCAGAGGAGGTAGTTTTTCGGTCTCTAACAGGAGTGTTAAAAGGTGTTGGTAATAAATATTACCCAGTAAGAGGAAAGAAAATTGATAAATTAATTTATCAAATTAAAAATGATGACACATTTATTACCACTTTGGGCAATTGTATAATAAAGAAGGTAAATAGCTCAGTTATAGTATCAAAAGAGCGTTAAAGTTGGTGAAATAACTGATATTTTGTCACTTGTTAATTTAATAATAATTCTTATTTTAACATTATGAATTTAAAAAATCTGGCGATGTGGGGAATTATAGTTTTTTTAACTATAGGCCTTTATAACATGTTTAAAAATCCTCAGTCCAATATTAGAGGCGGAAATCAAATAATATTTTCAGATTTTTTAAATTCAGTTGAAAACGGTGAGGTTCTAAAAGTTGAGATTCAGGGCAATAACATCAAAGGAACTTATTCAAATGGGAATTCTTTTTCAACCTATGCTCCTAATGATCCAAATCTTATAGAAAAATTATCAGAAAAAGGCGTAAGTATTTCAGCAGCACCTTTAGAAGAAAAAATGCCTTCATTGTTTGGTGTGCTCTTATCATGGTTCCCTATGTTACTCCTTATTGCGGTATGGATTTTCTTTATGAGACAAATGCAAGGTGGCAAAGGTGGCGCAATGGGATTTGGAAAATCAAAAGCCAAAATGATGAATGAGTTAAAAGGAAAAGTTACCTTTAATGATGTTGCTGGTGTAGAGGAAGCTAAAGAAGAAGTAGAAGAAATAGTAGAATTCTTAAAAGACCCAAGAAAATTTAGTAGGTTGGGTGGTAAAATTCCAAGAGGAGCTTTACTTGTTGGTCCCCCAGGAACAGGTAAAACTTTATTAGCTAGAGCAATCGCAGGCGAAGCAGGAGTCCCTTTTTTCACTATTTCAGGTTCTGATTTTGTAGAGATGTTTGTTGGAGTGGGGGCATCTAGAGTAAGAGACATGTTTGAACAAGGTAAAAAAAATTCTCCATGTATAATTTTTATCGATGAGATTGATGCTGTTGGTAGAAGTAGAGGTGCAGGTTTAGGAGGAGGAAATGACGAGAGAGAACAAACCTTAAACCAGTTATTAGTTGAAATGGATGGTTTTGATACAAACGAAGGTGTTATAATTATAGCTGCAACAAACAGACCAGATGTGCTTGATCCAGCTTTGTTAAGACCTGGAAGATTTGATAGACAGGTAGTAGTTTCAAACCCAGATATTATAGGAAGAGAAAAGATTTTAAAAGTTCATGTGAAAAAAATAAAAATGGCCCCAGATGTTAATTTAAGAACAATTGCAAGAGGTACGCCAGGATTTTCTGGAGCTGATCTAGCAAATATAGTAAATGAAGCAGCTTTGTTAGCAGCGAGAAAAAATAAAAGGATAGTCACATTATTAGAGTTTGAGGAAGCAAAAGATAAAGTTATGATGGGCGCTGAAAGACGTTCAATGGTGATGACAGAAGATGAGAAAAAACTAACTGCATACCATGAAGGTGGACATGCTCTAGTCTCTTTTAATATGCCAAGTTATGATCCAATTCATAAGGCTACTATTATACCTAGAGGAAGAGCTCTTGGAATGGTAATGAACTTACCTGAAAGAGACAAACACGGTTACTCAATAAAATATCTTAAAGCGAGATTAGCTGTTTGTTTTGGGGGAAGAGTGGCTGAGGAATTAATTTTTGGAAAAGACAATATATCCACTGGAGCAGGTGGAGGAAATGGTTCTGATATTAATCAGGCTACACAGTTAGCAAGAGCAATGGTAACAAAATATGGAATGAGTGAAGTAATGGGTCCAGTTGAATACGGCGAAAATCAAGAGGAAGTTTTTTTAGGTAGATCAGTTACTCAAACTCAATCAGTCTCAGAGGAAGTCGCTCAGAAAATTGATAAAGAAATAAGAAAGCTTGTAGATGAAGGATATAATCAAGCTAAGAAAATTTTAACAGAAAAAATAGACGATCTACATAAAATTGCAAAAGCTCTAATAACTTATGAGACTTTAACTGGTGAAGAAATAGAGAACATAATCAATAAAAATTTATATCCTAAAGATAAAATTTTAGATGATCCAGAGTCAAAAGATGATCAAGACTCAGCTTTGGGTGCTATGGGTTTAAAACCAAAAATTGTTCATTAACAAATAATGCCAAGATATTACACAAGAGCGTGTAATTTCTATTATGGTAAACAATCAAAAATTTTAGTAATTAAAAAAAAATCTATTCCTTTACATCAGATTAAAGAAATATCTTTTGACCATGTTGAGATAATCACAAGAAAAAAAATTAGAAGAATTTCGATAAATAAAATCAAAAATTTACCAAAAAAACTAAAAACAAAAATAAATTTAGATTTAAAAAAAATTAAGTCAAAAAAAAAAAATTTTTCAAAATTAAATTTTAAAAAAATTCCAAATATATTAGGTGTTTTAAATCTAACTCCCGACAGTTTTTCCGATGGGGGAAAATTTAACAAAAAAAACAAAGGCGTTGGTCATGCTAATATTTTATATAAAATTGGTGCATCGATGGTAGATGTTGGTGGAGAGTCTACGAGACCAGGATCGAAGGAAGTAAATGAAAAGCAAGAATGGTATAGAATTAATAAGACTTTAAAATTAATTGTAAAAAAAATACCAATATCTTTAGACACAAGAAAATCTGGAATTATGGAAAAAGGTATTAATATGGGGGTTGAACTTATTAATGACGTTTCGGGATTAAGTTATGATTCCAAAACAATAAACGTTTTAAAAAAGTATAAAATTCCATTTGTGATACAGCATTCACTTAGGACACCAGAAAATATGCAAAAGAATCCAAAGTATAAAAATGAATTATTAGATATATATGATTATTTTGAGGATAAAATTAAGTTAATAAGGTCTAAAGGCATCAAACACAATAATATAATTTTAGATCCTGGAATTGGATTTGGAAAAAATTTGAAACATAATATGAATCTCATAAGAGGTGTTTCTATTTTTCATTCATTAGGTTTTCCTATACTAGTAGGAAATTCAAGGAAAAAATTTATTAAAGATATATCAAAAAAAAATGATAGCAAAACAAGGATCGGTGGAACTATGGCTTCTTCAATTTATTTAATGATGCAAGGAATTCAGATTTTAAGAATTCATGATGTTAATGAAGTTATACAAGGTATTAAAGTTTTTAATCAGATAATTAAAAATTAATGACAAAAAAATATTTTGGAACAGATGGAATAAGAGGAGCAGTTAATAGCAAGTATATAAATGGAGATATGTTCTTTAAATTTGGACTTGCTAGTGGTACATATTTTAAATCTCAAAAAAAAAGAAAACAAACAGCAATAATTGCAAAAGATACAAGATTGTCTGGATATACACTTGAACCGGCTCTTGTTTCAGGTTTGGCTTCAGCTGGTATGCATGTTTATACCTTAGGACCTTTACCAACTAATGGGTTGGCTATGCTTACAAAAGAAATGAAGGCTAATATGGGCATAATGATAACCGCCTCTCACAATCCACATTTTGACAATGGTTTAAAACTGTTTGGCCCTGATGGAATGAAATTGTCAGACAAAATAGAAAAAAAAATTGAGGCACTTATAGATAAGAAAATTTCAAAAAACCTTTCGCACTCAGAAAAATTAGGAAGAGTTAAAAGATTGGAAACAGGCACCAAAAATTACATTAAAATATTGAAAAAAAATTTTACAAAAGAATTTAATTTAAGAGGACTAAGAATTGTAATCGATTGTGCAAATGGTGCTGGTTATAAGGCAGGTCCTGAATTATTGAAATCATTAGGAGCTAAAGTCATAGCAATAGGCATTAAACCAAATGGTTTAAATATTAATAAAAAATGTGGTTCAACTTTTCCAAAAAAAATTAGATCTGCAGTAAAAAAACACAAAGCACATATTGGAATATCTTTAGATGGAGATGCTGACAGGATTATAATGTGTGATGAAAAAAGCAATATAATAGATGGAGATCAAATTATAGCTGCTTTAGCAACAAGATGGAAAAATAAAAAAATGTTAAAAGGAGGGGTTGTTGGAACATTAATGTCAAATTATGGATTAGAAAAATATTTTAAATCAAAAGGAATAAAATTTTTAAGGGCAAATGTTGGAGACAGATATGTTAAAGAAAAAATGAAAAAATATAATTTTAATTTAGGTGGTGAACAATCAGGACATATTATTTTAGGTAAATTTGCAACTACAGGAGACGGTTTGCTAGTAGCCTTAGAAGCTCTTTTTGCTTTAAGAAAAGGAAAAAAGGCAAGTGAATTTTTTGAACAATTTAAGAAAACACCACAGCTATTAGAAAATATCGAAGTAAAAGATAAAAATATTATTAACAAACCAGAGATAAAAAAAATTATAAAAATTGCAGATAAATTAATTAAAGATAAAGGAAGAATTTTAGTAAGAAAATCGGGAACGGAGTCTAAAATTCGAGTAATGGGAGAAAGTGAAAATAAAGTTCTTTTGTTTAAATGTGTAAATATGATTACAAAAAAAATTAAATAAATTGAAACCAAATTCCAAAATTTTAATTATTGCAGGATCTGACTCATCTGGCGGAGCAGGTATTCAAGCTGATATAAAAACTGTTACTGCGCTAGGTTCTTATGCATTGACAGCAATAACTGCAGTTACATCTCAAAATACCAGAGGTGTAAAATCTATTGTAGGGATTAATCCAAAGGAAATTTTTAATCAAATTATTTACAGTTGCAAAGATATAAGACCTGATGCAATAAAAATTGGTATGTTGCATTCTTCAGAAGTTATTAGAATGGTACTAAAAGCTCTGGAAGTAATTAAAGTTAAAAAAATTGTATTAGATCCAGTTATGGTTGCTAAAGGAGGGGCTAAACTGATAGATAGAAAAGCTATTCAATTGATAAAATTAAAACTAATTAAAAAAGTCTCACTTATTACTCCTAATATCCCTGAGGCAGAAATTTTGACTAAAACAAAAATTATAACAAAAGAGGATATGATTTTTGCTGCTAATAAACTTATAGAATTAGGAGCTAAAAATGTACTTATAAAAGGTGGTCATTTAATACATAAAAATGTAGTAGATATTTTATTAAACACGAAAGATATAAAGATATTTAAAAGCAAGCGTCACAATACAAAGAATACTCACGGTACAGGTTGTACTTTATCCAGTTCAGTCACAACTTTTCTATCATGTGGAAAAACAGTAAAGAAATCTTGTGAGCTTGGAATTAAGTATGTAAATTCTGCAATTAAGTCTAACCCTAAATATGGAAAAGGACATGGCCCAATTAACCATCTCACTTCCTTAAAAGTAAACAGAAAATTTAAATAATGAAAAATATAGTTGTTGTTGGATCTCAATGGGGTGATGAAGGTAAAGGGAAAATTGTTGATTGGTTATCTGAACAGGCCGACGTAGTAATAAGATTCCAAGGAGGTCACAATGCTGGCCATACTTTAGTGATTGATGGTATTACATATAAATTGAGATTATTGCCATCTGGAATAGTTAGAAAAGGTAAAATATCAATTATTGGTAATGGAGTTGTCGTAGATCCATGGGCTTTATTAGAGGAAATAGAAGAAATAAAATCTAAAGGCGTAGAAGTAAATGTAAATAATTTTATTATTTCAGAATCTGCAAATTTAATTTTGCCTTTTCATAGAGAAATGGATGAGATTAGAGAGGATGCAGCAGGAAAAAGCAAAATAGGAACTACAAGACGCGGAATTGGACCAGCATATGAAGATAAAGTCGGAAGAAGATCTATAAGAGTTATGGATCTTAGATCTGAAAAAAATTTAGATCAAAGACTCGACTCTGTATTAGTTCATCATAATGCGATTAGAAAAGGTTTAGGAAAAAAAATTTTTGAAAAAGATCAACTTAAAACCGATTTGCTTAAAATAGCCCCCAAAATATTAGAATTCTCTCAGCCGGTTTGGCTAAAAATTAGTCAATTTAAAAAACAAAACAAGAAAATTTTATTTGAAGGAGCTCAAGGTATTTTACTTGATGTAGATCATGGAACTTATCCTTTTGTAACTTCATCCAATACTGTTGCCTCAAGCGCAGCTACAGGAACTGGTTGTGGCCCTAATTCGATAAATTATGTTCTTGGCATTACAAAAGCCTATACAACAAGAGTTGGAGAGGGCCCTTTTCCTACAGAGTTAAAAGATAATATTGGTGAACTTTTAGGAACTCGTGGAAAAGAATTTGGAACTGTAACAAGTAGAAAAAGAAGATGTGGATGGTTTGATGGTGTATTAGTAAGGCAAACTATTAAAGTTTCAGGGATTGATGGTATTGCTTTAACGAAATTAGATGTACTAGATGAATTAGATGAAATTAAAATGTGTGTTGCTTATGATCTTGATGGCAAAACATTAGATTATTTGCCTGCTGCTGTAGAAGACCAAATAAAAATAAAACCAATTTATGAAACTTTTCCAGGTTGGAAAGTTTCTACAAGTGGAGTCAAAAATATTGACTCTTTACCTGAAAATGCGAAGAAATATGTTTTTGCTGTTGAGGATTTTATTGGTGCAAAAGTATCAAGTATTTCAACTAGCCCAGAAAGAGATGATACTATTTTAATTGAAAACCCTTTTGAAATTTAGTTTGCGGGTAAAAGATTTTTTGATTTAGCCAATATAAGCATATGCTTTTGAAGTTTTTCAAATGCCTTATTTTCAATCTGTCTAACTCTTTCTCTACTAATTTTATATTTTTTACTTAAATCTTCTAGTGTTGTTGGGTTATCATTTAGTCTTCTTGAGTATAAAATTTCTCTTTCTCTATCATTTAGAACTTTTATAGAGTCTCTTAATAAATCTTTTCTTTGCTCCATCTCCTCGTGGTGAGCAAATTTTAAATCATGATCAAGCTCTTTATCAACTAACCAGTCTTGCCATTCATCGCCGTCCTCTCCAACTTGAGCATTTAATGAGAACTCCTTTCCTGAAAGCCTTCTATTCATAGAAACCACTTCTTCTTTACTTACATCGAGCTTATTAGCGATGTGATTTACGTGCTCATCTCTTAGGTCGCCTTCGGTTTCTGGAGAAATTTGATTTTTAATTTTTTTTAAATTAAAAAATAATTTTTTTTGAGCACTAGTAGTTCCAATTTTGACAAGACTCCAAGATCTTAAAATATATTCCTGAATAGAAGCCTTAATCCACCACATTGCATAAGTTGCCAATCTAAAACCTTTTTCAGGTTCAAATTTTTTAACTGCTTGCATAAGGCCCACATTTCCCTCTGAAATCATTTCATTAATAGGTAAACCATATCCTTTATAACCCATAGCAATCTTTGCAACCAATCTTAAGTGACTAGTGACTAATTTTTCTGCAGCTTTAATATTACCATTAGTTTTCCAATTTTTTGCTAGCATATATTCCTCTTCTGCAGCTAACATTGGAAATTTTTTAATTTGCTCTAAATATGCAGATAGCCCGCCTTCATTAGAAAGAGTTGGTAGATTGTTACTTATTGTTGCACTCATTGCAGTGTTTATTTAATTAATTATACCCAATTTTCAATATTTTATTCTTCAGTATTTATAAGCATTTTGAGGATATTATTTAGGTCTTCTGGCAAAAGTGAGGAAAAAAACATCTCTTTCTTAGTACGTGGATGTATAAATCCTAAAGTTTTTGCATGCAGGAATTGCCTATTTAATTTAATTATCGAATTTTGAATATCTAAATCAATATTTTTTAATTTTTTATATTTTTTTTTATATTTATCATCTCCAACAAGACTATTACCTTTATAATTCATATGAACTCTGATCTGATGTGTTCTTCCTGTTTCTAATCTACATTCAACTAAACTTAAAGTTGGTGTTTTCTGATTTTCAAAAATTTTAAGTGTTTTATAATTTGTTATAGCTTTCTTACCTTTGGAACTACTAACTTCCATTAGTTGTCTATTTTTTGAACTGCGAGTTATGAAAGTTTCAATCCTTCCTGAAGATGGTCTTAATTTTCCCCATATTAAAAGTTGGTACTCTCTTATGATTGTATGATTACTAAATTGTTTGGATAAATTTTCATGAGTTTCATTGTTTTTTGCAATCACAACTAAACCTGATGTATTTTTATCAATTCTATGAACAATACCAGGTCTTAACTCATCACCTATACTTGATAAAGAATTCTTATCATAATGTATTAATGCATTAACAATAGTTTTATCAAAATTTCCAGCCCCAGGATGCATAATTATTCCAGCAGGCTTGTTAATCAATAATAGATCATTATCTTCGTATATTATTTCTAATTTAAATTCGTAAGGTTTAAGAGATGCTGTTTCGGGCTCTGGAATCTTAAGATTTATTGTGTCACCAATCGAGACCTTTTTTGAAGGACTTTTAATTATCTCATTATTTATTTTTAACTTTTCTTTTAAGATTAAATTTTTAATTCTAGTCCTACTTATTAATTCCTCTCTATTGTTAATTAAAACATCAACCCTTAAATTCCTCTCATCTTCTTTGACTATAAAATTAATGTTTTTTTCCATAAAATATAATATTAATACTATATGCGCTTGTAGCTCAACTGGATAGAGCGCCTGACTTCGGATCAGGAGGTTCTGGGTTCGACTCCTAGCAGGCGCACCAATTTATTCACCTATATTTATTAGAGTTCCTCTATCTCTTGCTTTGTCGAAAGAGTAATAAAATATAAATATCGATAAAATTAAATAAAACCCATTCAGATAGATTGCGTTTATGATATTTTCATAACTTACCGTTCCATTAACTAGAATATTTCTAGTTTCTTCAAAAATATAAACTAATGGAAGTGCAAAGGCGATTGACTGGAAAATTTCTGGCAATATTTCAACTGGATAATAAATGCAGCCAAAAGGTGCCAATAAAAACATTGTTGACCACGCAATATTTTCAAAAGATGGTCCAAATCTTAATAATCCTGCTGAAACAAATAGTCCAAGTGTTATTCCGAATAAATATAGACTCAAGAAAAGAAATGCTAAAGGAATACCAAGTTCAAGCAAAGATATGCCAAACAATGGAGAAGTTAATAGAATAGCTGGGATCAAACCAATTAATGCTCTGATTAATGCTGTAAAAACTAATGAGACAATTATCTCACTAATTTTCATTGGAGCGATAAATAGATTTGTAAAATTTCTACTCCAAATTTCCTCGAGAAATAACATATTAAAGCCAATACTTGTTCTAAATAGAAAATCATAGAGGATTGCACATGAAAGAATCACTCCTACTGCACCACTGTAATAAGAGCTGTGAGCTGCAAAAAAATTAGAAATAAATCCCCAAAGAGTAATTTGAATTGAAGGCCAATAAATTAAATCTAATATCCTAGGAAATGATCTGGTTATTAAATAAAAGTGTCTTAAAAAAAGACCATAAATTCTAACTAAATTCATTTTTATTTCCTCGCAATTTCTAAGAATACTTCCTCTAAATTTCTTCTTCCATATTTTGTTATTAACTCTTCAGGAGTTCCCCTATCAACTATTAAACCATCTTTCATCATCAAAACAGAACCACATAATCTTTTCACCTCTTCCATATTATGAGAGGCAAGTAAAACTGATAATTTTTTTTCTTTTTTATAATCCTCTAAAAAGGATCTTACAAAATCACCAGTTTCAGGATCTAATGAAGCAGTAGGCTCATCTAACAAAAGTACCGTTGGATCATTTATTAAAGCTTTCGCAAGACTAACTCTATTTTTTTGTCCAGAGGACAGTTCTCCAGTAATTTTGTTTAAGAGTTCCTTTAATCGAAGTTTATTTGCAAGGTGATCTATTCGATCATTTAAATTTTGGATATTATATAACTTTCCATAGACAATTAAATTTTGTTTAACCTTAAGTTTTTTAGGTAATTCAATGTATGGTGAAATAAAATTCATTTTATGAAGAAGTGAAATTTTATTTTTTTCAATATTAATTCCATTGATTAAAACTCGACCACTACTTGGTTTTAATAGTCCTAAAATCATTCCAATGGTAGTAGTCTTTCCAGATCCATTTGGTCCCAATAATCCAACCATTTCATTTTCATTAATTTTAAAATTTATATTAGCTACTACTTCTTTATTTTTATATTTTTTAGAAAGATTTATTACTTCAATAGAATTAGTCATTAATATTTTGATGCTCTCTTTAATCTATCATTAATAGTTTTGCCAAGACCTTTGTTTGGAATATACTCAACTGCAATATGTTTAAACCCATCATTTTTTATTTTTCTTAAAGTTGAGTACAAATTTTTTGCAGCTTCATCCATATTTTTTACTTTGGATAAATAATAATAGTTTTTTAAGCCTAATTTCCTTTTTTTTATTAATAAATAAGCCTCATTTTTTTTTGGTTTTTTAACATTTATTCTTAAGGGAATCCCAGGAGAGTAATGTAATGGAAACAAACCAGGTGATAATTTTTTTTTTGAATTTGTATTTATTAATAATTTTTTTTTCAAAATATTTTCAATTTTTTTTGTATCAAGACCACCATATCTTAAGAGTGAAGGTTTTTCTAAAAGACTTAATATTGTGGACTCAACTCCAATTTTGCTTTTTCCCCCATTTAAAATATATTTTATTTTAGAACCAAATTCATCTTTTACATCAGATGGTTTAACTGAACTTAATCTTGAAGATATATTTGCGCTTGGTGCAGCTACTGGGTAATCTAAATTTTTTAATAAATTTCTGAATAATTTATGTTTAGGAAAACGTACAGCAATACTTTTTTTATTATTAGTTACATATTTTGATATTTTAGAATTATTTTTTAATTTCAAAATATAAGTTATTGGACCTGGAGAGAATTTTTTGTACAGTTTTATTAAATTAGTATTGATATAACAGTCATCTTTGAGTCTTCGAATATCATAGTAATGGACAATAAGTGGATTGTTTAAGGGTCTTTTTTTAAGACTAAATATTTTTTTAACTGCATTATTTGAGTAAGCATTTGCAGCTAGTCCATAAACAGTTTCTGTTGGTACTGCAACACAATGATTATTATCTAAATATTTTTTAGCTTTTTTGATATTTGATTGAATAGATTTCATGTATTAATAATTATTATTATATGAAAGATAAAATTTTACCACTTGATTATGATCACTTCTCTGTCGAGGAGCTCACAGAAAAAGCAAATAAGATTATAGAATCTCTTGAGCAGGAAAATAATTTGAGCAACTCAATTGAGAGCTATCAAGAACTTCTAAAACTAAACAATATCATTGAAAAGAAATTTCATAAAAATTTTAAATCTATCGGGGAAGAGACAAATAAAAAGATTAAAAAGATAACTAAAAAAAATGAAAAAACAGCTTAATAAAATTGCTAAAGATACTAATATATTTCTTAAAAAGTATATTAATTCTCAAAAATATTCTCATTTAATGTCTCCTATGAAGTATGGTTTATTTCCAGGTGGAAAAAAAATAAGATCTAAAATTTTGATCGACTTAGGGTCATTATTCTCAATTGATTATAAAACATTGATCATAATTGGGTCAGCTGTTGAATGTATTCATGCTTATTCACTTATTCATGACGATTTACCCTGCATGGATGATGATAATATAAGAAGAGGCAAACCTTCAACTCATATTAAATTTGGTGAGTCTACAGCAGTCTTAGCAGGAAATTCATTATTAACTTTAGCATTTGAGATTTTATCAAATCCCAAATTGAAATTAAATGAAAAGATTAAAATTGATTTAATCAAAAAATTATCAGAATGCTCAGGTCATTTGGGAATAGCTGGAGGGCAATATTTAGATTTAAGTTACGAGAGAAAGAAAATATCAAAGAATAAAATATTAGAAATGGAAATAAAGAAAACTGGTATGTTATTCAGTTTTTGTTGTGCAGCTCCAGCAATAATTAAGAAAAAAACAATTCAAGAAATTAAATTTTTTGAGAATATTGGATCGAAAATAGGTCTTTTGTTTCAAATAGCTGATGATTTAATTGATCTTAAAAGCAATTCTAAGGAAGCTGGAAAAAAAACAGGAAAAGATCAAAAACAAGGTAAGGCAACGCTTATAAATTTAATAGGCTATGATGACTCAGTTAAGTATTGTGATAAGATAATAAAAGATGTTAATAAGAATTTAAGCAAATACGGTTCAAGATCTATAAAAATTAATGAAACTTTGAATTATATATTGAGTAGAAAAAAATGAAGAAAAATTATCAATTCTTAAATGATATAAACTTTCCATCTGATTTAAGAAAAGTTTCTGAAAATAATTTACAAACAGTTGCAGATGAGGTGAGGGAGGAAATGATAGATGCAGTTTCAGAAACAGGAGGTCACCTAGGCGCTGGTTTGGGAGTGGTTGAATTGACAGTCGCACTTCATTACGTTTTTGATACTCCAAATGATAAATTAATATGGGATGTGGGGCATCAATCTTATCCACATAAAATTTTAACTGGCAGAAAAGATAAAATTAGAACTTTACGACAGGGCGATGGTTTATCAGGTTTTACAAAAAGATCTGAAAGCGAATATGATCCATTTGGAGCAGCTCACAGTTCAACATCTATTTCATCTGCATTAGGAATTGCTGAAGCAAATAAATTAGAAAATAAATCTTCCAATGTAATAGCTGTGATAGGTGATGGAGCAATTAGTGCAGGCATGGCCTACGAAGCCATGAATAACGCTGGAGCATCTAAGACAAAAATGATTGTTATTTTAAATGATAACGATATGTCAATTGCAAAGCCAGCTGGAGCAATGAGAACTTACTTAGCAAAATTATTTACTGGTAAAATATATTTTAGTCTTAGAGAAACCGTTAAATTAATTACATCTGCATTTTCAAAAAGATTCAGTGCTAAAGCAGGAAAAGCAGAAGATTTTTTCCGTTCAGCAGTTACAGGAGGTACATTATTTAGTTCACTTGGTTTTTATTATGCAGGGCCTATAGATGGTCATGATTTATCAAGTCTAGTTCCAATTTTAAAAAATGCAAAAGACTCAAGACATGAAGGTCCTATAATGATCCACATTAAAACTCAAAAAGGTAAGGGTTATTCTTATGCAGAAAAAGCAAATGATCATTATCATGGAGTGTCAAAATTTAATGTTGAGACTGGCGAACAAGTAAAGAGCAAATCAAACATTCCAGCTTATACAAAAGTATTTGCAAACACGTTAGTTAAACATGCTAAAAAAGATAGCAAAATAGTAGGAATAACAGCAGCGATGCCTGGAGGGACTGGCATGGATATTTTTGGCAAGGAGTTTCCAAATAGAATGTTTGATGTTGGAATAGCGGAACAACATGCTGTAACTTTTGCAGCTGGTCTCGCAACCGAGGGATACAAACCGTATGCTGCAATTTATTCTACATTTTTACAGAGAGCATATGATCAAGTTGTCCACGATGTTGCCATCCAAAGTTTACCGGTTAGATTTGCGATAGATAGAGCAGGATTAGTTGGTGCTGACGGATCAACGCATGCTGGTTCATTTGATATAACTTATTTATCAACTTTACCAAACTTTGTAGTAATGGCAGCAAGTGATGAAGCTGAACTAGTTAAAATGATTAATACTTCAGTAGATATAAATGACAGACCTTCTGCAATTAGATATCCAAGAGGTACTGGAGTAGGTGTTGATCTCCCATCAATAGACGAAAAAATTGAAATTGGTAAAGGGAGAGTTGTTCAACAAGGGACACAAGTTTGTATTTTAAACCTCGGTACTCGACTTGAAGAGTGCAAGTTAGCTGCAGAGGAATTAAAAGCAAAAGGAGTTTCAATAACTTTAATAGACGCCAGATTTGCTAAGCCTTTAGACGAAGAACTTATACTAAAATCTGCTAAGGAACATGAGCTTATGATAACTGTTGAGGAGGGTTCAATAGGAGGTTTTGGTTCTCATGTTAAAAATTTTTTAGCTGAAAGAGGAGTATTTGACAAAGGTTTAAAATTTAGATCAATGACTTTACCAGATAAATTTATTGAACAAGATGATCCAAAAAAAATGTACGATAAAGCTGGATTAAACAGTTCTCAAATTTCTAAAAAAATTGCTGATATTCTGTTTCAAAAGGAGACAATAAGAGTTGTGAAAAATTAATTAGAGCTAATTACACTGTGCTTTATTCATTAAGTAGTGGTCAAGTAAAACACAGTTCATCATAGCTTCACCAATTGGTACAGCTCTAATTCCTACACAAGGATCATGTCTACCCTTAACAGATATTGAAGTATTTTTCCCAAATTTATTTATAGTTTTTCTACTAGTTAAAATAGACGATGTTGGTTTGACAGCAAAAGATGCAACAATTTCTTGGCCCGTAGAAATTCCACCAAGAATTCCACCCGCTTTATTTGAATTGAATTTTAATTTATTTCCTTTTGAAGAAATTTCATCTGAATTTTGTTCTCCACTTAATTGCGCTGAGTTCATTCCTGCGCCAATATTTACGCCTTTAACCGCATTAATACTCATTAGACCTGAAGCTATGTCAGTATCTAATTTTGAATAAATTGGAGCCCCTAAACCAACTGGGATACCTCTTGCTCTTATTTCAATCACTGCTCCACATGAGGATCCTGATTTTCTTACACCAAGCAAATATTTTTCCCATAATTTAATCATTGATTTATCAGGACAAAAAAATGGATTTTTTGAAATTACTTTATCGTTCCATTGATTTGTATCACATCCAAGAATTCCTAGCTGAGTTACTGCACCAATTACTTTAAATCTTTTACCTAATTTTTTTTTAAGTACTATTTTTGCTATTGCACCGGCTGCAACTCGTGCTGCGGTTTCTCTAGCAGAAGATCTGCCTCCACCTCTATAGTCTCTAATTCCATATTTTTTAAAATAAGTAAAATCCGCATGACCTGGTCTGAACTTATCTTTAATATTACTATAGTCTTTGGATCTCATATCTTTATTGTAGATTATGAGAGAAATAGGTGTTCCTGTAGTTTTTCCCTCAAATACTCCTGACAGTATTTGAACTTTGTCATCCTCTTTTCGCTGAGTTGTAAATTTTGATTGTCCTGGTTTTCTTTTGTCTAATTCTATTTGAATATCTTGCTCTTCAAGATTTATATTTGGAGGGCAACCATCAACAATACAACCAATTGCAGGCCCATGAGACTCTCCCCAAGTTGTAAAACGAAATAGCTTTCCAAAAGTATTAAATGACATTATTTATATTATATAGATTATTTTGTTTAAATTATGAATCAAAAAAACTCTTTAGGTCTTAATAGTTGCTTTCTAGATATAGATGATCCAATTCAATTATTTCATGAATGGATGGAGGAAGCAAAGAAAAATGAGCCAAATGATCCAAACGCTGTTGCTTTGGCCACGTCAAATAAAAAAAATATTCCTTCAGTTAGAATGGTTTTACTTAAAGATTTCAACAAAGATGGATTTGTATTTTATACAAATTTAAATAGTCAAAAGGGAAATGAATTAAAAGAAAATCCGTATGCTGCGATGTGTTTCCATTGGAAAAGTCTTCTAAGACAAATAAGAATTAATGGAAAGGTTTCATTAGTTTCTGATCAGGTTGCAGATGAATATTATTCATCTAGAGCGTATGAAAGTCGAATAGGAGCATGGGCTTCTAAGCAAAGTGAAGAATTAAATTCTCGAGAACAATTGTTAAAATCTATACAAGATTATAAAAAAAAATATGGCAACAAATCAGATGTACCAAGACCAAGTCACTGGTCTGGATGGATTTTATCACCAAATAGTATTGAATTTTGGTTAGATGGTGACAACAGAATCCACGAGAGATTAAAATACAATAAAGATAACTCCGGGAAGTGGATAAAGTCTTTATTAAGTCCTTAAAAATTTCTTGATAAACTAAACGATGTTAATCTTTTAAGAATATTTTTTTCTTCAGAGTCTTTAAATACACTTAGAGAATTTGAGGCTAAATTTATATAGTGCTGTGCCTTTTGATAGCATTCCTGAACTATTTTATACTTATTTATAAGAGCAATAATTTCATTAAAGTCATCTTTTGTTCTTAACTCTTTTTTAAATTTATTTGATAAAATTTTCTTTTCATCATTTCCTAATTTTTGAAAAAGTAAAATTATTGGTAAGGTAATTTTTCCTTCAAAAAAATCTTGACCAATTTTTTTACCAAACAGTTTGAGCTCAGCATTATAGTCTAGTGTGTCGTCTGCTATTTGAAAAGTTAATCCCAAGTTTCTTCCATAAAATTCTAAAGCATCTTTTTCTTTATTTTCTGCATCAGATAAAATTGCACCAACTTTAGTTGCTGCTGCAAATAACTCAGCAGTTTTAGCTGAGATTATTTTTAAATATGTTTCTTCCAGCATATCAACTTCACCTTTGTGTTGAAGTTGTAGAACTTCTCCTTGAGCAATTTTAGATGAAGTGGACGATAATAATTTTAAAACTTCTATGTTTCCGTCTTCTACCATCATTTCAAAACATCTA
>CABZHY010000005.1 GCA_902525565.1 uncultured Pelagibacteraceae bacterium
GATGAAAAATAGCAAACCTTGAAACAAATCTCTCGTCTTTTAAATCAAGATAGAAATCTGAGATAGCTTCAGCTAAAAACATTCCCTTGTAAATGATAGACTTAGAGCTCAACGAACAAATATAAAAATTGTTTAAAGATTTTTTAAAAGCTTCGTTTTCTATCTTTCTTCTAGTTTCATAAATTTTTCTTTCTAAATCTTTATTTGTTAGTTCTGGATTATGAGGTTTAAACAATACTTGGATGATTTCAGGCATTGTTTGGAATGCCTTTTCTCCTAAAACTTTTGGATTAACTGGAACTTGTCTCCAACCGTAAATACTAAAATCATTTTTTGTTAATTCACTTTCAACAATAGTTTTGCAACTTTCTTGTGCTGCGTAATCATTTCGCGGCAGAAATATCATGCCCACACATATTTCAGAATTGTCATGTGTGTGTCCTGTCACTTCTATCTTTTCAATGAAGAAATCTTTTGGTATTTCAACATGAATTCCTGCTCCATCACCAGTTTTTCCATCGGCATCTACAGCGCCTCTATGCCAAACAGCTTTTAACGCTTCAATACCATACTCTACAACTTGACGAGACTTTTTACCTTCAGTTGATGCAATTATACCAACACCACAAGCATCATGCTCCATGTCTTCTGAATAAACATGATTTTCTTTTAAAAGATGAAGGCTCTTTTTATAATTTTCCATTAAGCCACTCTTTTTTCCATTTTGGATTTGCTCTCTAGATAGGTTTTAATTGAAGCTGCCGCATCTCTTCCATCTTTTATCGCCCAAACAACTAATGATGCTCCTCTAACTATATCGCCAGCAGCAAACACCCCTTTTATATTTGTTTCCATAGTATCAAAATCTGTTTTAATAGTTCCCCACTTTGTTACTTGTAATTCACTACTATCAAACAAATTCGGTAAATCCTCAGGATCAAAACCTAGTGCTTTAATAACCATATCTGCTTTTGTTTCGTAACTTGAGCCTTCCTGTATTTGTGGCTTTCTTCTTCCGGTCTCGTCTGGATCACCTAATTTAATTTGATCTACAATTATTTTTTCTACTTTATTTGTACCTTTAAATTCTTTAGGACTTGATAACCAAACAAACTCAACACCTTCCTCTTCAGCATTTGCAACTTCTCTTGCAGATCCTGGCATATTTTCTTTATCTCTTCTATACAAACATTTAACAGATTTTGCCTTCTGTCTTATAGAAGTTCTTACACAATCCATTGCTGTGTCACCTCCACCGATTACAACAATATCTTTACCTTCTGCATTTAAAATTCCTTTATCAAACAACTCAACATCATCTCCTAGACCTTTTTTATTAGATGCTGTTAAAAAATCCATTGCAGGAAAAATATTATCAAGATCATTTCCAGGTAAGTTTACTTCTCTTGCTTTATAAACTCCTGTAGCGATTAAAATTGCATCGTGTTTTTTTCTCAATTGATCTAGGCTTGCATCCTTACCAACTTCAAAATTTTGAATAAATTCAATTCCTCCATCCTTTAAAAGTTTTGTTCTTCGCTCTACAACTTCTTTTTCTAATTTAAAATTTGGAATTCCATAAATTAATAATCCTCCTGCTCTATCATATCTATCGTAGACAGTAATTTTATACCCTTTTTTTCTTAATTGTTCTGCAGCAGCTAATCCAGCAGGACCTGCTCCTATAATTCCTACACTTTGATTTTTTTCATTCGTTACCTTTATTGGTTTTACCCAGCCCTGAGCCCAAGCATTATCTGTAATATATTTTTCTACTGATCCAATAGTTACTGTTCCATGACCAGACTGTTCAATTACACAATTTCCCTCGCATAATCTATCTTGGGGGCAAATTCGACCACACACTTCAGGCATATTGTTTGTGCTTTGAGATAATTCATATGCCTCTTTTAATCTTCCCTCAGCTGTCAGTTTAAGCCAATCTGGAATGTTATTACTTAAAGGACAATGAACTTGGCAAAAAGGTACTCCACATTGCGAACACCTACTTGACTGTTCTTTGGCTTTTTCATTGATATACTCGTCATAAATTTCGTTAAAATCTTTCTTTCTCGTATCAACTTCTCTTTTAGGTGGAGTTTGTTGACCTATTTTAACAAATTTGAGCATTTTATCTGTCATAATATTATTTAAGTTTTGGCAAAATATACCTTGATTTATGTATATAAAGCATAAAATAGGTCATAAATATTGACCTTAATTTTTAAATTATTACCGCCAATTAATACGTTTTTAATTATTGCATAGCTATTATGCTTAAATCGAATTGTTTTAAATAAATACTTTATAAGTTACGAAGAAACAATGTTTCAAAATATTATAGAAGTTTTAATTCTCTCCGCAATTCAAGGAATATCTGAATTTCTTCCTATTAGTTCTTCTGCTCATTTAATTTTGGTTTCTACTTTATATGAATTTAAATCTAGTTCTTTGCTTATTGATATCAGTCTCCATCTAGGTTCACTAATAGCTATAATTTATTTTTTTAAAGATGAATTGTTTGATATCAGAAAAAATAAAAGAATTTTAAATTTAATTGTATTAGGATCTATTCCATTAATAATTGTTGGATACATACTTTATAGTACAAATTTAATTTATCAGTTAAGAAATTTAGAAGTCATTGCTTGGACTACTTTAATATTCGCAATTATTTTATACATCTCAGACAAAAATCGATTTGATAAAAAAATTTCTTCAAATTTAAATTTTCAGTCAATAATATTTATAGGTGTTTTCCAAATTTTCTCTCTTGTACCCGGAGTGAGTAGGGCAGGAATTACTATAACAGCTGCGAGAATTTTAAAATTTAATAGAGTAGATTCAAGTAAGATATCTTTTTTACTTTCAATCCCAGCATTAGCTGGAGCTAGTGTCTTAAGCTTAAAAGATATTTTTGAACAATCAATTCAGTTTAATTACTTAGTTGTTATCGCAATTATATCTTCTTTTATTTTTTCTTTTCTAACAGTTAAATTCTTTTTAATTTATATAAATAAATTTTCAATGAATGCGTTTGTAATTTATAGAATAATAATTGCTTTGATTTTATTTAGTTTAGTTTATTAAGTATATTTCTTCTTAATTAAAGGGAGTAATTGAGATAAGAGAACTCCACATAGAATAAAAAAGCATCCAAGTAAATTATTAACATCTAGAATTTGATTTAAAATAAACCAAGCAGCTATAGTCGCAAATACACCTTCAAGTGAAAATATTATAGCTGCTGGTGCAGGTGTAATATTTCTTTGTGCATAAATTTGTAGAACAAATGCAAATCCGCCAGATAATATACCTGCATATAAAATTGAATAAATTTCCATTAAAATATTACTCAAAATAAATTCTTCATAAATAATTCCAATTATAAATGAAAAAATAGCCACAATTAAAGTCTGTGCAGCTCCTAAAGTAAGTGGAAGATTGTATTTAGTTATAATGATCCCAGTAAAAATAATATGAGTGCTCCAAAATAAAGCTCCTAGAACAACTAAAGTATCTCCTAATCTTACTGTTGCATCATGAAAATTTGTTAATAAATATCCTCCAATTAAACATAGAACTACAGAAGGCCATACACTCCAATGCATTGATTTTTTACCAAACAAAAAAATGATAATCGGTACCATTGGCACATAAAAAATTGTAAAAAAAGCAGCATTTGCAACATCTGTATAAAGCAAAGCAACTTGTTGAAGTGCAGAACCTAAAAATAAAGAAATTCCAATTAACAATGAATAAATTATGAAAGTTTTTTTATCTAATTTAAATTCTGATTTAAAATTTTTTAATTCAAATAAAATCAAAAGTGGAGTTATGGCTAAAAAACCAACAAAAAACCTCACAGCATTAAATGTAAAAGGGCCAATATTGTCCATGCCTGTGTCTTGGGCAATAAAAGTTGTTCCCCAAATGAAAGTGCACAATAAGGCACTAAATAATGATATGGATTTACTCATTTTTAATTAGACAGCTAGTTTATAAGCAAAATTTTTGCCTAAGTTTTCTTTTAGATCATTATTAAACCTAGCTGCTTCTGCACCATCAATAATTCTGTGATCATAAGATAAAGAAATTGGGAGCATAGTCCTGGTTTGAAACTTACCATTCATAAAAATTTGTTTTTTTTCTGATCTTCCTACTCCTAATATAGCAACTTCAGGATAATTAATTATAGGGGTAAAAAACGAACCTCCTATACCACCTAAACTCGTAATCGTCATCGAGCCACCAAATAATTCTTTTTTATCAATTTTTAAATTTCTACAAAGTTCACTTACCTCTTTTAATTCTTTACTTATAAGAGAAATTTTTTTGTTATTTGCATTTCTAATTTTTGGAACCATTAATCCATTTGGTGTGTCAACTGCTATCCCGATATGGTAATATTTTTTTAAAGTCATTTTTCCAGTCTCAATTTCGTCGATAGAAGAATTAAAACTAGGAAATTTCTTAAGAGATGCTACTAAAGCCTTTATTATAAATGCTAGAGGTGTAATTTTAATTTTTTCTCCAGTATACATATCTGTTAATGAACTTCTAAAACTTTCCATCTCCGTTATGTCGGCTTCATCGTGATTTGTAACATGAGGAATTGTTGTCCATGAATTTGTAAGATATTTTGATGATAATTTTTTTACTCTTGGTATGTCTTTAATTTCTATTTCACCAAAATCAGAATGTTCAAATTCGTTTTTAATTTTATCTGGTTGTGTATCTTTTGTTACAACTGTGGTTTTTGAGTTAGATGAAACAAATTTTTTAATATCATCTTCAATAACTCTGCCATCTCTCTGGCTCCCGGCTACTTGATTAATATCTACACCAAGTTCTCTAGCAAATTTTCTAGCTTTTGGACTTGCAGATGAAATGTCTGAAATATTATTTTTAGAAAAAGTTTTTTCTTGGATTTCAGGTTTTGTTACCTCAATATTTTTTGACTCTTTTTCAATTTCTGGTTTATCTTTAACCTCTTCCTTTTTAACTTTTAAATCACTTTCTACAGTTAAGATTAAGTCGCCCTCAGAAACTTTGTCTCCTACTTTTATTTTTAAATTTTTAATTTTACCTTCTAAATTTGAGGGTATTTCTACGCTAGATTTATCACTTTCGATTGTTATTAAAGCATCATTTTTTTTAATTGATTGACCTTCAGAAACTAATACCTCAATTACCTCTACATCTTTGAAATCTCCAATATTAGGTACTTTAATCTCAGTTTCTGACATTTATAATTTCGTTGGCATTGGTTTGTTGCTGTCAATATTATACTTCTTCATTGCATCTTTTGCATATTTAGAAGTTATAAGCTGTTCTTTTGCCAAAATACTTAAACCGTAAGCAACCAAATGTTCTTTATCTACCTCAAAAAATTTTCTTAAATTTTTTCTTGTATCACTTCTTCCAAAACCATCTGCTCCTAATGAATAAAAACTTTTATTAGTATAAGATCTGATTTGATCTGAATTCATTCTCATATAATCAGATGCAGCCATAATTGGGCCCTCTGTTTGGCCTAGGCATTGCTCAACATAAGATTTTTTGGGTTCTTTATCAGGATTTAAAAGATTATATCTTTCTACCTCCATCCCATCTTTTCTTAATTCATTAAAACTTGTTACACTCCATATCTCGCTGTCAATTTGATAATCATTTTGCAAAATCTCTGCAGCAGACATCATTTCTCTTAAGATTGTTCCTGATCCTAAAAGTTGAATTTTATTTTTTTTATATTTATTAAATTCTTTAATTTTATACATGCCCTTTAAGATACCTTCTTCACAAATCTTATCTTTAGGCATTTCTGGGTGAGAGTAATTTTCATTCATTGTTGTAATGTAATAAAAGACATTTTCATTTTTCTCATGCATTCTCCTTAGACCTTCTCGAAAAATTACCGCTAATTCATAATGAAATGTAGGATCATAAGTTACACAATTTGGAATAGTTGATGCAATTAAATGACTATGCCCATCCTGGTGTTGTAAGCCTTCTCCAGCTAGCGTTGTTCTTCCAGCTGTTGCACCCACCAAAAATCCTCTAGCCTGACTATCTCCAGCTGCCCAAGCTAGATCTCCTACTCTTTGGAAACCAAACATTGAATAAAAAATATAAATTGGGATCATTTCGATATCGTGATTAGTATATGCAGTGGCAGCAGCAATCCATGAAGACATAGCGCCTGCTTCATTGATACCTTCCTCTAAAACTTGACCACTTTTATCTTCTCTATAAGAACTTAATTGAGCTGCATCCTCAGGTTCATATTTTTGTCCTTCATGAGCATAAATCCCTATTTTTTGAAAAAATCCTTCCATGCCAAACGTTCTTGCTTCGTCAGGGATAATAGGGACGAGTCTAGGAGATATATTTTTATCCCTTAATAAATTTGTTAACATTCTCACAAGTGCCATAGTAGTAGACATTTGTTTTTCACCAGTTGATACTTTCATAAAATCGAAAATATCCTTCGAAGGCGCTTTAATTGGTTTAGCGAAAGTTGAACGTTCGGGTAAATATCCACCTAATTTAATTCTTTTTTCTTTTATGTATTTTGTTTCTGGAGATTTCTCGTCAGGTCTAAAATATTCAATATTTCTTACCTGTTCGTCTGTTAAGGGAACATCAAATCGATCTCTATAATACATCAAATCATCAACATCTAACTTTTTAGTTTGGTGGGTAGTATTCACACTTTCACCGGACTTCCCCATACCATACCCTTTAATAGTTTTTGCGATAATTACTGTTGGAGTTCCTTGATGTTTGGTTGCTTGATCATAAGCAGCAAAAACTTTATGAGGATCATGTCCACCTCTATTAAGTCTCCAAATATCTGTATCTGACATACTTGATACTAATTGAAGTGTTTCAGGATATTTTCCAAAAAATTTTTCTCTAACGTAAGCACCATCTCTTGCTTTCATTGCCTGGTATTCACCATCAACTGTCTCATTCATGGCTTTAACTAAATAACCAGTTTTATCATTTGCAATTAATGAATCCCAGTACGATCCCCAAATAACTTTTATTACATTCCAGCCTGATCCCCTGAAACTTCCTTCGAGCTCTTGAATAATTTTTCCATTACCTCTTACTGGTCCATCTAATCTTTGAAGATTACAATTAATTACAAATATTAAATTATCTAAATTTTCTCTAGCAGCTAATCCAATAGCTCCCATTGACTCAGGTTCGTCCATTTCTCCGTCACCTAAAAAAGCCCAAACTTTCCTTCCTTCATCTTTAATTAAACCTCTATTAATTAAATATTTCATGTACCTAGCTTGATATATAGCAAGCATAGGGCCTAACCCCATAGATACTGTAGGGAACTGCCAAAATTTTGGCATTAACCAAGGGTGTGGATAAGAAGATAAACCTCCAGGCTTTACCTCTTGTCTAAAACTATCTAATTGTTTTTCGTTTAATCTGCCTTCTAAGAATGCTCTTGCATACATTCCAGGTGCACTATGTCCTTGAAAATAAATTAGATCCCCGCCAAATTTGTTATTTTTTGCTCTCCAAAAATGATTCATCCCTACGTCATATAAAGTTGCAGCAGAAGCAAATGTACCAATATGTCCACCAAGCTCAG
Organism: uncultured Pelagibacteraceae bacterium; assembly: GCA_902525565.1. Taxonomy (GTDB): domain Bacteria; phylum Pseudomonadota; class Alphaproteobacteria; order Pelagibacterales; family Pelagibacteraceae; genus Pelagibacter. The sequence continues at coordinate 7,619 of CABZHY010000005.1, forward strand.
GATATTTTTTATTTGCTCGAACCACCATTGCGGCTGCATTCCACCTAATTAACGATCTAATTCTTCTTTCAATATTTTGATCACCACTAGACTTTACTTCAGCCTCAGGAGGTATTGTATTAATGTAGGGAGTATTTTGAGTATAGGGAATATTTGCTCCTTCACGATAAGCTTTATTAATTAATTCTTTTATTAAAAAATGGGCTCTGTGATTTCCATCTTTGGAAATTACCGCAGATAAAGACTCCAACCAATCTCGAGTTTCAAGTGGATCGATATCAGAACCATTAACAACTTGGATTGTAGATTGTTTTTTCTCTACTACTGGATCTTTAATAATTTTTTTTTCCTCTTTTTTTTGAGCCATTGCCTCCTCTGCTTGTTTAATAATGTTTTCTGTATCTTTTGGAAGAGTGCTTTCAGATGATGTTTTTGATGATGATGTAAGATTGAGCAATAAATCTCCCTTAGAAACTTTATCACCAACTTTAACTGCTATATTATCTATTTTTCCAGCAACTGTAGAGGGAATTTCTACGCTTGATTTATCACTCTCAATTGTGACTATCGGATCATTTTCTTTGATTTGATCACCAGGTTTTACAAGTATCTCTATTACCTCAACATTTTCAAAATCACCAATGTCAGGTACAAGTAATTTTTCGTTCATTTTTTAAAGTGTTTTATATACCCAAAAAAACTTTATTAAATTTAATTTTATCACATTAATTAGCTTTTTTTAGTTAATCTTATATTTTTATTGCACAAAAAATAAAAAAATAAATGAAATTGAAGCTTTTTAGCTTCTCTCAATACACATGGCTATTCCCATACCACCGCCTATACAGAGTGCCGCACAACCTTTTTTTTTATCTTGTTTTATCATTTCATAAATTAGTGTAACCAAAATTCTTGACCCGGAAGCTCCGATCGGATGACCTAAAGCAATTGCTCCTCCATTGACATTAACTTTTTTCTCAGGAATTTTTAGTTCTTTAATTACTGCAATACTTTGTGCTGCAAACGCTTCATTAATTTCAAATAAGTCAACTTCATCAATATTCCAACTTGCTTTAGATAAAGCTGCTTGAATTGAAGGTATAGGTCCCAGACCCATTAATGAAGGCTCAATACCACAAGTAGCCCAAGACACAATTTTAACTAATGGCTCTAAGGATTTTTTTTCTGCTTGCTTTCTAGACATCAAAACTAAGGCTGCTGCACCATCATTTATACCCGAGGAATTTCCAGGTGTCACAGTCCCATTTTCTTTGAATACTGTTTTTAATTTTTTTAAATCATCAATATTTAAATTATCTCTAGGATGTTCATCTTTTTCAAAAATAAATTTTTTTTCACCATCTTCAATATGTAATTTGATCAGTTCGTCTTTAAATTTATTTTCACTATAAGCTTTTTCTGTTTTTTTCTGAGAATTTAAGGAAAAATTATCTTGTTCATCTCTTGAAATTTTATATTTCTCAGCAACGTTCTCAGCTGTAACACCCATATGATAATCGTTAAATGAGTCTAATAGACCGTCTTTAATCATTGTATCTACTAATTTTTTTTCAGAAAATTTTTTGTCCTCTCTATAATAAATTGCGTGAGTTGCTCTGGACATATTTTCTTGACCTCCTGTAACAACTATTTGATTTTCTTTTAACTTGATTGATTGATACCCAGAAACAACTGATCTTAATCCAGACCCACAAACCTGATTAACAATATGAGCAGGTTTTGAAACTGGTACTCCAGCTGCAATCGAAGCCTGTCTAGCAGGATTTTGACCAAGCCCAGAAGTTAAAACATGACCCATAATTACTTCATCAATCTCCTCTACATCTAATTTTGATTTATAAATTACTTCTTTAATTGCTATCGACCCTAATTTTGATGCACTAAGATTTTTTAAAGAACCTTTGTATCTTCCAATTGGAGTTCTTAGTGCAGAAGTAATAACAACATCGTCAAAGTTTTTGGTCATAAAGTAATTAACTTAATATTTTATAAGTTAAATTACATCAAAAACTTTGATATATGGAATATATTATTTTAACGGACCGCTGGCCAAATTGGATAAGGCGCTCGGCTACGAACCGGGAGATTCCAGATTCGAGTTCTGGGCGGTCCACCAAAAAGAAGAAGCTTGTCTGTGATAAATAATTTTAAAATTTATGTTATAAATTTAAAGCGAGAGTCCAAAAGAAGAGAAAATATCATTAAGGAGCTAAATAAACAAAAAATATTTGATTTTGAAATAATTGATGCTGTTGATGGAGACGAGATTGATAAAAATAAACTAAGTCAAATGATATCAAAAAATAATAAGTTTATTAATCCAATAAATACTAACATGAATGCAGCAGAAATTTGTTGTTCATTAAGTCATATAAAAGTGTACAAAAAATTTGTTGCAACAAATATTAATTATGCATTAATTTTTGAGGATGATGCTATTTTTTTAAATGACTTTTCAGAAAATCTTCAAAAATTTATTATTAAAAACTTTAAATTTAATAAACAAATAATTCTATTGAGTGAATTATGGCAATTTTATAAAAAACCGTTAGATACTGAAAATAATTATGAAATTGTAAATGTGAGAAATGCAGTTCTAACCCATGCTTATTTTATAAATAGAGAGGCAGCAAAATCGTTAATTACTTTTAATTATCCAGTAAAAACAATGCCTGATAACTTTTTAGCATTTAAAATATATTGTGGTATAAAAATTACAGGATTAAATCCTTATTTATTAAAACAAGATAAAGAAAAATTTGAATCTGCGATCCCTCGAGATAACAGATTGAATCAAGTTTTTTTATTTCGTATATTTATTTATAAACTAATGAATAAAATTTTAAAATTTTTCTTTAAATTTAGTACTCATAAAAAAAATAATTAAATATATTTTATGATTAATTTTATTAAAAAAATTTCTTTACAAAATTCTGTAATTTATTTTTTTATAATTATTTTAATTATTTTATTAATTTTAACTTTTATATTATAAAAAATTATGAGTGAAAAATTTGAGCAAATAAGTATTAAATCTGGATTTATGAAACACAATGGAGGTGTTTTATTTAGATCTATTTCAGATAACGAATACGAGTTTAAATCAATAATTAATGAAAATCATTTAAATGCAGCTGGAATAACTCATGGAGGTTATTTATCTGCATTAATAGACGCAGGGGCAGGAACGGCTGCACACCGAGCTGCAGATAATGCACCTTGTGTGACTATTTCTTTAGACATAAAATTTATAGGTGCTTCAAAAGTTGGAGATGAAATTATTGGACATGCAAAAATTTTAAAAAAAACAAATACTCTTATCTTTTTATTTTGTGAACTGAAGTGTAATGATAAAATAATCACTTCTGCATCTGGAGTATGGAAAATTTTAAAAATAAAACCTTCTAATTTTGGACCAGGAGGATAAAAAATTTATTTCAAAATGGAACTTTCAATTTCTAGAGCAAAAAATAAATAATTCTAATAGTTTTTATTTAGAAACTTAATTCTTTTAAATTACTATAATTTTCAAGTGCTTCAGGATTTGCTAAAGCTTCCATGTTTTTAATTTCACTTCCCTCTATCCTACTTTTAACTGCAAGTTCAACTATTTTACCACTTTTTGTTCGAGGAATGTCTTTGACAACAATAATTTTGGTTGGAACATGTCTAGGGGATGCATTTTTTTTTATCGAGATGCAATCGTTGAATAATAAATTAAATTTAAATCAATTAAGTATGGGCATGTCAGCTGATTATTTGAAGGCTGCTGAATATTCTTCTACATTCTTAAGAATAGGGTCAAGTATTTTTGGTAAAAGAATTTAACTTATTAAAATCTTAGTATTGGGAGTAATTAATTTAAGTAATATTAAAAAATCTTTTTCTTTCAATCCAATACATCCTGCTGTCGGTTTATAATTATTAGTAAGGTGTAAAAATATGCAACTACCATTGGGAATGACAGGTCTTTGAAAATTATATTTAATCAGAATGAGTAAGTTATATTTATAATCTTTCCTATAAAGTTTTTCATATTTAATTTTTTTATTTATTTTAATTAATTTATTATAATACTTTGAATTATTTACGTCATCACACCAACCCATATTTTTTTTAATAATTATTTTTTTCAGTTTAGTGAAAGGTTTATTTATTCTATCTGCTCGATAATATAAATTGCCAAGAGAAAATATTCCTTTTGGTGTTTTTTTGTCACCTTCTCTTTTTTTACTGGATGTTCCGTTTTTACCTATGCAACATTTAAATTTAAATTCATTAATTTTAAGTGTTTGTTTATTTTTCGATAAAATTATCATAATCTAAGATTTATGATTAAACAAAATATAGTAATATATTCAATTCCAATTTTATATGATATTTTGAAAGAATTAGAAGATGAATTGAATTTTAATATTATTTTTGCACCAAATAAAAAAGTTTTAGATAAAGTAGATTTATCAGCAGGTTTTTTACTCACAGATAAAAAAAACTTAAATTACCCAAATGTTATTGAATTAAATTTCCCTTTAAAGATTTCTAAACTAATTGAGAGAATTAATATTCAGTTTCTAAAATTTAAAACTAAAGAAAACTCAAATTTTTCAATTGGAGATTATTTGATAAATTTAAATTCAAGAGAATTAATTTTAGATTTAAAGGTAATTAATTTGACTGAAAAAGAGGTAAATTTGATTATGTTTCTAAATAACTCTAATGACCCAGTAAATGTTGAAAGACTTCAATCTGAGGTTTGGGGATATGGAAATAAACTTGAAACTCATACAGTTGAGACACACATACATAGGTTAAGAAAAAAAATATTTGATAAATTCAAAAAAAATAATTTTATTTTAAGTGCTAAAAATGGATATTATCTAAACAAGTTATCTTAGTATATCTAAATTAAAACTAATAATAACTCTATCTTCCTGCGATTTGTTTTCTTCAACAGAATGAGGAAGATAAGCAGGAAAAATTAGTAAGTCACCCTCGTTAATTTTGATAGTTATATTATTAGAATTAAATTCTGTAGGTTTTTCAGGCTTAGGATAAATATTTCTATTAATAATATTTGGATTTGAAGTTTTGAAATTTCCACAATTTTCTGGAGCCTTAACATAATAAGCAGCACTAAGATAATTATTTGAGTGAGTGTGCTCTATGTTAAAACTATTTTTTTTGTTAATTATAGCCCACATCGAAGTACAAATTACTTTTGAATGATCAAATAACCATCCATAGCTTTTGAATACACTTTGAATGTGAGTATCTATCGATCTAAAAAATTTATTAGCAATATTTTTTGAGTCTGATAAATCAAATGGTTGTGAATGCCATCCATTGATATTAGATTTTTTTACACCAATAGGATTTTTTTTTTGGAGGTCATAAATATACTTTAGAAGATTTGGATTAATATTTTTATGATCTTTAACTTTAAATTTAAAAACCGGATGTGGAAATAATTTAAGTATTTGATCTTTTTCCGTCATTATTTCAATTATTTACTAATCTTGCTCCAATTTGTTGAATAATTTTAGAAGATAATTTTGTTCCATTTTGCAATGACTCATTTACTGACAAGTTATTTATAATACCATGTAAATATCCTGCTGCAAATAAATCTCCAGCACCAGTAAGATCAGTTATATTTAAATTTTTCTCTGCTCTACACTCATATACATCATTTCCTTTAACAGCGATTGATCCTTTTTCACCTCTTGTAATAACTATATCTTTTTTTTGAGCTTTGCAGAAGTCAATTACGTCTTCAAAAGATTTAGTACTTAATAAATTTAATATTTCTTGTTCATTAGCAAATACGATATCTAGTTTGTGTTTAACTAAGTTTAAAAAATCTTTTTTATGTCTTTCAACACAAAATAAATCTGACAAAGACATAGCTACTTTATTAGAACTTTCAATAGCTTTATTGAATGCTTTTTTTGGATTACCTTCATCCCAAAGATAACCTTCTAAAAAAGTTATTTCTGAATTTTTGATATCATTTGAATTAATATCTTCTTCACTTATTTTTCCAGCTATTCCAAGAAAAGTGCACATAGTCCTTTCTGAGTCAGGTGTAATTAATATTAAACAACTTCCTGTTGGTATAGACTCTTCTTTTTTTTCATACAAATATTTTACTTTTTCCTTTTCTAATCCATCCTCATATTTTTGTCCTAAATCATCATTTTTAATTTTACCTATGAAACCAACATTGTTTCCCAATTGAGATAGACCGACTATAGAATTTGCAACAGATCCACCAGAAATAGTTTCCTCAATACTCAAATTCGAAATTAGATTTTTAAATTCGTCTTCATCAATTAGTTTCATGGTACTTTTAGTTAACGAGTTTTTTTGTAAAAACTCATCATCAACTCTACAAAGAACATCTACTATTGCGTTACCTATTCCTAAAATTTTCATATTAAGCTTTTTTGGTAATAACAGGTTTTTTTCTATTTGGGTAGCAAGTAGTGCAAATTTTGCAACTTAAACCATAACAATCCCTTGCTTTGCAATACTCTCTGCCATAAAAAATTATTTGTAAATGAAGTTTCGACCAGATTTTTTTAGGAAAAATTCTTTTTAAATCTTTTTCAGTTTGAACTACATTTTTTCCATTTGTTAAACCCCATCTTTGTGCAAGTCTGTGGATATGGGTATCAACAGCAAATGCTGGATATCCAAAACCTTGTGACATTACTACGCTTGCTGTCTTGTGTCCTACACCAGGTAGTTTTTCAAGTTCATCAAAAGTTTTAGGTACTTTACCCTTGTGTTTTTCTAAAACTTGTTTCGACATTAAGTAAATACTTTTAGCTTTAACTCTAAAAATACCAATTTTCTTTATTAATTTTTCAATTTTTTTTCTTCCTAATTTTACAAAGTGTTCTGGTTTATAGTATTTTGGATATATATTCTTTGTAACGTTGTTAACATTTAAATCAGTACACTGCGCAGAAAGTAATACAGAAATTAAAAGCGTAAAAGTATTTTTGCTTTTTAAGGGTACGGGGGCTTTAGGATAAATTCTATTTAGAGTTTTAATGATAATTTTAGCTTTTTGTCTTTCATTCATTATGAAAAATTAAGCAAATCTCTCATAGAATATAAACCAGGTTTTTTTTTTATTAACCATTTAGAAGCAGTTAGGGCTCCATCTGAGTAAAGTGCTCTATCAAAAGCCTGATGGTTTAAAGTAATTATTTCTTTTCCACTCGAGAATTTTACTTCGTGTTCACCAATAATTTCGCCTTTTCTAATTGAATTAAAATTTATTTTTTTCCCATAAGGAAAAGATTTTTTATTTAAGAATTTTTTACCAATTAAGTTATATAAATTTTTATTTTTTCCATCAGCAATTCCTTTACCAAGCATTAATGCAGTACCAGATGGATAGTCTTTTTTATATTTGTGGTGTACTTCAAATATTTTGCTTAAGTAGTCATCATTCAGTGATTTTGACGCAATTTCAGTTAAATACATTAATAAATTTACACCTAAGCTCATATTACCGGCTTTTAAAATTGCTATTTTTCTTGAAAATTTCTTAACCTGATTTTCCTGACTTCTGTTAAATCCTGTAGTGCCAATTACTACTTTCTTTTTTAGTTTCGATGCAATTTTTAATATCTCAAGAGTACATTTAGGAATGGTGAAATCAATAATTATGTCAGCTTTTTTAAAAGCTTTTTCTGAATTTAACTCAGGTTTAACTCCATTAAACTTTTTATTTATTAATCTATTTTCTGTGAGTGTAACTAGTTTAAAGTTTTTATTCTTCTTTGAAGACTTAATCAATTGCTGACCCATCCTGCCCATGCATCCAGAAATAGCTAAGTTAATTTTTTTCATTAATAGATAAAATAAAGAAGTATCATAAGTAATAAAACAATAATACCCCAAATACTTAAATTTTTAAAAAATAATCTTTTCTTTAAGTTTGATTTTATGAAGCTAGGTAGTACAAGAATTAATACTAATATTAAAGCTATTGATGGAATAATTTCTTTTAATTCCATGTCTTAATTTTTCCAAAAGTCTTTTGCTTTTTGAAAAAATTTTTTGATACTTGGGTTTGACTTATCGTTTTCTATTTCTCTGAATTGCTCAAGTAATTCTTTTTGTTTTTTATTTAAATAAACTGGTACTTCTGTTTTTACTTGAACATATAAATCTCCAAAATCACCTCTTCTCATAAATGGCATTCCTTTACCCTTTAGTCTGAATTGTTTACCATTTTGAGTTCCATCAGGAATTTTTATTTTTGCTTTACCGCCATCAATAGTAGGAATTTCGATAGTTGTTCCCAACGCTGCATCTGCAAGCGAAAGTGGAAATTCAAAAAATAAATTTTCATCTGATCTTTTGAACAAGTTATGAGAATTAACATTAATAAATAGATATAAGTCTCCTGTAGCACCACCTCTAGTTCCTGCTTCACCTTTTCCCGCTAGTCTAATTCTTGTTCCATCATCAACACCTTTTGGAATAGTTACAGATATTTTTTTAGATGCTTGTTTTTTTCCTTGTCCATTACAATCATTGCATGGGTTAGTAATTTCTTCGCCATTCCCATTGCACTGAGGACAGGTTTGTTGAACAGTAAAGAAACCTTGGTTAGATCTTATTCTACCACTCCCACCACAATATGAGCATCTGTCTGGGGAATACCCTGGCTTTGATCCATTACCTCTACAGGTTCCACACTGCTCTGTTGTTGAAAATTTTATATCTTGCTTTTTTCCACTATAAGCTTCTTCTAGAGAAATAGATAAATCATATCTTAAGTCAGAACCTCTATTATTTGATTTTCTATTTCTTGATCTTCCACCTCCTCCAAAATCCCCAAAAAAATCTTCAAAAATATCTGAAAAATCTGCTCCACTAAAACCACCAAAACCTCCACCTGGTCTTCCACCACCGTTTTCGAATGCAGCATGACCAAAATTATCATAGTTTTGTTTTTTTTCTTTGTCTGAAAGTATTCCGTAGGCTTCACTAGCCTCTTTAAATTTTTCTTCAGCCTTAGTGTCTCCAGGATTTTTATCAGGGTGATATTTAACAGCTAATTTTCTATATGCGGATTTTAATTCATCAGGACTTGCGCTTTTATTAACGCCTAGGACATCATAATAGTCTCTTTTAGCCATCAAATTACCCCAGACAATTAAATGTCAGTTTAAGCGCTTTTTTCTTTATTCTCGTCTTTTACTTCTTCGAAATCAGCATCAACAACATTCTCGTCTTTTTTACCCGCATCATCTCCACCATCATCTTTACCAGAATCTGGTTTTGCACTTTGTTGTGATTTATAGATTGCTTCACCAAGTTTCATTGAAGCTTGAACTAAAGCTTCAGTTTTTTTCTTAATGTCTTCAATATCTTCACCTTTTAAAGCCTCTTTTACAGCAGTTGATGCATCTTCAATTGCTTTTTTCTCTGCATCAGAAATCTTTGATCCATGCTCTTTTAAATTCTTTTCAGTGGAATGAATTAGAGTGTCTGCTTGATTTCTAACATCAACAGACTCTCTTTTCTTTTTATCAGCCTCTTTATTAGCTTCTGCATCTTTAACCATCTTTTCAATTTCTTCGTCACTTAGTCCACCTGAAGCTTGGATTTGAATTTTTTGTTCTTTACCAGTTCCTTTATCTTTTGCTGAAACATTTACGATACCATTAGCATCAATATCAAATGTAACTTCAATTTGAGGTACACCTCTTGGTGCTGGAGCAATACCCACTAATTCAAAATTTCCTAAAGCTTTATTGTCAGCAGCCATTTCTCTTTCACCCTGTAGAACTCTAATAGATACAGCTGGCTGATTATCTTCTGCAGTTGAAAACACCTGACTTTTTTTAGTTGGTATCGTTGTGTTTTTATCAATCAGTTTTGTAGAAACTCCACCAAGTGTTTCGATACCAAGTGATAGTGGAGTTACATCCAATAAAAGTACATCTTTAACATCACCCTGTAAAACTCCTGCCTGAATAGCAGCACCCATTGCAACTACTTCATCTGGGTTTACACTTTTGTTAGGATCTTTCCCAAAAAAGTTTTTTACTTCCTCGATCACTTTCGGCATTCTTGTCATACCACCAACCATAACCACTTCATCAATTTCACTAGCAGTTACTCCCGCATCTTTTAATGCAGTCTTACATGGAGGCATCGTTTTAGAAATTAAATCCTCAACTAAAGCTTCAAGTTTTGCTCTAGTCATTTTTAAATTAATATGTTTTGGACCTGTTTTATCTGCTGTGATGAAAGGTAAATTTATATCCGTTTGTTCAGCAGATGATAATTCTATTTTTGCTTTTTCAGCTGCTTCTTTTAATCTTTGTAAAGCAAGTTTATCTGACTTAAGATCAATTCCATTATCTTTTTTAAACTCAGAAATTAAGTAATCAACAACAGCATTATCAAAATCTTCACCACCTAAAAAAGTATCACCATTAGTTGATTTAACTTCAAATACACCATCACCCAATTCTAGGATAGAAACATCAAATGTTCCTCCACCTAAATCATATACCGCAATTTTTTTATTTTGTTTTTTATCTAAACCATACGCAAGTGATGCTGCAGTTGGTTCATTAATAATTCTTAAAACTTCTAACCCAGCAATTTTTCCAGCATCTTTAGTAGCTTGTCTTTGTGCATCGTTAAAGTACGCTGGTACTGTAATCACAGCTTTAGTTACAGCCTGACCTAAATATTTTTCTGCTGTTTCTTTCATTTTTTGTAAAATGAATGCTGAAATTTGAGAAGGCGAATATTTCTCACCTTTAGCTTCAATCCAAGCATCACCTTTTTCAGAATTAACTATTTTAAAAGGTGCAGCTTCCACATCTTTTTTTACTGTTGGGTCATCAAAATTTCTTCCAATTAATCTTTTAACAGCAAAGATAGTGTTTTCAGGATTTGTAACAGCTTGTCTTTTTGCTGGTTGTCCGATTAATTTTTCGTCTTCATCTGTAAATGCTACAACAGATGGAGTAGTTCTTGCACCTTCAGCATTTTCTAAAACCTTAGCCTGTGTTCCTTCCATAATGGCAACACACGAATTTGTTGTTCCTAAGTCTATTCCAATAATTTTACTCATAATTTAATGTCTCTCTACCGTCATATAGGGTTTAAATGTGAAACTACAAGTTGATCTCATAATTATTTATTTTCGTGATTTTCCTGATTTTCCTTAGTTTTTTCTTCTTTAGTTGTAACTTTTTTTGACACTCCAACTAATGAGGGTCTAAGCAATCTGTCTTTTATAGTAAAGCCTTTTTGAATTTCCTGAATTATTGTTCCAGGTTCTTTCGTATCATCTTCAATTTCCATCATTGCTTGATGAAAATTTGGATCTAGTTTTTTGTTAAGGCTTTCAATTGGTTTAATATTATTTTTTTCGAATATTGAAATTAAATCTTTTTTAATAATGTCTAAATGTTCTAGTGTCTTCTTTAATGCCTCAGTTTCTTTTAACTTATCGTCACTTTCAAGAACATGTTTTGACCGATCCAAGTTATCAATCAAACTTAATGCTTCTTTAGCAAAACTATAACCACCATATTCAAAAGCATCCTCTTTTTCTTTTTCAAACCTTCTTCTTTGATTTTCCATCTCTGCAAAAGTTCTTACCACTTTATCCTCAAGTTCAGCAATTTTTTCCTCTGGAGTTTGCTCTTTAACCCCTTCTTTGGGCTCTTGGTCTGTATCTTGCTTATTTTCTTCGACTAAATTTTCTTCAGGTTTCTCATTTCCTTTTATTGCATCCTGGTTTTGATCCACAGAAGTACTATTTTGGTTTTCCTCTTTTTCCATAGCTTCTTATATGGTAAGGATTTTAGTAATTTCCAGATGTCTAAACAAAAAATTGATAAACTACTTATTGGCACTAATAACAAAGGTAAATTACGTGAAATTAAGAGTTTGTTGCCAAAAGATATCAAAATTTACTCTAATTCTGTATTTAATCTTAGTAGCCCAACTGAAAATGGTAAGACATTTAAGGAAAACTCATTAATTAAATCTAGATATTTCTCACAAAAAACAGGATTAATTTGTTTGGCTGATGACTCTGGTTTAGAGATAGATTTTTTAGACAAAAATCCTGGAATTTACTCTGCAAGGTGGGGTGGAAAGGATGGAGATTTTAATAAAGCTATAAGAAAAGTTTACAGAGAGCTAAATAAAAAAGATAAAAATTGGAAAGATAAAAAAATTAAAGCGAGATTTATTTGTGCTTTGTCTATTTCATATTTAAATAAAAAGATTGCTTGTGTATTGGGAAAAGTAGAGGGCTATATTTCAAATGAACCAAGAGGCAAGAATGGATTTGGCTATGATCCAATTTTTATTCCTTTAAAAAAAAGAAAAACTTTTGGAGAAATGAAGCCATCTCAAAAATATAAGATGGATCATAGATACCAAGCTTTTAAAAAAATTAAAAAATTTCTATAAGTTTTTGATCTTCAATTTTATAAAAATTAAGTCTATGATTTATTTTATTATTATTTATATCAAAGATTCCTATTTTTCCTTTGAATGAGTTTTTTCTTTTAAAAATTTTATTTATGTTTTTTTCTTTTGAGTTTAGTGATAAATAATAAACTAAGCCAACAAGATCATAACTCAATAGAGACAAGTGTGTAGGGTCTTCATTAAATGCATTAAAGTATTTTATTTTGTAGCTATCAAAATTTTCTTTATTTATTGATGGGTAATATAATGGCTGTATATCAGTTTCGTTTAATAGACTTTCGTCAAACCATTGATTTAAAGTTATAAAATATTTGTTTTTTGGAAGTACGTCTGTGTATAAAAGTGAAGTAGATACACTTTTTAGACTTTCATCAAAATCTGCAATCACCACAGCTTCAAAATTTAAACCTCCAAGAGTGTATCTTTTTTCAAGTCTTTTTATTTTTTTTTCTCTATTTGGATCATTTGAATTTTTTATCCTTTTTATTTCATCTTCTAAATTTTGCTTTCTTATTCTATAGTTTGTAATTTCCTCTATTTGTTTTGTTAGTTTTGTAGGCTCTATACTATACTCGTAATCTTTATAAATTTTGATTTTTGAATTTTTCATTCCTTTTTTAACTTCAAATTCATAATCTTGTATTGGTGTTAAAAAAATAGTTCTTTTTATTTGATTAGTTTCTAAAAATTTTTTTATTGTATTAAATTGCGATGTAGAATTAATTCCAGCTGAGATTACATTTTTTGGAAGGTCTAAAGTTTTATTTGTTAATGATAAAAATGTTAAATCTTTCATTTCATCTAAATAAGTTAAACTTTCATAAAATACAGGACCAATAACAACTTTTATTCCCATTTGACTTAATTCAAATGCTGACTTTAAAGTTTGGTTAGCTTTAGTTGCTGTATCTTTTGGATATATTTCTATTAGATCATTATCTATATCTTTGACAGCTAATCCAACTGCTTTAATGATCGACTCTCCAATCTCCTTATTATTTCCTGTCATAGGTACTAATAATCCTATCTTAATTTTTTCTTGAGCATTAACAGTTTGAAAAAACAGAAAGTAAAAACTAAAAAAAATAAAATAAATAATTTTAATTAATTTGATCATTTTGATGCTAGTATAATATTTTTTAAGCCAAATTATGATCATAAAACCACAATTTAAATCAAAAGAATATGAAAATGGTCTTTATCTGGTATCGACCCCTTTAGGAAATCTAAAGGACATAACGTTAAGAGCAATTGAAGTTTTAGAGCAATCTGATTTTATTTTATGTGAAGATACTAGAGTTTCAAAAAATCTTTTAGATAAATATCAAATTAAATCGAATTTAATTTCAAATCATAAATTTAATGAGAAAAAAAATTTAGTAAAAATTATTGAATATCTTAAATCTGGTAAAATAATTTCTTTAATATCTGATGCTGGTACACCAAGCGTTTCTGATCCAGGCGCAATATTGGTTAATGAGTGTATTAGTAATGAGATAAAAATCTTTCCTATTCCTGGACCCTCAGCTATTGTCGCAGCAGTATCAATTAGTGGATTTTCAGATAAATTCTTGTTTTGTGGTTTTTTTTCAGACAAAAAACAACATTTATCCAATGAATTTAAAAAATTTTCTGAATTGGAAAACTCATTAGTTTTTTTTGTTTCTCCAAAAAAAATTAACAAAATTATACCTGAAATAAAAAAGAATTTTTCAGGTAGAAAGATAGTTTTTTGTCGAGAAATAACAAAAATTTATGAAGAATTTATAAGAAAAAACATAGATGAATTAGAATTGTTTGAAAAAGTGCCAAAAGGCGAGCTTACAGTAGTTATTTCAGAAAAAAAAATAAATAAAAAAATATCTCAAAAATTATCTGAATCAGATATGAATATTATTAAAAAAATGATTAATAAATTATCTACTAAAGAAATTACAGATATCTTGAGTCAAAGCACTAGCGTGCCTAAAAAAGAAATATACAATTATTGTTTAAAACTCAAAAATGAAAAATAAATTATTAATTTTTATTTTAATGACTTTTATTCTAACAGGATGTGTTGGTGTTGGTTCTAAAGGTCTTTTCGGAACAGGCGTTTCAGTTGCTTTAGATCCAAGAACCGTTGGTACACAAATAGATGATTCAATTATGCAAAAAACTATTAGTGCTAAAATTTTAGCTAAAGATAAAAAATATCTTCTTTCAGTTAAAACCAAAGTTTTGGATGGGAGAATTTTTATAACGGGGAAAGTAGAAAGTCCTGAAGAAAAACTCTTAATCACAAAGTTAGCATGGGAAACTAAAGGTGCTAGATCTGTTAGAAATGATATTAAAATTAAAGAAGAATTTAATTTTAAACAATCAGCAAAAGATATTATTATAACATCTCAACTTCGAACAGCATTGATTGTAAATAAAAATATCAAAGCTACTAATTATCAAATAGATACATATAAAAAGAAAATTTATATTTATGGTATTGCTTTAACTATAGATGAAAAGGATCTGGTAATAAGTGAAGCAAAAGAGATTCTTGATGTTGAGGATGTAATTGCGAGCATAATACTTGTTGAAGATTTACGTATTCAAAGAGAATAATTATTTCTGATAATCAATAACTTCAGCGGAGTATGCTGCTATAGAAGCTAAATTAATAATTTCAGAGGTCGATGATCTAAGTGGAGCAATCTCTATTGGCAAACCTAATCCAATTAATAAAGGTCCAATAACTTTCGTGTCCCCAATAGTTTTCATCATCTTATAAGAGATTGCAGCACTGTGTTGACCTGGCATTATTAAAATATTTGCTTTACCAACAATTTTTGCAAAGGGATAAAGCTCTTCATATTCTGGGTTTAGTGCAACGTCCGGTTGCATGTCTCCATCAAATTCAAAATCAACTTTTTTTTCTTTTAATATCTCTACTGCATTCCTTATATGTTTTGTTCTACTTGTTAAAGGTTGGCCAAATGTAGAATGAGATACAAATGCAACTTTAGGGACAAATCCAAAAAGTCTAACAACTCTAGCTGTAGATATAGCTATTTCTGCCATTTGTTCAGATGTTGGATATTCATGAACACTTGTATCACCAACAAAAATAGTTCTACCTTTATGAACTATCATGTTCAAGCCAAACATTATCTCTCCTTTTCTGACATCTACAACTTGTTTGATTTTTTCAAGAGAGACACCAAATCGTCTGGTATTACCAGTTACAGCTCCGTCAGCATCACCGCAAGCAACCATACTTGTAGCCCAGACAACTCTATCATTTCTAATCATCCTATCACAATCTCGTTCTAGTAATCCCTGTTCTCTTTGTAACTTTTCAAACAAATGTTTTACATATTTTTTTCTTTTTTCTTCATCGGTTGAGTTAATTATTTCAATATCAAAATTATCACTGTATCCAATATTTTTTATCTGCTCTTTAATTTTATTTTCTTTACCAACCAAGATTGGAATACCTAATTTTGAATTTTTAAAAGCTATAGCGGCTTTTAAAGTATTTTCGTCTTCACCATCTGCAAAAACAATTCTTTTCTGATTTTTCTTAATAAATGAGTTTATACCTTGCATGATGGTCACGGTTGGATCTAGTCTTTGTTTTAGTTGGTCTTTATAAACTTCAAAATCATCTATATTTTTTCTAGCTGCTCCGCTATCTATGGCTGCTTTTGCTACAGCCGCTGGTATTACACTAATTAATCTTGGATCAAATGTAGATGGAATAATATAATCCTTTCCATAATGAGGCCTTTCTCCACCCATAGCTGCAACAACTTCATCTGGCACTTCTTCTCTTGCTAGCTTAGCTATTGCATTAGCTGCAGCAACTTTCATTTCTTCATTTATCGTTTTGGATCTAACATCTAAAGCTCCTCTAAAGATATAAGGAAATCCAATTAAATTATTTACTTGATTGGGGTAATCTGATCTCCCTGTTGCAATAATTACATCATTTCTAACTTCATTAATTTCCTCTGGGGTAATTTCTGGATCAGGATTAGCACAAGCAAATATAATTGGATTTTTTGCCATAGATTTTACCATTTCCTTTTTTAGAACACCTTTTGCTGATAATCCTAAAAAAACATCTGCACCCTTAATAGCATCTACTAAAGCTCTATGTTTAGTTTTAACCGCATATCTTGATTTCCATTGATCAATTCCTTCAGTTCTTCCTTCATAAATCACTCCCTTTCTGTCTAACATTATTATATTTTCAGATTTTACTCCTGAGTTTTTAAATAACTCAGTACAAGCTTGCGCTGAAGCTCCTGCACCATTAACTACAACTTTAATTTTATTTATTGATTTACCACAAATATCTAAAGCATTAATTAATGCTGCAGTTGTTATGATTGCTGTTCCATGCTGATCATCGTGAAAAACTGGAATATCCAAAATTTCTTTTAATTTCTGTTCTATTATAAAACAATCTGGGGCCGCTATGTCTTCTAAATTTATTCCACCAAAGCTAGGTGCAAAATTTTTAATTGAATTTATGATTTCGTCTGAATCTTCACAATCAATCTCTAAATCAATTGAATCAATATCTGCAAATCTTTTAAATAATACAGCCTTTCCCTCCATCACAGGCTTTGATGCAAGAGCACCTAAATTCCCCATACCTAATATTGCAGAACCATTACTTATTACTGCAACAAGGTTTCCTTTGCTTGTGTAATCATAAGCTGCTTCTGGGTTTTCACTTATCTTTTTTACTGGGGCAGCAACTCCTGGTGAATAAGCTAAAGCGAGGTCACGTTTAGTTGTCATATTTTTTGAAGAAATAATCTCAATCTTGCCTGGTTTTTTGTCTTTATGAAAATCTAAAGCTTCTTTATCTGTGTAATGATCGATTTTTGTTTTTTTCATTTCTGATAACAATAATTGTACAATTGGGGTAAAATTAAGACTAATATGATTTATGAACTTACTTAAGTCAACAGGCACATTTGGTTTTTATACTATCATTAGTAGATTGCTTGGTTATTTAAGAGATATTTTAATGGCAATTTTTCTAGGAACAGGGATGTTGGCGGATGCCTTTTTTGTAGCATTTAGAATTCCAAATACTTTTAGAAGATTATTTGCCGAAGGTACCTTCAATGCTGCATTCGTTCCAAGTTATTCATCAGAAATTACTAAGGGAAAAAAACAATCAAACAAATTCGCTAATAATATTTTTAATCTTCTTTTTTTAGGGTTGTTTTTTTTAACAATAATAATTGAAATTTTTATGCCTGTATTTGTTTCACTTATCGCTCCTGGATTCGTGGGAGATCTAGAAAAAATGGAGGTAGCAATTAATTTAACAAGAATTACTTTTCCTTTTTTATTTTTTATTTGCTTAGCTTCTTTTTTTTCTGCAATTTTAAATTCACATAATAAGTTTGCGGCTGCTGCTGCAGCCCCAATAATTTTAAATATTGTTTTAATTTTAATATTGATTTTTTCTAAATCTTTAGATGATCAATTGGTTTATTATTTGTCTTATGGTGTTTCTTTTGCTGGTTTTTTACAATTAATATTTTTATATAAATATGTATCGAAATATTACTCCCTTGAATTTAATTACAAATTAAAAGTAAGTAATAAAGTTAAACTTTTTTTTAGAAAACTTTTACCGAGTATCTTTTCCTCTGGAGTTACTCAAATTAATATTTTAGTAGGTACAATAATTGCATCATTTCAAGCAAGTGCAGTTTCTTATTTATATTATGCAGATAGAATTTACCAAATTAATCTAGCTATAGCTGGTATTGCGATTGGAGTTGTAATACTTCCACAGCTTTCAAAACATATTCAATCTAAAAAAAAAAATAAGATTTTGCTTATACAAAATAAAGCTCTTGAATTAAGTTTATTTTTAAGTCTTCCAGCAACTATTGCTTTAATCATAGGATCAGAACAAATTATTTCAGCTTTATTTGGTTATGGGTCTTTCAATGAAAATTCAGTGAACAATTCAAGCTTAGCTTTATATTATTTTGCATTAGGGCTTCCTGCTTTTGCATTGATAAAAGTATTTTCAAGTTTTTTCTTTGCAAACCATGATACCAAAACTCCATTTTATATTTCTTTAATATCAGTATTACTTAATATTTTTATAAGTGTTTATTATTTTAGTGAAATTGGTTTTATTATCATTCCAATTGCTACATCTATTTCATCTTGGTTCAATTCAATATTATTATTTATATTTTTAAAAAATCGAAAATTATTTTATTTTAATCAAATATTTTTTATTAGATTTATTAAAATATTTTTTGCATCAATTATGATGGGGTTATTTTTTAACTTTATGTTAAATTTTTTCCAAAATGAATTGGCATTTAATCAATCAATTAAATCTTTTTATTTAGTTTTATCTGTTATATTAGGAATATTGTTTTATTTAATTGTGTGTTATTTCATCAAAGCTTTTCAAATGAATGATATTAAATTAAAGTATTAATTTTATGGGTAAAAAAATATTTTCTGGTGTGCAGCCTACAGGCAATCTTCATCTTGGAAATTATTTAGGTGCCATAAAAAACTTTGTAGACTTAAATAATGACGAAGATAATAAATGTATTTTCTGTGTAGTTGATCTACATGCCATTACAGTAAGGCAAGATCCTAAAGAATTAAAAAATAATATCCGTGAAACTGTTGCAACTTTTATTGCTAGTGGAATAGACTCAAATAAAAGTATAATTTTTAATCAATCTAGAGTGTCAGCTCATGCAGAAGGTTCATGGATATTAAGCTGTGTTGCTAGAATGGGTTGGTTAAATAGAATGACCCAATTCAAAGAGAAAGCTGGGAAAGACAAAGAGAAAGCTAGTATTGGATTATATTCTTATCCAGTTCTAATGGCAGCTGATATTCTTTTATACGATGCTACTCATGTTCCAGTAGGTGATGATCAAAAACAACATTTAGAGTTGTGTAGAGACATAGCTCAAAAATTCAATAATGATTTTGATGTAGAAAATTTTCTGCAAGTTCCAGAACCTTTAATTCAAGAGGAGTTTTCTAGGATAATGAGTTTAAAAGATGGTTCAAAAAAAATGAGTAAATCAGAATTATCAGATTTAAGTCGAATAAATTTAACGGATGATAAAGATCAAATAATAAACAAAATAAAAAAAGCAAAAACTGACCCTTTACCTATGCCACAAGACATAAAAGAACTTGATGATAGATTAGAGGCAAAGAATCTTTTAGGAATTTATTCAAGCTTAACTAATTCTACACTACAAAACTCAGTAAAAAATTTTTCAGGTAAAAATTTTTCAGAATTTAAAGAACAATTAGCTGAAGAGCTTGTCAATAAAATTGAACCTATTTCAAAAGAGATAAAAAAACTTTTAGAAGATAAAAAATTTCTCGATGAAATTCTTCTAGATGGAGTTGAAAAAGCAAATAAGATTGCTTCTAAAAAGATTGAAAGAATTAAAGAAATAGTAGGTTTTTAGCAAAAAAATTTATTATCAAGTTTTAATTTTTAAAATATTCACTATATATAATTTATGTTCGTTCAAACAGAAATAACACCAAATCCAAATTCATTGAAATTTCTTCCTGGTAAGAAAGTTTCAAATAGTGGACCTTATGAAATAACAAACAAGGAAGATGTAAAAAATGAATTGGTGAGAAATATTTTGTCAATTAATGGTGTTGAGGGTATTTTTTTAGGTCAAGATTTTATTTCAGTAAATAAGAACGAAAAAATTAAGTGGGATGAAATAAAACATATAGTAATTTCTCTAATTAATGATTTTTATGCAGATGGTAAAGAGTTTGTAATTGATGAAAATATAAAAAAAGAGGATTTGGATTTAAGCGAAATTGAATCAAAAATTGTAAAAATTTTAGAAGAAAAAATAAGACCTGCAGTTGCTAGGGATGGAGGCGATATAAAATTTAAAGAGTTTAAGGATGGAATTGTTAAGGTTCAATTACAAGGGAGTTGTTCAGGCTGTCCCAGTTCAACTATGACTTTAAAACAGGGTGTTCAAAATCTTTTATGTCATTATTTACCTGAGGTAAAAGAGGTTGTTGCAATACAGTAAAATTTTATGAGAAAAATTAGAAAATCAGGTTTTTTAAAAAATAAAAGCTTTAACATAGTTTCTCGATTTTTCTTAAGTTCTTTTATTGTAATTTCATTCTTTTATGCGGCACCTATAATAATTAATTTTACAAATAAAAATTTTAATAACGAAGAATTTACTAATAATTCAAAAAATATTTTAAATAGGACTTTAAATAAAGATAATTTAATTGAGGAAGATTCAACTGTAGATTCTGATGAAAGAGATTTATTGTATGATATCTTAGAAGAGAATAATTCTGAAATTAATCTAGTCAGATACACAACATCCGAGATTGACTCATTATTCAAAGAGGTAAATTATAATTTAAAAGATGTAAGAAATACAAAATTGGTAAAACCAATAGACATTGGTCTTTTGCCAAATGAAATTAAAAATATTGGAAATACAAAAAAAAGAAAAGACATGTTTATAAAAATTGTTCTTCCTTTAATAGTTAAGGAAAACAATAAAATTAGAATCGACAGAAAAAGATTATTCACGATTTTAAATAAAAATAGCAACACTAATATTGAAAAAAAATGGTTAGAAAAAAAGTATAAACAATACGGTGTAAGAAAAAATGATTTATCCACTTTAAAAGTAAGAATGGATGAAATACCAGTTTCATTGGCAATAGCACAGGCTGCAAAAGAAACTGGCTGGGGTACTTCAAGATTTGCTTTAAAGGGCAATGCTTTGTTTGGACAATGGACTTGGTCTGGAGAAGGATTAAAACCTAAAAATGCCGATGAGGGTAAAGATCATAAAGTCATGAAATTTCATAGCTTACAATTATCTGTAAGAGCTTATTTAAGAAATTTAAATACACACTCAACTTATAAAAATTTAAGAAAGGTAAGAACAGAACTTAGAAGTAAAAATAAACCATTAGACAGTTTAATTTTATCTAAACATTTAGATAAATATGCAGAAACAGGAAGCCAATATATAGAGGTTTTACAAAAAATTATCGAACAGAATAAATTAAAAGATTTTGATGAGGCGCGACTGTTGCCTTCGAGCAAAGATTTAGAAAGCTTAATTTAATATTTTTTTATAGGAAATTGGACACCAAACCATCTCCATTTTCCATTATCATTAAGAGAGCAATTAATTCTTCCTCTTCTAGGTTTAAATGGTTCTCTAAATTCAATAGTTAGAGAATTATTAGCAAAATTTATTTTTGATTTTTCCCAAACATCTCCCTCATTAGAATAACAATTGATATTAGATAAATTTTTTTGCTCGGTAAAAAATTCAACTTTGAAATTTGGAGGATTTGTATTTTCGAATAGCTGTTTCTCCTCAGGAAATATTTTTTTATATTCGAGAGGAAAATAATTTATTATTGATCTAAATCTTTTCAATTCCCCATATTTTTCATTAATTGGAAATCTAGGTAATTCAAATTTATCTTTATTTAAATCTATTACACCAGAATGCTGACCAAAAGCATATTTGAAATTTTTAGATATATAATTTTTCATAAACTTAGAGTATTCTCCAAACGGATATGAGAATAGACTGGGTATATAACCAAGTTCTCTTAGAAAAATTTTATTAGCTGTTTCAATATCTAAAATGAATTCTTCATTACTTACATCTATAAGATATTTGTGTGTATGAGAATGATGTCCTATAAACGCAAAATCATTTCTTTCGATTTCTTTAATTTGTTCCCAAGTCATATAACCTCTTTTACCTACGGGCTCAGTTGAAACAAATAAAATAAATGGAATTTTATTTTCTTTTAGATAGGGCCATGCTTCAGTATAAAAAGATTCAAATGCATCATCAATAGTTATGAGAATTTCTTTTTTTGATTTTGGTATATTAAATTGTTTCTCAAAATTATATGGATTATGAAAATCAAAATTAGATTTTCTAATAATATCTATATGTTCTCTAAAAATTTTCATTTTAATGTTAGTTGAAGGATATTTGTTTTCGTTAAAACGGTGGTACATTATTGATAGAATTCCCTCATCATTAGAATAATGTTTGATATTATTTTCATCTGATTTAGAACTGATATTAGAAAATAAAATAATTATGAATAAACTGATAATTGATGTAGTTGGTAAAAATTTTTTATTAATGATCATTACTAATAATGATATTTATAATATTACTAAAGAGAATACTAAAAATAATTATGAAAAATTAACTTTAATTATTAATGATTTTTTAAATTCTCACCAATTAAAGTTAAAAGATATAAATACTATCTACTTAAATAGAGGTCCAGGAAGCTTTGCAGGAATTAGAAATTTGCTATCTATAGTGAAAGCATTTAATTTAACCAATAATATTGATTACTATTGTTACAGTATTCAAGATTTTAAAGGTGAAAAAGATATTAAATACGAAAATATCCCTGATTTGTGTGATAAATTTAATATTAAAAAAAATTTGATTAAACCTATTTATTTAAGTTAAAATTATTTTATGTCAGAAACAATAGAGCAAAAATGTATAGCAAAAGGTGTCAAATTAACTGATCAAAGAAAAGTAATTGCACAAGTAATGTCAGAGTCTACTGATCATCCAGATGTAGATGAGCTGTACAATAGAGTATCTAAAATTGATCCAAAAATTAGTATCGCAACAGTTTACAGAACAGTAAAATTGTTCGAAGAGACAGGAATATTAACTAAGCACGAGTTTAAGGGTGGAAAAGCTAGATATGAAGAACTTAATGAGGGCCATCACGATCATTTAATTGATGTGAAAACTGGTGAAATTATAGAATTTGTAGACGAGGAAATTGAAAAGCTTCAAAAAAAAGTTGCAGAAAAATATGGATATACATTAGTCGACCATAAATTAGAATTATATGGCGTCAAGATTAAAAAATAAATATGGAAGATTTAGAAATTTTACAACCCTTTGGGCCATCAATTGCAAAAGTTTTAATTCCAGAAGAGATGATAAAATTAATGAATGATTATATTGATGAGATTGTAAAAGATCAAAAAAAATTCGAAAAGTTAGATGGTGGATATAAATTAGCAGGCAATGTTACTCAAGAATTTCGTCTAGAAGGAGATTTTATGAAAAAAATAAAATGGATGGATTTTTTGGCTATTTCTGTTCAAAATTGGTTATTAAAAAAAACTGGAAAAAAATTAAAAAAATTTGATTTAATTGCTTCTTGGATAGTAAGACAATTTAAAAACGAATATAATCCTGTTCATTTCCATGGAGGTCATGTTTCTGGAGTTGGTTATCTCAAGGTTCCTAAGAATATGGGGGAAACTATTCAGAAAGATAAACAAAATAGAAATGGAAATCTAGTTTTAATTCACGGTTCTTCTCAATTTCTTTCAAAGTCTATATTGACTATTAAGCCAAAAGTTGGTGATTTTTATTTTTTCCCCAATTATGTTATGCACACAGTTTATCCTTTTGCAGATACAGATGAAGAAAGAAGATCTGTTTCATTTAATGCATATTTAGACCAAGATATTGTTGGAATTGCTTAAATTCTTATGAGTCAAAATATAAAAAAAATATTTATTAAAACTTTTGGATGTCAAATGAATGAATATGACTCAAATAGAATATTTGATTCAGTAAAAAAAATTGGTTATGAAAAAACAGAAAAATATGAAGAAGCAAATTGTTATCTATTAAACACATGTCACATAAGAGATAAAGCAAAAGAAAAAGTCTACTCAGAAATAGGTAGAGTAAAGAAAATTTTTAGATCCCGAAAAAAACCATTAGTAATTATTGTTGGTTGTGTTGCGCAAGCGGAAAATCAAGAAATGCTTAAAAGAGAACCTTATATAGATTTGGTTATTGGTCCCCAAGCTTATCATAAAATCAATGATACAATTTTAAATTACGCTGCAAAAAAGAAAAAGATTGAAGAAACAGAATTTGATGCAGTTTCTAAATTTAAATATTTGGGTAAGATAAAAAATGAAGCTGGAAAAGTTTCATCTTTCTTAACCATTCAAGAAGGATGTGATAAGTTTTGTCATTTTTGTGTAGTCCCATATACAAGAGGTCCAGAATATTCTCGACCATATGAACAAATTTTAGATGAAGCAAAATATTTAGCCGATAATGGCGCAAAAGAAATAATTCTTTTAGGTCAAAATGTGAATGCTTATGATAATGCTGGATATAGATTATCAGATTTGATTTTAAATATTGAAAAATTACCTGAAATTAAGAGAATTAGATACACTACATCTCACCCAAAAGATATGACACAGGATTTAATTGAGGTGTATAAAATTTCTAAAAAATTAATGCCACTTGTACATTTGCCTGTTCAAAGTGGATCTAATAAAATTTTAGGATTAATGAATAGAAAACATACTATCGAGGAATTTTTAAATACTTTTGATAAATTAAAAAAAATTAACCCAAAGATAGAATTTTCAAGTGATTTTATAATAGGTTATCCTGGTGAAGAAAATCAAGATTTTAAAGATACTTTTAGTTTAATTGAAAAGGTTAAATTTATTAATTCTTACTCTTTTATTTTCAGCCCAAGACCTGGAACAGTAGCTGAAAATCTAGAGTTAACCGAAAAAAAAATCTCTATTGAAAGATTAGAAAAAATTCAAAATGTTTTATTCGAAAATCAAATCCGAATGAATAATTCATTGAAGGGTAAAGTTGTTGATGTTTTAGTTGAAAATTTAACAGACGATAAAAGTAAAGCTTTTGGTAGATCTGAGTATATGACATCTGTAATTTTTAATGGTAAAAAGAATGATATTGGAAAAATAGTGCAAGTAAGAATCAAAGACAGTAATAGAAATACTTTATTCGGTGAAGTTATAAATAATTTAGATCAGAAGGTCGCGTAAAATTTGAGCAGGATAATTAAAAAAAATATCGAACAGTCTTTAAAATTTGTTTATTCAGATAACAATTCTTTAAGCGTTATATTTCATGACAATAATTTGTTAATGGGTGTTGTTGGGGAATTTAATAAAAACTTACAAGATTTAGAAAAAATTACAAATTGTAGTTTATATTCAAGAGGAAATTCAATTTTAATTAAATCATCACCAGAAAATAATGAAAAAATTAAAAACGCTATCCAATTTTTGGCTAATCAATTTATTATTAATGGAAGTATAGAGAATAAAGATATACTTTCATCGGTTGATAACTTTATGATTAATGAAAAAGTAAAAAATAATAATGTTACAGATATCATCAAAACTCCTAAAAAATCTATAATTCCTAGATCAGAAAAACAAAAAAGCTACGTTAGAGCTTTGAGGGAGAGTGATATTATAATTTCAGCTGGACCAGCGGGAACTGGAAAAACTTTTTTGGCAGTAGCTGTAGGTCTAACTATGCTTTTAGAAAAAAAAATTGACAGAATTATTCTTTCAAGACCAGCTGTAGAAGCAGGTGAGCGTTTAGGATTTTTACCTGGTGATATGAAGGAAAAAGTAGATCCTTATCTTAGACCTCTATATGACTCTTTATATGATCTATTCGATTTTGAAAAAATACAAAGAATGATAGAGATTGGAGATATAGAGATTGCTCCTTTAGCTTTTATGAGAGGTAGAACTCTTAAAAATTCCTTTGCAATTTTAGACGAAGCACAAAATGCTACAGATACTCAGATAAAAATGTTTTTAACTCGTATCGGAGAAAATTCTAAAATAGTTGTAAATGGAGACCCATCTCAAATTGATTTACCAAATAAAAGTATGTCAGGATTAGTTCGATCAAAAGAATTACTAGGGCATCTAAAGGAAATATCCATAGTTGATTTTGATCATTCAGATGTAGTCAGACATCCACTTGTTTCTAAAATAGTAAAAGCATACTCGAATAATGATTAGTGTTAACGTCTTCTCCGAAGAGAGGGCCTGGTCAAAAAAGCTAAAAAATAAAGATCTTTTTTTTAAAAAAATATGTAAAGCTTTTCCAAAAAAATACAAATTTTTGAACAAAAAAGTAACCTTTACGATATTACTGTCAAATAATAAGAATATTAAAAATTTAAATAAAGTTTTTAGAAAAAAAAATAAATCTACCGATATCCTATCTTTCCCGTTAGACAAAAAAATAAAAATTTCAAAAAATACTTATCTTGGAGATATTATCATCAGCTTTAATTATCTAAATAAACCAAGATCACAAGATATAAAGTCTTTTAAAGAAAAAGTTGCTAAAATATTTATACATGGTTTTCTTCATCTTTTAGGTTTTAATCATAAAAAAAATAAAGATTATTCCAAAATGTTAAAAGAAGAAAATCTATTATTTAAATCTGTACGATCAAAAATAAATTAAATTGAAAAATAAATTTTATATTGAATTAATTTATTTAGTTTTATTAGGAGCACTCACTTCCTTAAGTTTGCCTCCATTTAATTATGTCGTAATAAATTTTTTAACTTTTAGTTTATTCTATATATTTTTAATAAAAAAAATTGAGTTTAATAAAAATAATAGAATATTTTTTCTTTATGGGTGGTTATTTGGGTTTGGTTATTTTGTTAGTAATTTATATTGGATCTCAATATCGTTAACTTTTGATCAAAATTTTAAGTTCTTAATTCCTTTTACAATAATTTTAATACCTAGTTTCTTATCCTTGTTTTATGCTTTAGTCTCTTACTTATTTGTGCTTTTAAAACCAAATAAAAATTTGAGCTCATTTTTTCTTTTTTCTTTGATATTTGGAATAGTAGAGTTTCTAAGAGGATCAATACTCACTGGTTTCCCTTGGAATTTAATTGCTTATAGTTTCTCTAATCAAATTGAAATTTTAAACATCACATCAATCATAGGTACTTACAGCTTTAATCTTTTCTGTATTTCTTTATTTACAAGCCCATCAATATTTATTCTAAAAGAAAATAAAAAAGATATTAGTATTTGTATTGCATTTTTTATTACAACAATTTCTTTTTATATATTTGGTTCGCAAAATTTAGAAAAATTTAATAATCAACAAGTAAAGCAGCTTGATTATAGAATAAGAATTTTAAATTCAAATATAAGTATTGACAGATTTTATAACAATATTGACCCCATAACAGCGATAGAAGAGTTAATTGAAATCAGCTCAGTTAAAAAAAATGAAAAAATAATTTTTATTTGGCCAGAAGGTATTATTCCAGGTATTTCACAAGACCAATTAAAGGAATACAGACGGTTGTTTGAAAATAAATTCAACGAAAATCATTTGTTAGCAATTGGAATAAATAGCAAAGAAGAAAAAAATCAAACTATTAAATATTTTAATTCTTTATCTATTTTTGATCACAACCTCGATATAATAAATTCATATAAAAAAATTAATCTTGTTCCTTTTGGTGAATTCTTACCTTTTGAAAAATTATTAAAAAGTATTGGTTTAAAAACAGTTACTAATGACTATCAATCATATTCAAAAGGTGAAGAAAGAAACATAATTGATCTGAAATATAATAATTTATCAGTTAAAATATTGCCCCTTATTTGTTATGAGATAATTTATTCAGGTAAAATTTTTACAAACAACAACTTTAATTATATTGTAAATATTTCTGAAGATGGTTGGTTTGGTAAATCAATTGGCCCTAAGCAACATTTTATTCATAGTATTTTTAGAGCTGTAGAGAGTGGAAAATATGTTTTAAGGTCCGCTAATAATGGGACATCGGCAATTATTAACCCAATGGGAGTTATTGAGCAAAAAGTTGATATGAATAAATCTGGTTATGTGGATTTAAGTGAAACAAGGGAAAAGGAGATGACCTTATTCGCAAAATTTGGAAACAAAATTTTTGGATTTATAATTTTACTGTATATTTTTTTAATATTTTCATTTAAGAAGCTTAAAAATGAGTAATTTAAAAAATTATCTTTTCACAAGCGAGTCTGTCTCTGAAGGCCATCCAGATAAAGTTTCCGACAGGATTTCAGACATGGTTGTTGATAGTTTTATTTCTGGAGATCCATATTCTAGAGTTGCTTGCGAAACACTTACTACGACGAATAAGGTTATTTTAGCTGGTGAAGTAAGAGGACCAGAAATTAAAAAAGATGAATTAATTGAAAAAGTAAGAAACTGTATAAAAGATATTGGTTATGACCAAGAAGGATTTACTTGGAAAGAAGCTACAAAAATTGAAAGTCATTTACACTCCCAATCAGCTGATATTGCTATGGGTGTAGATTCTTCTGGCAACAAAGATGAAGGAGCTGGAGATCAAGGTATTATGTTTGGATATGCATGTAATGAAACAGATGTTTTAATGCCAGCACCTATACATTATTCTCATAAAATTTTAAGATTAATGGCTGAGGATAGGAAATCTGGAAAATTAGAAAATATAGAGCCAGATTCAAAAAGCCAGGTAACATTCGAGTATGTTAATGGAAAACCTTCAAAAGTAAAATCTGTAGTGATCTCTTCACAGCATTCACCAGATGTTAATCAATCGCAAGTCAGAGATTTGCTTAGACCTTATATGTTAAAATCTATTCCTGAGAATTATCTTGATGATTTTAATGAGGATGAGTTTTATGTAAATCCGACAGGAAATTTTGTAATTGGTGGTCCAGACGGAGATTGCGGTTTGACAGGTAGAAAAATTATTGTTGATACTTATGGTGGAGCTGCACCTCATGGCGGTGGAGCCTTTTCAGGTAAAGATCCAACTAAAGTTGATAGGTCAGCAGCTTATGCAGCAAGATATATTGCTAAAAATGTTGTTGGTTCCAATGTTGCTGAAAAATGTTTAATCCAATTAGCTTATGCAATTGGTGTATCAAAACCTTTATCTATTTATGTTGATTTATTTGATAATGATTTAGATAAAAATAAATTTGTAGTGGAAAAGATTAAAGAAAATTTTGATTTAAGCCCAAGAGGCATTAGAGAGATGTTGAATTTAAATAAACCTATATACGAAAAAACAGCTGCATATGGTCATTTTGGAAGAACACCAGATGAAAATGGTTCATTTTCATGGGAAAAAACTGACAAAATTAACGTTTTTTCCAAATAGTTTCTGTTGAATTAAAAAAAAACTTTACTATATTGCACATACATTATTGAACATTACAAGATGGGCTTTAGCCCATTTTTTTTTGGAGCAAACAAAATTATGTTAAATAAAAGAGCAGATAAGCTTGAATTATTAAGAATTGCTGAAGCTGTAGCATTAGAAAAATCTATTGATAAAGAACTTATAATCAGTTCTATGGAAACGGGTATTGCTAAAGCAGCCAAGTCAAAATTTGGTCAGGAAAATGAAATTAAAGTTTCAATTAATAGAGACAATGGAGATATTGAGCTCTTTAGAAGGCTAGTTATTTCTGAAAATCCAGAAAACGCAAATACAGAAATAAAATTAGAAGACGCTATAAATTTAAATGAAATTTATAAAGATAAATCTATTGGTGATGAAGTGTTGCAACCACTTCCTTCATTTGATTTTGGAAGAATAGCAGCTCAAACTGCAAAACAAGTAATTAATTTTAATGTAAGAGAAGCAGAGAGAGAAAGACAATTCAATGATTTTATTGATAAGAAAGACACAATCTTGAGTGGAATTGTAAAAAGATTGGAATTTGGAAATGTAATTGTAGACTTAGGTAGAACAGAAGCAATAATACAGAAAAATGAGTTAATACCTCGTGAAAATATTAAAGCAGGGGACAGAATTAAAGCTTATTGTTACGATGTAAGAAGAGAGCCAAGAGGCCAACAAATATTTTTATCTAGAGCTCAACCTAAATTTATGGAAAAGCTTTTTGTTCAAGAAGTACCAGAAATCTATGATGGGCTTATAGAAATTAAATCCTCATCAAGAGACCCTGGAAGTAGAGCTAAAATATGTGTTAAGGCAGTTGATACATCCTTAGATCCAGTGGGTGCTTGTGTAGGTATGAGAGGTTCAAGAGTTCAGGCTGTTGTAAATGAGCTTCAAGGAGAAAAAATTGATATTGTTAATTGGTCAGAGGATCCTGCAATTTTAGTTTCAAATGCATTATCTCCTGCAGAAGTTCAGAGAGTAAATGTAGATAGTGAAAGAAAAAAACTTGATGTCATTTTAACTGATGAAAATTTAAGTAAAGCGATTGGAAGAAGAGGTCAAAATGTAAGACTTGCAACTAAACTATTAAATTACGAAATCAATATAATGACTGACGCTGAGGACTCCGAGAGAAGACAATTAGAGTTTAAAGAAAAAACTGAAAACTTTGTTAAAAATTTAGAGTTAGATGAAACATTAGGTCAATTACTTGTTGCTGAAGGCTTTTCAACTATTGATGATATAAAAGATAGCTCTGTTGAAAGTTTGATGAAAATTGAGGGAATAGAAGAAGATACTGCAAAAGCTTTAATAGAACGAGCTAATGAGTTTCATGAAAAGGATCAAGAAGATATTTCTCTAAGAATTAAAGAGTTGGGGCTTGAGGATTCGTTAATTAATTTAAAAGGTTTAACTCCAGGAATGTTAGTTACACTTGGTGAACAAAAAATTCTCACTTTAGAAGATTTTGCAGATCTCGCCTCTGACGAATTAACTGGTGGTTTTGACGTGATAAAAGGTGAGAGAGTTAAAATCCAAGGTTATCTTGAGGATTTTGCTTTATCAAAAGAAGAAGCAGACGAACTAATTATGTCTGCCAGAAATATTGTTTATAAAGATTGAGTGATGAGTTATGGAGAAAAAAACAAAATTAACAATTTCAGGCTCAGCCAAAAAATCAATCAAGAACATTGAGATTGCAAAAACTCAGGGAAAAAATTCTGTAGTAATTGAAAAACAAGCTGGAAAATTTTCTAGTAGAGGTGGATCGTTTAGATCTGGTACAAATACACCAAGAACAACCTCAACTTTCAACAGAGGAGCCCCATTTAAACCTTCATTTAATCCTAAATCACCACCTGTAACAAATGATTTTGAGAAGAGAAAACTGGCGGAGCAAAGGGCTACTAAAAGAATTAAAGGAGATAGTGAAAATAAAGATAGAAAGACTTTAAAAGCAGGTACAAAGAAGAGAGAATTAAAGTTAACAGTTTCAAGAGCGTTAAGTGATGAGATTGATGCAAAACAAAGAAGCTTAGCATCAGTAAAGAGAGCAAGACAGAAAGAAATTAAAAATGCTACTAAAGATGATTCTTTAGAAAATTTAAAACCAATTAAAAGAGACGTTAATATTCCTGAAGCAATCACAGTAAGAGAACTAGCAAATAGAATGGCTGAACAATCAAGCAATGTAATTAAGCACTTATTTGGTATGGGTGTTACTGTGACTATTAATCAAACATTAGCTGCAGATACTGCAGAATATTTAGTTAAAGAATTTGGTCATAATCCAATTAGAGAAGAAAAAGCAGAAGAAATTATAAAAAAAATTAAAGCCTCAAGAACAGAGAATTTAAAAAATAGACCACCTATAGTTACTGTTATGGGCCATGTTGATCATGGTAAAACATCAGTGCTAGATGTGCTTAGAAGTGCAAACGTAGTTTCAGGAGAATTTGGTGGAATAACTCAACATATTGGGGCTTATCAAATTGAAAGCCAAGATAATAAATTAACATTTATAGATACGCCAGGCCATGCTGCTTTTACAGAGATGAGAGCGAGAGGATCAAAGTTGACTGATGTAGTTGTATTAGTGGTTGCTGCTGATGATGGAGTTAAACCTCAGACAGTTGAATCTATCAAACATGCTAAAGCTGCAAATGTTCCAATAGTTGTGGCAATAAATAAATGTGATTTACCAGAGGCAGATCCACAAAAAATTAAAAATCAATTACTAGAGCACGAATTAATTGCTGAAGATTTATCTGGTGATACCTTAATGGTTGAAATATCTACTAAGACAAAACAAAATTTAGATAAATTAGTTGAGTCTATAATTCTTCAAGCTGAAATTTTAGATCTCAAAACGGATTACGAATCCAAAGCTACAGGTATAGTTTTAGAATCCAAAATTGATGTTGGTAGAGGTCCGGTTGCAAATATAATTGTAACAACAGGAACACTTAAGAGAGGTGACTTTTTTGTGAGTGGTTTAAAATGGGGAAAAATTAGAGCTATTATTAATGACAAAGGCCAAAACATTAATGAAGCCTTACCCTCAACTCCTGTTGAGATTTTAGGAATAAATGGTGCAGCTAAAGCTGGAGATGACTTTATTGTTCTTGACTCCGAAAAAGAAGCTAAGACATTAAGTGAAAATAGAGCTCAAGAGAGTAAGGATGGAAAAATCCACTGACTTTTGCTACTCAAGACTCAGCTTTTTCAGATAAATCAACGGAGGAACTAAATTTAATTATTAAATCTGATGTTCACGGATCATCAGAAGCAATTAAGAATGCAATTAGCCAAATTAAACACGATGAAGTTAAACCTAAAATAATTTTAGCGGATATCGGAATGGTTACAGAGACAGACGTTACATTAGCCAAAGCTTCGAATGCAGTATTAATAGCTTTTAATGTTAAACCAAGCAAAGAAGCAAAAAAACTTGCTGAAAATGAAAAGATAAAAATATCTTCATACAACATTATTTACGAAGTTTTAGATTATATTAAACAAAGAATGTCAGGATTATTGGCACCTGATGTACAAGAAAAAATTACTGGGACTGCGCAAATACTAGAAATATTTAAAGTTTCAGGAGCTGGAAAAGTTGCTGGTTCAAAAGTAACTGAGGGGGAAATTAATAGCACTTCAGATGTAAGAATTATTAGAGATGGCACAATTATTTATACTGGAAAAATTTCGACAATATTTAGAGAAAAAAACCAGGTAAAACAGGTAAGTGGTGGTCAAGAATGTGGAATTACAGTACAAGATTATATGGACTTCCAAAAAAATGACACAATAGAAGCTTTTAGTGTTACATCTACCGAGAGGTCAATTTAATGGCAGATAGAATAGGAAAACCAATATCTCAAAGACAGTTAAGAGTAGGTGAAATGATTAAGCAGTCTTTAAGTATGATTTTTATTAGAAATGAGGCTAAGGTACCAAATTTAGATACTAACAATATAACAGTTACTGAGGTAAGAATGAGTCCGGATTTAAAAATTGCCAAAGCATACGTACTCCCTTTAGGGGGAAAAGATGCTGAGGAAACAATTAATGTTTTAAAGGAATACTCATTTTTAATAAGAAAAATTTTATCACAAAAAGTGGTTATGAAATTTTTACCAAAATTACTTTTTAGAAAAGATGAATCTTTTGAGTATGCGGAAAAAATAGAAAACTTAATAAAACAAACAAATAAATAGGAAGAAAGAGGCATGAATAAAAAGGCACAAGAATTAGCAATGCATGATAAAGATACTGGATCTTCAGAGATACAGATCGCTTTGCTAACAGAGAAAATTGAAACTCTCTCTAAACATATTAAGCAATTCAAAAAGGATAAACATTCATCTGTTGGATTGTTGAAAGCGGTAAATAGAAGAAAGAAATTGTTAGAATACCTAAAGAAAAATAAAATGGATTCTTACAAAAATGTACTGTCGAAATTGAATTTAAGAAAATAGAAATCAAGATAGATAGAACGGAATGGAACGAAACGAACGAAACGAAATGGAAATGAAATGTTTAAAGTATATAAGAAGGAAATTGAAGTAGCGGGAAAGAAGATAAGTTTAGAAACAGGTAAAGTAGCAAGACAGGCAGACGGTGCAATAATCGCAACATGTGGAGAGACAGTCGTACTAGCAACAGTAGTAGGAGCAAAAAAAGTAAATCCTGATATGGATTACTTCCCATTATCTGTAAATTACCAAGAAAAATATTATGCAGCTGGAAAAATTCCAGGTGGATATTTTAAAAGAGAAGCAAGACCAACTGAAAGCGAAACATTAATCTCTAGATTAATTGATAGACCAATCAGACCTTTGTTTCCTGATGAATTTAAAAATGAAGTACAATTATTACCAACAGTAATTTCATACGATAAAGAAAATGAACCAGATATTTTATCAATCACTGCATCTTCAGCAGCATTAGCTATATCAGGAATGCCATTTATGGGACCTGTAGGAGCTTCTAGAGTTGGTTTTATTGATGGTAAATATGTTTTAAATCCATCTAAGGCAGAGTTAGAAAAATCAAGTTTAGATTTAGTTGTAGCAGGCACAAAAGATGCTGTGCTTATGGTTGAGTCTGAAGCAAGTGGTTTAACAGAGGAACAAATGTTAAATGCAGTTAAATTTGGGCATGAAGGTTTTGTTCCAGTAATTGAAATGATCGAGGAACTTGCAAAAGAATGTAGAAAACCTGAGTGGACTGTTGAAAAGAAAGATTTATCAGAAGTTAAGAAAAAATTAGAGGAGACCTTTACAGAAGATCTTAAAAAAGCTTTTGCAACTAAAGACAAACAAGATAGATCAAATCAAATTTCAGAGATTACTGATAAAGCTAAAAAGCTTTATGAGGAAGATGAAAATTACACTGATCTAGATGTTAACAGTCAGTTAAAAAATCTTGAAAAATCAATTGTTAGAACAGACATTCTAAAAAATAAAAATAGAATTGATGGAAGAGGCTTATCAGATGTAAGACCTATAGAATGTGAAGTTGGTGTTCTACCAAGAGCACATGGATCTGCTTTATTTACTAGAGGAGAAACGCAGGCAATTGTTGTTGCAACTTTAGGAACATCTGACGATGAACAGAGAATTGAAAGCTTAGATGGGCTTCAAAGAGAACGATTTATGCTTCACTACAATTTTCCTCCTTTTTCAGTTGGAGAAACTGGTAGAATTGGAACAGGTAGAAGAGAAATTGGTCATGGTAAATTAGCATGGAGAGCAATCAATTCTTCATTACCAACGAAAGAAGCATTTCCATATACTTTCAGAGTAGTTTCTGAGATTACAGAGTCTAACGGTTCTTCTTCAATGGCTACTGTTTGTGGAACTTCTTTAGCATTAATGGATGCTGGGGTACCTATTAAAGAGCCAGTTGCTGGTATTGCAATGGGATTAATTAAAGAAGGTGACGATTTCAGCGTCCTTTCAGACATCCTAGGTGATGAAGATCATCTTGGTGACATGGACTTTAAAGTTGCTGGAACTAAAGATGGAATTACTTCTCTTCAAATGGATATCAAAATTACAGGTATTACTTTTGAAATTATGGAACAGGCATTGAGCCAAGCTAAAGATGGAAGAGT
Source organism: uncultured Pelagibacteraceae bacterium (assembly GCA_902525565.1). Classification (GTDB taxonomy): domain Bacteria; phylum Pseudomonadota; class Alphaproteobacteria; order Pelagibacterales; family Pelagibacteraceae; genus Pelagibacter. The sequence continues at coordinate 43,369 of CABZHY010000005.1, forward strand.
TCATATTTTAGGAGAAATGAATAAAGCATTATCAGCTTCAAGAGAAGATGTTGGAAAACACACTCCAAAAATGGAACAAGTTAATGTTGATAAAAAAGACATTGCAGCTGTGATTGGAAAAGGTGGAGCAACGATTAGAGAGATCGTTGAAAAATCAGGTGCAAAAGTAGATGTAAATGACGAAGGTGTAGTAACAGTTGCTGCTCCCGATGAAGAGTCTAGAAACATCGCAATGCAAATGATTAAAGACATCACTGCAAAAGCTGAATTAAACAAAATTTATTCAGGTAAAGTAATGAAGATTATGGAGTTTGGTGCATTTGTTAATTTCTTAGGAAAACAAGATGGACTAGTTCATATCTCAGAACTTGCAGATAAAAGAGTGGCTAAAGTTACTGATGTTGTCAAAGAGGGTGACGAAGTAAAAGTTAAAGTGATTGGTTTCGACAGAGGTAAAGTTAAACTTTCTATGAAACAAGCTGCTGAATAATCTATAACTTAAATTAAAATTTTAAACCCCTGGAATGAGAGTTCTGGGGGTTTTTTATATTGAAGACAAATTTATTTTTTTTGAGTATTTTTTATTTGGAACATTTTTTATAACTGCTTGGCCACAACGCATTATTCCTCGTTTTTTATCAAATGTCATTTTGGGTTCACCATATAATTTCCATCCCTTCGATAATGCCTCAGTTACTCGATTACAAAATCTTGCTGTATCATCATCAGTAATAAATCTGTATCCCTTCATATATTTTTAATTAAATTCAACTAAATTTTAGGTTATATTTTTAGGATCTGGCATTCCTACCTTGTTATATCCAGCATCTACGTAGTGAATTTCACCAGTAACTCCGTTTGCAAGGTCACTTAGTAGATATAATGCTGAATTTCCAACATCATGGATATCTACATTTCTCTTAAGAAAAGAATGGTCTTCATTCCATTTATATAGGAATTTTGCGTCTCCAATTGCAGAGGCAGCCAATGTCTTGATAGGTCCTGCACTTATAGCATTTACTCTCATGCCTTTACCACCCAAATCTCTAGCTAAGTATTTAACACTGGCCTCTAAAGCAGATTTACAAACACCCATTACATTATAATTTGGGATTGCTTTAGTAGATTCGTAAGTTAAAGTTAATAAACTTCCATCTTGCCTCATTACCTTTGAAGCTTCTTTTGCTACTTCAGTAAATGAAAAGCATGAAATTAGCATACTTCTTAAAAAGTTTTCTCTAGTCGTATTTAAATATTCACCTGATAACTCTGATTTATCAGAGAAAGCAACTGCATGAACTACAAAATCAATTTCACCCCATTGGGATTTGATATCTTCAAATAATTTTACAACTTCTTCTTTTTTTTCAACATCACAACTAAATGTAACGTTTGAATTTAATTTTTCTGCTAATGGAACCACTCTTTTTTTTAAAGCGTCACCCAAATATGTAAATGCTAGCTCCGCTCCAGCCTCAGCAAGTTTTTGAGAAATACCCCAGGCAATAGATCTTTCGTTGGCTACACCCATGATTAATCCCTTTTTACCTTTCATCAAACTCATAAATTAAACCTTTTCAAAAATTAAAGCTGCGTTTGTTCCACCAAAACCAAAACTGTTTGACATTACTGTATTTAAGGTTGATCCTGTTTCAGTTTTTGCAACAATTGGAAATTTTTTAGCATCATCATCCATATCTGTGATATTTGCCGATCCTGTTATGAAATTATTTTTCATCATTATCAAACAATAGATTGCTTCATGCACTGAAGCAGCCCCCAAAGGATGACCCGATAAAGATTTTGTTGAACTTATTTTTGGAATATCTTCTCCAAAAGTTTCTTTAATAGCATTAAGCTCAGTTATATCTCCAACTGGAGTGGATGTTCCGTGAGTATTAATGTAATCAATTTTATTTTTAGCAGTTGTCATTGCCATTTTCATGCATCTAACAGCACCTTCACCCGATGGTGCTACCATATCGTATCCATCTGAAGTTGCTCCATAACCAGTTAATTCTGCGTATATTTTAGCACCTCTTGCTTTAGCATGTTCGTATTCTTCAAGTACTAATACGCCTGCACCACCTGCAATTACAAACCCATCTCTAGTTTTATCATAAGCTCTAGACGCAGATTGTGGAGTGTCATTATATTTTGATGATAAAGCTGTCATAGCATCAAACATTGCTGTCATTGCCCAATGAATTTCTTCACTACCACCTGCAAAAACAACATCCTGTTTACCCATTTGAATTAATTCCATAGAATTTCCTATGCAATGTCCACTAGTTGCACATGCGGAACTCATCGTGTAGTTAGTTCCTTTAATTTTAAATGGTACTGCAAGTGTTGCAGAAGCAGTACTGGCCATAGTTCTTGGAACAATAAAAGGTCCCATTAATTTTGGTGTCTTCGCTCTAGTTTTATCTGCAGCTAAAATTACATTTTCTATAGAAGGTCCCCCTGAGCCCATCACAATTCCAGTTTTAAAATTACTTACTTCACTTTCTTCTAATCCAGAGTCTTCAATAGCTTCTTTCATTGCAATATAATTATAAGCTGAGCCTGAACCCATAAACCTAATTGTTTTTCTATCGATATGATCTTCAAGCTTAATATTTGGCTTACCATGAACATGGCTTTTTAAATTATGCTCTTTGTACTCTTCAGCAAAAGAAATTCCTGATTTTGAATTTAATAAAGATTGATGAACCTCTTCTTGATTATTTCCTAAACAAGAAACAACTCCTAAACCTGAAATAACTACTCTTCTCATTATTTAAACAACCCAACTTTTAAACTTTCTGCTGAATATATTTTTTTATTATCTGCAAGAACAATTCCATTTGCAAGTCCAACGGTTGTTCCTCCAGGAGACATAATTTTCTTCATATCTATTTCATATCTTACATTTTTTACACTCTGTAAAACTTCACCTGTAAACTTTACAGTACCCACTCCTAGAGCTCTTCCTTTTCCAGGATTTCCTAGCCAGCCTAGAAAAAAACCTACCAGTTGCCACATAGCATCTAAACCTAAGCACCCTGGCATAACTGGATCTTTTTTAAAATGACAATCAAAAAACCAAAGATTATCTTTAATATCTAATTCAGCTTTTAAAGAGCCCTTATTAAATGTACCATTATTTTCATTGATTTCAGTTATTCTGTCAAACATAAGCATTGGTGGAAGAGGTAATTTAGCATTTCCAGGACCAAAAAGATCACCATTTCCACAA